>JBJXGQ010000352.1:0-18681 GCA_046160525.1 Burkholderiales bacterium
GATGATGGCGCGTTTAGGGCGAGACAGTTTTGGCTCGAACGTCTTGGCCGTATTGGACATACGGCCAAGACGGGCATGCCGAAAATGACCGGCATAAACGCGCCAGCACCCGCGCAGCCCGCTGCCGGCGAGAGCAGTGATAATAGATAAGAGTGAGCCTTGTATGAAGCAGAAGTGATTGCATCTCGGGGCGACGTGTGAGAAATGCGGGCTAGCCTGTTCGAGAGGAAACCACCCAATGCACCGAATTGTTGTCGCAATAGCCGCCACCTTGGTCACAATGTTATCCTCAGCCGTCCACGCGGACGCCAACCGGGGCGCGCAATACACGGCCTCATGCGCTCACTGCCATGGAATCGAAGGAAACTCCAGCGCAGACCAGTATCCCAACATCGCCAGCCAGCAGAAGGAGTACCTCTACCGCCAGCTAAAAGCCTTCAAGGAAGGCACGCGTAAGGACCCCATGATGTCGCCGATGGTGGGCGTACTCGACGATCAAGCCATGCGCGACGTGGCGGATTTTTATTTCTCCAAGGATTCGGCGAAACAGAAGACCGTACCCGATCCCGCCAAGGCCGCCGCAGGGAAGAAGATCGCGGTTGAGCGCATTTGCGCCACGTGTCACCTTCCCACCTACAAGGGACAGAACGAATTCCCGAAACTGACACGCCAAAAGCTGCCCTATCTAGCGAAGCAACTCACGGCTTTTCGTGATGGCACTCGCGCCAACGACGGTGGCGTCATGGCTGCGTCAGTGAAAGGTCTCACCGATGCTGAGATCGAAGCACTCGCGCACTTCTTGTCGAGCCTGTGAACATAACATTTGGAGAATTTGCATGAAGAAAGTCCTATCCGGATTGTTTGTGGCGGCGTGCCTGGCGACGTCCTCCTTGGCGGCATGGGCAGTGCACGTCACCGAAGCGGATCCCGCGCACTTCAAGCTCGAGTTCGAAAACGACGCCGTCAAAATAATACGGGCCGATTGGGGGCCGAAGGAATCCTTCGCGGGTATGCTGGAGCTTGGGGATATCGTGGCCGTGCGCCTGGCTCCCGCGAATTTTCGCGTGACCCTACCGGACGGCAAAAGGGTGGATCGCGCTTCCAACTTGGGCGCGGCGCTCTACTCCCCAGCCAGCAAGATTGGGGTCGAGAACTTGCAGGAACACCGCGTGATTTCCGTCCTGGTGGAGCTCAAGGGCAAGGGCGGCGCCGGGAACGCAAATCTGCCCAAGATCGATCCTCTCACGTCGGACCCAACCCATCACCACCTCGTACTGGAGAACGACAAAGTACGCGTGCTGCGCGTCACTTTTGGTCCAGGACAAGGGGCGCCGGGTTTTTTCGACGCCGCGGCGGCCGTGATCGTGCCGCTGACCCCAATGCATTTTGAAGTGACCACTCTGGATGGCAAGAAGGCCTATACCCGCCTCACCTTTGGCCAGGCAGTATGGCAGCCTGCGGGGCGCATTCTTCCGAAGAATCTTTCCGACATGCATGCGGAGTTTATTGTCGTCGAACCGAAATGAAGTGGATAGGAGCTGGACTCGCTGATCCGCATGGCGGTGGGGCATTACCAGTTCGAAGCAATTCACTATTTGCCGACGGCAATGGCAAATCCGGGCGCATCGTCAGCAGACTGTTCCTGATTCAGGAAGAGCTACCAGATCGCCGCAGCCTGCATCGTCAGTCCCGCGACCAGGAACACGGCGTCCATCAGCAACTGAAATTGCGCGATCTCAAAGCGCTGCACGATGCGCTTGCCCAGGAAGGAGCCCAGTATGACCGAGCTGCCGACGACAAGACCCTTCACCAAGGTTGCCCAGGGCAGTGCGCGGAGAAAGACCGCAGCCAGCGCCGGTTAAAGATGGTTTGCCCGGTGCGCGGGCCAAGCGCCCGGCGCCGCAACAGCATCGAAGAAACCAGTACCTGCGGCGGAGCCGGGCATACGGTTTGATAAGTCACCTTCACCGGCTTGTGGCTAGCGAAGAACGCGATCCTGGCCGACTACGCAAGGCAGAGACGGGTGTCCGCTTCCATCTCCTGTCGGCTGTGCCAGGGTGGAAGCATAATCCCTTACACATTCAATGACGGCAAAATCATAAGAAGATGTTCGGGCTGCGTGCAGTTCATGTGACGGCCGTTGCGGTGGTGCCTACGGGCAGTACACCATGACTTTTGCCACGATCACGATCGATGCGCTCGTTCCCTCGATCGCCATAAACAAGAATATCCAGCATGCGGTGTTCTTGGGTGCCGGTGCGTCAATCTCATCGGGAATTCCCTCGGCGTCCGCATGCATATGGGAGTGGAAGCGCTCGATCTTTGTGACCAACAATCCGGGGCTCGAATCGCAGTTCCGCGAACTATCCCTCCCGTCGGTCAAGGACCGCATCCAGAAGTGGCTTGACGCCCAACGGACCTTCCCGAAATCGGGTGCGCCAGAGGAGTACGGCTTTTACATCAATGCCTGCTATCCCCGCCAAGACGATCGCCGCGCGTATTTTGCCAGTTACCTCGCGCAATCGCAGTCACATATCGGCTACCAGCTCCTCGCGTTGATGGCGCGAGCCGGTACGATATCGAGCGTATGGACGACCAATTTCGATGCACTTTCGGCACGCGCAGCGGCCGCGGTCAATGTCACCACTATTTGAAATCGGCATCGATTCGCAGAGCAGGGTAGACCGGCTTCCTAGACCCGGAGAATTGCTGTCTGTCGCGCTCCACGGCGACTACCGCTACGACAAATTAAAGAACGAACCTCAGGAGCTGCAGAACCAAGAGAGGCAGCTGTTGGACGCTATGACCGAGACGTTCACCCGCGCCCCGGTAGTCGTATGCGGATACAGCGGCCGCGACGCGGCAATAATGGCCGCTCTGTCCAAGATCCTCGCCGCCGATAGTGCAGCACCTTTCTATTGGTGTAACCATTCCGATGAACCGCCGCCCGCGGACGTCGCTAGACTCCTCGCAACCGCGAATGCTAAGGGCCAGCGTGGAGCCTATGTGCCGGGCGTTAGTTTCGACGACCTCTTGCGCCGCCTAGCTCTTCATTGTCTTGATGGCGACCACACCGCAAGCGCGATGGCCATCCTCGCCAAAGCGGAGAAAGCGGACGCCAAGCATGTCAGCGCATTCTCCTTGCCTGACCTCGCGCCCACGGGTCTTATTAAGAGCAATGCGTTCAAGCTCGTTCCTCCGCACGAGATGCTGCAGTTTGATCTCCACGAGTGGCCGAAAGAGAAAGTATGGGTGCAGTTGCAGGAGATTGGCGATAAGCACGGATTCGTCGCTGCCCCTTTGAAAGGAAAAGTATTTGCGTTTGCGACGCCCGCCATCTTGCGCAACGCTTTCGGCGCAAATTTGAAGGGCTCGATTGATCGCGTCCCGGTCGGCAAGGATGATCTTCGATACGAGGATACTGTCACTATTACGCTGATCCGACGCGCGCTTGTGCGTGCTGCAGCGGCGCGCGCCGGGTTGCCGTACGACGGCGCCATGATCTGGTTATCCAACTCACCCTCCAAGCGCCTCCACAGTCGAGTTACTTATCAAGCCTACGACGCCGTCGTCCTGCATGTGCGGCCGTTCAACGACGCCCTGCAGTTGATAATGATGCCGACCTTGCAGGTAACACATCTGGATGGCAGTCCCGTTTCTGTCGAACATTCGCGCGAGATCAAAAGCGCGATTCTCGGTTATCAGCACAACGCAGAGTTCAACGATTCCGTCGAGCAGTGGCGTCAAAGATTCCTGCCCAAGAACGGCGAGGACTTTCTATACCCAGCCGACACGGATGGCTTTCGCTTTCGCGTCACGCGTGCGCCGTTCGTGGGCGCAATTACGGATGAGCGTGAAAGTACTGTTCCGCTCAACGATAAGGCGCAAAGGCTCGTCAGCAATCGCGGTCTACAGATACGCGAACCAAGGCTGTTGTTTGCTAGCGCTCAACAACAGAAAACAGCCGAGGATATCCATCCCGTCCGCGGCTTGCTCCAAAACCGGCCCTATGACATCGACCTGACGACACGCGGACTGACGGGGGCCATCCGTATTGGCGTGGTTTGTCCCGCCAGCGACCGCGTCATCCTCAGCAGCTATTTGCAGCTGCTGAATCGGCCGCTGGACCCCATAAAGAGCGAACAGGACTACTTGCCGCCGTTCCCCGGTTTTTCCGAGGCGTTCAGGACTGCGCTTTCGCTCCCCGTGCCCAGTGATCGAGCATGGTTTGAATGCCCAGAGCCGGACCCCGCCCTCGACGAGCAAATGGGCGCGCGCGAGCTTGGCCGCCAGTTGGTCGCTGCAATTACACAGATTAAGGCCGCCCAGGTAGTCAACGTCGTTGTTGTCTACATTCCCGCGCGCTGGAGCAAGTGGCGGCTGTTTTCCACCGATGACGAGAGCTTTAGCCTTCACGATTTCGTCAAGGCCTCTGCAATCCCGCTGGGCATCGCCACTCAATTTCTCGAAGCCGATACACTAGAAAATGAACTCCAGTGCCGCATCCGATGGTGGCTTTCGCTGGCGTTCTACGTGAAAAGCATGCGTACGCCTTGGGTATTGTCTGGGCTCCATCAGGAAACGGCATACGTTGGTTTGGCTTTTTCCATGGCGCGGCAGAATCGGGACCAGGGCAATGTTGTTCTTGGCTGCAGTCATCTGTACAACGCGCAGGGGGAGGGGCTTCAGTTTCGCCTTAGCGAGATCGAAAACCCAACCTTCCTGGGTCGAAACCGACGGAATCCTTACATGTCTTTCGATGACGCCCGCCGCTTGGGCGAGACAATCCGGCAGCAGTTTTTCGAGGCACGCATGCGCTTACCGCAAAGGGTGGTGGTCCACAAACTCACCCCATTCTTGCAACAGGAGCAGCAAGGGCTGCGTGCTGGGTTGGAAGATATCGCTAACATCGAGCTCATTCAGATTTTTACCGATGATGCGCTGCGCTATGTGGCGTCAGTCCACAGAAGCGACGGGTTCACACCCGACGGGTTCCCTATTCGTCGCGGCACCACCTTACTGCAGGACGCACAAAGCGCACTCTTGTGGGTTCATGGAGTATCAACCGCGTTGAATCCCCGCTTCAAGTATTACCAGGGCAAGCGTCGCATTCCCGCGCCGATGGTAATCAGGCGTTTTTCCGGTCATTCGGATCTGGTCGACGTGGCGGGCGAGATCCTTGGACTATCGAAAATGAACTGGAACAGCTTCGACCTCTATGCCCAAGTGCCAGCGACCATTGAGTCCTCACGGCAAGTTGCGCGCATCGGGTCGCTGCTCTCGCGGTTTGGTGGTTCGTACGATTACCGATTATTCATGTAGGCCTGCTTATATGATGCCTTATGGCGAGGTGCGTAGCTTCTTCGCCTGATCCACATTCACCGAATTTACGTACCCGAGAATTCCTCTCCGTTGTTGTTCACTACCCAGCTGAAGCTCATACACAAACTCTTCCAGTCGCTTGGCGACTATTGCAAGACTCGCGTGGGTTAGTTCAACGTTGAAGGCGGTAATTGCGGTTGCCGGACCTTCACATTTTGCGGCATTGAAACCTAGTCCTGCCTGATTCGCCGCAAGCGTCAGCGCTTTGCACGCTTCCTGAAGTTTCGCCAGGTCCTTACAGGAGGCAATGATGTCACCCATATAAACGCTGACAGACATTCCCTGCGTCTTGTGCAGCCGATCGAGAACACTTCCCACGCGGCTCTTTGACAGCGCCAACGATGCGAGTATGGGCGACTGAAGGAACCCGTAGGGGAGCACCCATCGGCCCTTCTCTATGGGATGGCGCACAGTGCTATCGAGCGCCATTCTCCGCGCTTCAGCGTAGCTGAAATATTCTTTAAGGCACCGCGTGACACGCGATTGATTTACACGCCCGAAGAAATCCTCGATGTCGAAACGGACGAAATAGGTATTTCTTACGTGACGTTGGAGGGCTTTGACGTGCTCGCCCTTTCGCAGATGGTAATAGTACGGCGGCGGCCGCCAAACCTTCCGCGTGGCCTTCTTGATTTGATCGCCAATGTCCCGATACTCATCGGTCGGCTCGAATACCCAGCGACCCGGCTTACGCTCGTACCTGGATGCCCACTTCGGCGTCATGCGCGACAGGATAGTTAGACGCCATGCCTACGAGTGCCGCTACCAGGCGCAATAGGCCGCCAAGGCAGTTAAGGCACGCGCAGACTAGGCGATACTTGCGTAGATTTTTCATAGCGCAAATTCTCCATAATCGGCCCCGGCTCACCCAGCGCGTTGCGCATGACAGTCCAAACTAACTGGTCGAAATGAGTAGTCCCAAATGGGACTAGTCGCATCGCCCCCAGTGTCACGGTGTGACATGATCATGGAATTAGATAGAAGAGCAACAGAAGCTCCCTATCGCCAGAGCATGGCCAGAATATCACGCCAGCATGAGCAGGTCTATCAGCAGCAGCAGCAGCAGCAGCGAATAGGAATTTCAAACGCCCTTTTGGCCAACTGTCAATCCATCGCCGCCTCGGCGCGTCGTCAGTCGCTATTTCATTGGGCGCGGAGGTGTGAGGATGGCGCCTTTTCGGGAAGGACTTTGGCTGCTTGAGGGGCTGAATTCAGCTTGTCCGGCTCCTGGCGCGAGTGCCGCCCGCGCAGGCGGACCAGCCCTATTGCCACCGGACTGGGCGCGCGCACGCCATGAAAGCGGTTCAGATATAAACGCCGCCGCGGCATTAGGGCGGCTAGGCGTTACATGAATCCCAACGGCAGGTCCATATGCTGGGCCGTCCCGGCGGGTGCTCTCGATTTGTAGCCTGCAGAGTTGCGCCTATTCAAGCGGCAAATTCCCGCAACACTCTCCCCGCTTTCGGCGCATCCTTGACGAGGCCACCGGCATCGGCCACGCGCTCACCGTTCACCTACACGCCGTGAACGCCGGTCGCAGGAGTCGTCAACCGCGACCCGCCCGCGGGCAGATCGAAGATGCGCCGCGAAGGCCCGCGTCCGACCGTCTTCGGGTCGAACAGCAGCAGATCGGCCGGTTTGCCGGCAGCGATAACGCCGCGATCCTTCATGTCGAACAATGCCGCTGGTTCGGAGGTGAGCTTGAGAATCGCCTGTTCGAGCGGCATGAGTTTCTTCTCTCGCACCCAATGCCCGAGCACATGCAAACCGAAACCGGCATCGCAGAGAAACGTCAAGTGCGCGCCCGCATCGGAGAGCGAGACGATGGCGTTCTCGTCGCGCATCATGCGGCCCACCGCATCCTCATCGGAATTAAGCAGCGTGGCGGTAAAGACCGTGTCGAGATTTTCCTCGAGCGCCAGGTCGAGCATGAAATCTACTGGATGCGCGCCTGCTTCTAGCGCTAGAGCGGCGATTGACTTGCCTTCGTATGCGGCATGTTTCGCGTCCGCCACCTGGGCGACATGGGCCTTGTTCCATTCGCCGGTAAACATGCGCCGGCTGCGTTCTTCTAGCTCATTCTTCAGTTTGCCGCGCCAGGCGCCATCGGCGAGCGTGCGGCGAAAGGACTTGCCGTCCATCGCCATCAGCGCCTGCCATACGCGCAGGCCCTCGAACACATAAGGCTCGTGCATGGTGAACTCGAAGTTCAGCGGACAAGGCGATACCGCACCGTACATTCGGTTTCCGCGTTTGCGCGCCGCGCGAATATGATCGAGATCCTCGAAGGAGGCTTCCGGGGCGAGATTGGAATGCAAAAGTGCTGCGACCAGATAAGGCCGGCCAGCGGCCTCGCATAGTTTTTCGATCCAGGGTACCGGCGTATCGGCCCCCTTCGTCATCATCAGCAGGCCCTTTCCGCCATCGCGCAGCGCGGCGGACAATGTCGTCAATTCGTGCTCATCGGCCAGACGCGAAGGCATCGGTATGCCCGCTTCGCCGTTGTGCTGGCCAGAGCGTGTGGTGGCGAAACCCACAGCGCCCGCCTCCATAGCCTCGGCCACAATCCTGCGCATGGTCTTGACTTCACCTGCTGTCGCAGCGCGCTTGGGCGCATCCGCGCCCAGTACGAAGGTGCGCACACTGGAGTGGCCAACAAAACAGGCCACATTCGGCCCAACGCCTTTTTTCTCCAGCATATCGAGATATTGCGGATAAGATTCGAAGCCCCAGTCGATGCCCGCGCGCAGCGCATCGAGCGACATGCCTTCGACGTGAGTGAGATTACGCATGGTCAGATCGCGGTCGGCGGGCCGGCAGGGCGCGATGCTGAAGCCGCAGTTGCCCATGACGAGGGTAGTCACGCCCAGCGCCGGAGACGGATTGGCAAACGGGTCCCAGGTGATCTGCGCATCGTAATGGGTGTGGGTGTCGATGATGCCGGGCATCAGCGCCAGGCCTTTGGCGTCGATGCGGCTGCGAGCCTCACCCGTTACCGAGCCAATTTCCGCGATGCGCCCATTGGCGACCGAAACACTGCCTTGGCGCGGCTCAGCACCCAGCCCGTCGTAAATCGTGGCGTTGCCAATAATCAAATCATGCATGTTCCATTGCCTATCTTTTCACGGATGGGCGCAAGAATACTGCAATATAGGAAACCGGTGCTGCACGAGAACACGCTGCGCTGGCTCACCGCCAACGACTCCGACTTCCGAGGGCATGCCGTTCGCGTACATCGGTTGCGATACGAATATGTTCGCCGTACAAGAGCCAAATTCTTGGTGCACTCAAACGAGATTAATCCCTGGTCTCTGGGCGTGCCAAGGATGGATCCAACCCCTGATCCGAAAATTTCTCGCCCGGGATTCTAAGCGGCCGGGTCCGTTAATCAGCCCGCGTAAATTATGGTTTGCCTCTGTTCCGCGCGCTCACAGGTCAACGATTTCACCACCGCGTCTTTGTCGACGAGGTGGATGGGCCATTCCAGGGCATTTCTCAAGGTCCAGAGCACGCTAAAGTACGCGTCGGCGCGCCGGGCGGGGGAAAGTGGCAGGAACTCAACGACAAATTCGAACAATCCAGAATCCGTTCCGCTCTCCTCGATTACCGTCGAACCGGACAATGTTAGGCTCCGGACGCTGTGGCGCCGGCATGTGGCTTCGAGCGCGTCCCAGTCGATATTGGCAAGCGGTCCGTTTATCCGATCATCCGCGGACTGCGTATCGATGAAAGCTGGATCACCGAAGGACGCTGCTGCCAAGCCGGCGGACTGCTCCTGGTGGCGTAGCCGGTTATCAATCGCGTTCAGCGGGCAACGTGGATCGTTATTGAAGGTTGTCTCCAGCATGATTGAAATTCTCTCTTGTATTGCAGCCTCAAAGGCAGGGAACACGCATTGGCACCGGGAATGGAGTCAGTGTGGGGGATGTGTGTTACTCGGGCTTGACGGCTTTGTGGCAATTGCGTGACAACATGGGGGTTTAGCGCAATGGTCGTGTCGCTCACCCGCAACCCACTAAGGGGATGCTGGCTAGCCCTCGCGCGCGAGCCAAGACCTGTCATTTCAAAAACAGTTCGCTCGCAGTGGCAAGCATCGCCAGTCCGGCCACCAGCAACACCGCGTCCATGAGTAACTGAAACTGCGCAATCTCCAAGCGCTGCACGATGCGCTTGCCCAGGTAGGAGCCCAGCATGACCGAGCTTCCGACGATAAGACCCTTCACCAAGGTTGCCCAGGGGAGTGCGCCGAGCGAGTAGAAGGTGATGGCCTTGCTCAAGAAGACAGCTATGGAGCCCATGGCTTCCGTCGATAGATAGGGACCTTTCACGAGCCCATAGGCGAGGAAGAACGGGGTATTGATGGGACCGGTGGATGCAACGATGCCCGTGAGATATCCAATCCCGGCACCCACCACGGCCAAGTGCCAGAGTTTGATCTTGAATCCGGCGTGCAGGAGTGCGCGCCGGATGGGGATCATCGCCAGGAAAAAAACGCCCAACGTGATTTCGATGGCATTGGCCGGCAGCGTGAGCAGTGTCTTCGCCCCAAGCGCGGCGGCGGGCGCGGCCGTGATGCTATAGACCGCGCCGGCCTTCCAATCGATCTCCCGCCACCAAACCATGACGCGGGAAACGTTGGCGAGCAAAGCCGTCACCGCCATGATGGGGACCGCCTCGTAGGGGCCAAACACGATGACCAGGGGTGGCAACAGAAGGATGGACGTGCCAAAGCCCACGACACCTCCCAAGGTGCCGCCGATCAGGCCCACCGACAAAACGAATATCCAACTCAATCTATCCCCTTTAAGACGCCATCACAGTGCATCGTGAAAAATCACGCCCAAAGTATGGCGCAGCCCCGAACGCACACGGCTCACACCGTGCCGCAGATTAACCCGGTAGACCCCGCGCGTTCCAGCGACAGGTCGGTGGTGAACGGCGAATATCACGGCATCGCCCTGGCGAAGCGGAATGACTTCGGCGCGCGACTGCATGCGCGGGCGTTGTTCGGTGAGCACAAACTCGCCTCCCGTGAAGTCCCTCTCCGGCCCCGACAATAAGACGGCGACTTGCAATGGAAACACGTGCTCGCCGTATAGATCCTGGTGCAAACAGTTATAGTCGTCCGTGCGGTATTGAAGCATCAGAGGAGTCGGTTTGGTTTGCCCGGCCGCGTGGCAACGCGCTATAAATTCCGCATGGGTGTCTGGGTAGCGAGGTTCGAGACCCATGGCGGCGTTCCACCGGTTGGCGACAAGCGCCAGGTGCGGGTAGAGGGCCGAGCGCAGGTGTGCAATAAGCGGCGGCAGCGGATAGGAAAAGTACTTGTACTCGCCGCGTCCGAAGCCATGCCGTTCCATGACGATACGGCTGCGAAAAATCGCGTCTTGAGAATACAGGCTCGCCAGATGTTCGCATTGGCTTGATGCGAGCAATTGCTTGCACAACGCGCTACCGCGCCCATCGAGGTCTTGTGTAATGCCAGCCCAGTCAAGTGCGCAGACCTTTTGCGCGACGGTACCAAATTCCTCAAAGCCAGCTTGCGTCTTCTCGGTCACTTCCTCGCTTCGCGTTCAAGGAGCGCCCTTTTGCGCTCCACACCCCAGCGGTAGCCCGCGAGCCCGCCATCGTTTCTCACTACCCGGTGGCATGGGATTGCCACCGCGATGGGGTTGGCCGCGCAAGCAGAAGCCACGGCGCGCACGGCTTTCGGGGCGCCTATCAGGACGGCGAGATCCGTATAGCTCACCCTCTTACCGGGCGAGATGTTGGTGAGAGCCCTCCACACACGCTGCTGAAAAGCCGTTCCACGAATATCGAGAGGAAGGTCCACGCCCAGCATGGGCGTCTCGATAAGACCGACCACCTTGGCCACGAGTTGCTCATAGCCGCTGTCGGCGCCGATCAAGTTCGCACGCGGAAACCGGTCCTGAAGATCGCGCGCTAATTCATTGGGGTCGTCGCCCAGGAAAATGGCGCACACCCCGCGCTCGCTGCTCGCCACGAGAATCGCTCCCAGCGAGCACTCGCCGATGGCGAACTTTATATCGGTGTTGGTGCCGCCCGCGCGGTATGTGGATGGCGTCATGCCCAGAATTTTGTGTGACTCGTCGTAGAAGCGCCCGTTCGATTCGTAACCTGCATCGAAGATTGCCTTGGTTACCGTCGCGCCGCGGCCCAATTCATTGCGCACTCGCTGAGCGCGGTGGGCTGCCGCATACGCCCTGGGCGTCAACCCCATCGTTGCCTTGAAGACGCGGTGAAAGTGATAGGTACTGAGCCCCGCCTGGCGCGCAAGCTTTTCCAGACTTGGTGCCGTTTCGGCCTTCTCGATCATCCGGCAGATCTCGGCCACCTTGGCCGCATGTTGCTCGGCCAGCGGCGCTTCATTGGGTTTGCAACGCTTGCACGGCCGAAATCCCTCGCGCTCCGCATCGGAACAAGTGGCGTGGAAGCGCACATTTTCCGGCCTGGCAAGCCGCGCCGCGCAGGAAGGGCGGCAGTACACGCCCGTGGTCTTCACCGAGTAGAAAAATTTCCCGTCCATGGCGGGGTCGCGCGAGACCACCGCTGCCCAGCGGGCATCCCTCGCGGTTTCGGCCGCCTGCATCGCGTTACGTGCATTCATTTCCATACATGCTCCTTCCAACCCATGACAAGCGTAGCGTAACCCCCTTCCGAGAATCGCGCACCCTGGGGATTGCTATCGAATTCAACTCGCGGCTTGACGGCACCCTGGCGACTGGCCTATCGTGCTAACGCGGTCTCGCGCACCAAGCCGACGTAACCAAGGGAGTCTTCGACGACTTGGGAGTTTGTCTCCATGGGGTTACCCCATGGGAGCGCTGTGTTCTCCAATGCGCCGCCCGAGCTTCATTGCGCGCGAGCGCAAGGCTGCTCGGGCCATGCCTGCCACGTTGGTGCGCGAGCCGCCCCTCAACGCGGGGCCATTGAGCTTTCCAAAATACGTGGCAGCGCGGATTCATTGCAGCCTTTTCCCTCACCCTCGTTCCCTCTCCCGGAGGGCGAGGGAGGAAAAGCCCTTCGCCCTACGGGAGAAGGGTTGGGATGAGGGAGAGAACTTGTGATCATTTACCGAAACATTAATAGTGACCATGAACCCCCAACAGTTACTTGCGCGGAGTCTGGCCGATGCATTGCTGGCCGGGCCACCCGAGGTTACGCAAGCGCATGCGCGTTGCGTGCGAACGCTCGGCGCGAATCCCAAGTGGCTGGCAACGCTCCTTGCCAAGATCGTTCGCGAGTATGGCCACGAATGGCATGTCCACTCCCACGGCGCGATCACTGAATGCATCATCGCGGCGCCGGGGTTTCGCCGCGCGCAGCAATCGAAGCATCCGCCCAGGTTAAGAGTTCTTCCCACCGATCCGCCCAGCATGGCGCCCGCAATGGTCGCGTTGGGCGAGATCGCGTTGCCCAATTTGCCCAGCACCGGAGACATCGCTTCCTGGCTGGAAATCGAGACTGGCGAGCTACTCTGGTTCGCGGGAAGTTACGAATATGGCGGGAGCCATTCCCCGCCGGGTTGCCAGCATTACCGCCATCGGTGGGTACCTAAACGCTCCGGCGGATGGCGATTGCTGGAAACGCCCAAGCCGCGCCTCATCGCGATTCAACGCCGGATCTTGCACGAGTTGCTGGAATTCGTTCCCTTGCACGAAGCTGTGCATGGCTTTCGCCCTCGCCACTCGGCCCTGACCAATGCCCGTGCGCACACCGGAAAGCGCATCGTGATCAAGCTCGATTTGCAGGATTTCTTCTTGAAGATTACCGCGCCGCGAGTGCGGGGATTATTCAAGGCCCTCGGTTACCCGGTACAGGCGGCGAACATTCTCACGGGGCTTTGTACTCACGGCACACCTTTAGGCCTGTTGAGCGCGGCCAGAGATCCTGCCCCGTATGCCTTTGAAAGTCCTTCTCTGGACTGGCGCGAACGACAGATCTACGTCATCCCGCACCTCCCGCAAGGAGCACCCACGTCGCCCGCGCTCTCCAATTTATGCGCCTTCAATCTCGACGTTCGGCTGCATGGATTAGCGCAGGCGATGGGCGCCGTGTACACCCGGTACGCCGACGACCTCACTTTTTCGGGTGGGGCCGATCTGGTGCGGGCCGCGGAGCGCTTGCCGGTGCAAGTGGGCGCTATCGCGCTGGAGGAAGGTTTTGCGCTGAATCACCGAAAGACACGCATCATGCGCGCGAGTGCGCGCCAGCAAGTCACGGGCATTATCGTGAACGTTAAGCCGAATTTCGCGCGTGATGACTTCGATCGCTTGAAAGCGACGCTGCACAATTGCCGGCTGCGCGGTGGGCCAAGCGAGAACCGGGAATCCCATGGGGACTTCCGCGCCCACCTCGCCGGACGGATTGCCTACATCCGCGGAATCGCTCCGCAGCGGGGCGAACGGTTACGGCGTATGTTCAATCAAGTGAGTTGGGAATAGTCACCTACGGGTCCACATCTGGCAAATTTGGAGAAGACGTCGCTTCGCTCATGGTTTCATCAGAGGTTAGTGGCCGGGGGCAGCCCGGCGGCTGGTCACTTTCTCTTGCTTGCCCAAGAGAAAGTAACCAAAGAGAAGGGCACCCCGATGCCGCTTTTCTCCTGCGCTGCCTGTCGGACTCGCGGCGCCTGCGGAACTAGTCCGCGCATGAAGCGCGCGCCCGTCGGACAGTCCTCGGCAAAACGCTAGTTTCGGTGAAGGCTAACGTGCTCGCACGTTAAGCGAGCATAGCGAGCGGCCGGAGCCAAAACCCCGCGAGCCCGCCGAGCTGCGCGGCGCGGCATAGGGGGAGGAAAAGCAAACCAGCGGTTTGCGAAGGGTGTGGGTTCGGTTGTCGGTTGTCGGTGTTTGGGTTTGGATGTTGAAGTGCTTCTCCCCCTTCTGAAGCGCCGAGTAACGCAGGAGCGATGGGGGGACGTCGCCGAGGACTGTCCGACGGCCGCGCGCCTTTTGCGCGGACTAGTTCCGCAGGCGCCCATCGCTTCGAGTAACGCAGGGCGCCCCGGTAGGGGCGGTTCAGTGGGTCGGCCTTTTCTTTGGTGACTTTCTTTTGGGCCGCCCAAAAGAAAGTTACTAGCTGCCGGGCTACCCCGGCGACTTTCTCGCGAAAGCGGGCCGAAGCACACTGCACAGCATTCACTTTCCTTTCCTCTTCCCTACCCTTCTTACGGAGGAATGGAATCCCCGGGTCTTCTTTATGTAAGTACCACTCGGGGATCCCCCTCGTTCTTACCATGGATGTTGCCGTGGCGACCGCATTCATGTTGGTTCCGGCCACACCGTTGACCGTTGCGAGGCGGGCCGCCAAAATGCGGCACCCGTTCATCCTAGAATAATCACATGGCAGCAACCCCTCCACCCCTCACCCCAAACACCTCCGCCGGTGTCATCGCGCGCTTTCTCAAGGCGCGGGGCGTGGACCGCATCTTCGCCCTGTGCGGAGGGCACATCATGCCCATCTGGATGCGCTGCGACGCGGAGGGCATTCGTATCATCGATGTGCGCGACGAGCGCGCCGCCGTCTACATGGCCCATGCCCACAGCGACTTGACCGGGAGCCTGGGCGTCGCGTTGGTCACGGCCGGGCCGGGTGTCACGAATGCCATGACCGGCATCGCCAACGCGCATATCGCCCGCGCCAGCGTGCTGGTGCTTTCCGGCCTGCCCCCGCAGCCGCAGGAGAACCGGGGTGCCTTGCAGGACATCGTGCACACGGACTTGGTACGCTCGCTCACCCGCTACGCGCGCACGGTGCGCGAGCCCGCATTGGTGTTGCAGGAGTTGGATGAAGCGGTGTCGCGAGCCCTGGGGCAGGGCGGCGACCCTGGGCCTGTGTATCTGGACTTTCCCACGGACACCTTGCGCGCGGAGGTTCCAAGAGCCGTGCAGATGGCGGAGCACTTTCGCCCGAAGGAAAAGCCGGTCCTGCTACCCGATGCCGCTAACGTGGCCAAGGCCGCCGATCTGTTGTGGAACGCCAAACGGCCCTTGGTCATCAGCGGCCGGGGCGCGCGCGGGGCGGGGACGGAGCTCACGGCGTTTCTCGACAAATTGGGCGCGGTGTATCTGGATACCGGCGAGAGCCGCGGTCTGGTGCCCGACTCCCATCCCTCCGTAGTGGCCGCCATGCGCGGCACAGTCATGACCGAAGCCGATGTCGTGGTGACTTTGGGTAGGCGATTGGACTTTCAACTGGCCTACGGATCTCCGGCGGTGTTCGGCGCCGCGCGCTTCGTGCGCATCGCCGATGCGCCTTCCGAATTACGTGACAACCGGCGCGGTGAAGTGGAAATTTTCGCCCAGCCCGCGGCGGCGCTGGCCGCCATTACGACGATGGCTGGCAACCGGGCCTCCAGCGTGGATCGCACCTGGGCCGGCGGCTTGCGCCAGCAACATGAAGCACGCGCTAGAAAGTTGCGTGAAACGTTGAACACGGCATCGCCCGGTAGCGACGGACGCATGCACCCCAACCGCGTGCTCGGCGAGCTTCAGGGTAAACTCAACGACGATGCCATCGTGATTGCCGATGGCGGGGATTTTCTGAGTTTTGCGCGTGTAGGACTCTCCGCCAGCACGTATCTCGACCCGGGTTCCTTGGGTTGCATCGGGATCGGCACGCCGTTTGGGGTTGCGGCAAGTTTGGCTTTTCCCAACCGGCAGGTGGTGGTTGCCACGGGCGACGGCGCCTTCGGTTTCAATGCCATGGAGATCGACACGGCCGTGCGCCACAAAGCCCCCGTGCTGATCGTGGTGGCGAACAATGGTGCCTGGCAAATCGAAGTACACGACCAAACGGACAACCACGGCAAAGTGGTCGGAACGCGCTTGCAGTTCTCCGATCATGCGGCCATGGCGCGCGCCTTCGGCATGCACGCGCAGCGGGTCGAGAAGGCAGAGGATTTGCCCAGGGCTATCGAGCAGGCGCTGAAAAATCTCCCGGCGTTGTTGGATGTGGTGGTCACGCCCGAGGCCAAGTCTTCCGACGGTAAAACCGGGTTAGCATGGGTTCCGGATCTGCAAGCGTTAGGCGCTTGGGACCAAGCAGAGCGTGAATGGCGCCGGGGCGAGGCGCATCGTTAGAGTTTATTTTTTGGGAGAATTCCGTGATGAAATCGAAGAAGATTGCAGTGCTATGGGGTACGGGGGTTTTAACTGCCGCGCTGATTTCCGCGCTCAGCGCGGACGATGGGGAGAAGGCTCTGCTAGAACGCGCGCAAGCGCAGTTCAAACCATTACCCGCCGACGCAGCCACGGCGCAATATCCATTGACGCCCGCGCGCGTCGAACTGGGCCGAAAGTTGTTCTACGAGACGCGCGTTTCCACCGACGGCAAGCAAAGCTGTGCCGAGTGCCACCAGCCGCAGTTCTACGGCACCGATGCACTGCCACGCTCCATCGGTAATTCCGGCAAATTGATTCCGCGCAACGTTCCCACCGTGTTCAACACCGCACTGCAGTTCGCCCAACACTACGGCGGAAATCGCGTTGACGTCGAAGAACAAGCGCTCAAGGCATTGATAAGCCCGCTGGCTTACGGGAACAAGGACTACGCCATGGCGGAAGCAAAACTGCGCGCCATTCCCGGTTATCGTCCCCTGTTCGAGAAAGCTTTTCCCGGCGAAGCCGAGCCCATCACGGCGGCGAACTGGAGCAAGGCTATCGGCGCCTATGAGCGCACATTGCTCACGCCCGCGCCCTTTGACCGTTACTTGAAGGGCGACACCAACGCGCTGGACAAGCAAGCCAGGCAAGGCCTGGATAAATTCATGGCGCTAGGTTGTTCCGGCTGCCACGGCGGCGTGCTGGTAGGCGGGCAGATGTACCAGAAGTTCGGCATCACGGCGGACTATTGGACGCTCACGGGCAGCCAGGAAATCGAGCTGTTCAAGGGGCGCGACAAGGGCCGCTTCCAGGATACGAAGAATGATGCCGATGCCTTCATGTTCAAGGTGCAGCAACTGCGCAACGTCGCGGTGACTCCGCCGTTTTTCCACGATGGCTCCGTGGCGAAGCTCGAAGACGCCGTACGCATCATGGGCAAGCTGCAATTGGGGCGTGACCTGAGCGATGCGGATGTCTCGGATGTCGTGGCATTCCTGGAAAGCTTAACGGGCGAACCCCCCGCTCATTTCGCGGGCGTCCCCACGCTTCCCGTGGCGGCGTTCAAGAACTAACGCTGGGCTAAGGATGGCCGTAGGGCACGCGGTATATGGCCATCCAGCTCGATCTTTTTCTCGATTCACGTTCAGTCGTACTGGCGAATGAAGTGGTTGCCGCGTTAACGGCGCGCGATGTGAGGCGCGCGACCAGCGCAATTGCCGCGCTTCGCCAATACGATGCTTCGCATGAGCAGTTGCCTATGCTGGACCGGTTGGCCCTACGGATTGCGCTATGGAAAAGGCCTGCTTCCGAAAGCGGCGAAGTCGCACGCGCCGCACGCTGGCTAGACGAGGAAATGCGCGAGGCCAGCACGGTGCTGGGAGCGGGCATGCAGACCTTCATGGAGTCCTTCTACCTCGAACTAGCACAAATCACGGGCGGAATCGCGTACGACTCCGCTCATCCCGAGGCCCACTGCGCATGGCAATTCTTGCGAAGCGGCAAGTGGGCGCAAGCCGAAGAGGCGGCCCTGATTATCCCGAATGCTAGCGAATGTCCAGATGCCTTGTACTGGCTAGCTATCGCACGCTACCGGAACCGCGGACTCGACGCGGCACGTCCCGCTCTCTTCGCATTGGCAATGCGCGCGCAAGATAGGTTCGCTGCGTTGCTGGAAGAGCTAGGCGACGAAGTGCTTGGCCTGGAGTGGGATGCCTTTCAAGACGCCTGCGAATCGGAAAGCATGGAACCGCTCGCGGCATGGTTTCCCGCATGGTATCTGGTGGAATACCCCGCGGCCGCCAGGGAACTGGAGAATCTTGCTCTTCCCGGTAGCGCACCGGGGAGGGCAGCGCGGCAGGTGCTGCGGCTCATCGATCTCGAACGCCAGGGAATAGGCCCGCGTCTCATCGCCGAACGCGAAAAGCTTCGCGCGCTCAATCCGGGCTTGTTCCGGCTCTATCTTCGGCGCAGGACGGTGCGGCACGGCTAGGGCGCCTAGATTGGACTAATATGCCTGCTTCGCCGCGCCGCATCCGTTACAAGTTCAAACATGCCGGCGCGATGCGATGCCGAAACACCAAACCAGGAGACCATGATGAAACAAACACTCGCAATAATGGCCGTGACGGCGATGCTCGCCGGCTGCGCAAGCCAAGGAACGAACCAGGTACAA
>JBJXGQ010000353.1:0-10375 GCA_046160525.1 Burkholderiales bacterium
GTATCTCGCCGTTCTTGGTTTCGTACAGGGTAATCACGCGACGCTGAAGATCAACCTGCCTCCAGCGAAGTCCCATGATTTCCATTTGCCGCGCCCCAGTGGACAACGCGAGCACAACGGCGAGATAAAGATCCTCGTTGCTGCTGTTCTGACACTCGCTAAGCAATGCGGCGCGCTCATCGTCTGAAAGGAAGCGCACGCGCCCCCCTGGTTGCTTGGGCTTTGTGACCTTGCGCATGGGGTTGTTCTCGATCCAACCCCACTCTTTAACGGCGATGGTGAAGGCGTGGGATAGCGCCGCGAGATAGCGGATTACGGTCGCCGGATTGCGCGGTTCTGCGGGCTTGGGGACGGATTTCCTAGTCTTGGGGTTGCGCACCTGCTGAACCATGCTGCCGTCTTTCTGAAGGCCGCCAGCGAGTTTGTCGCGCGTTTCCGCTAGCAATGCCGGAGTGATATCGGCGAGAGTGTGATGCCCAAGGATTGCCTTCCACCAAAGCAGTTGTCGGGATTGATCCTTGACGCTCTTCGGCTTGGACGGCATGACGTCCCGCAGATAGCGATCTACCAGCTCCGCCAGCGTGTGGCGCTTAGCTTCATTGGTTTTGAAATGACGGCCTTCGCGGATCGCGCTTTCCGTTGCCTGCACCCATTTCTTCGCATCGGTGACTCGCTCAAAGGTTGCTGACTGATCGGCGATGCCTTTCAAGCGGACCTTCACCCGGTAGCTAGTCGCGCCGTCTTTTGATACACGCTTTTCGATGTTCGCCATTGCCGCCGCTCCCAGGGATATGTACGGCGACACTGTAGAACACAACGCAATTCATAGCAACAGAAGATTGAACATCCGATGTTATAGAGACTAAGTCATATACATATCATAGACTTGTCAGACTCGTATCTTACTGTGGGGCACTCATGGGGTAATTTGTCATGTTGTGGGGCACTTTGAGGCAACGTGACGGGATGGAGAACGGGCTAGGCTCCCTCAAACAAGGCGGTTGGATTTGCTTGACCCAGGCGCCCAGACAAGGGCATATGGGAGACTGAGAAGGGCGAGGTCCGGCAGAAATGAAGCCAAGCAATTACGGAGGCGGGATTGCTCGCGCGCTTTCGCACTTTATCTGTGACATCGCACCTGAGGATAGGATTCCCAGCGCTAGAATGCCTGACGTGGTGGGGCACTTGGTATCGAATACAAACCAAGATTGCCCCAAGAGTGCCCCACAAATAAAAAAGGCTAGCGCTTGCTTTGCACTAACCTATTGAAGTTATTGGTAGGTGGTGCGAGATTCGAACTCGCGACCAACGGATTAAAAGTCCGCTGCTCTACCGACTGAGCTAACCACCCAAAAAAAGAGGCCGAATTCTACTTACGCCCCTAGGGGGTGTCAAACTTCAGGCGGAGAAATAAAAACTTAGGAACTACCGCGTTGCATGCGCCAATAGAGCCATTTCATGGTCAGCGCACTGCTCAGCACGATGGAAGTGAAGGTGAGTAACGAACCCAAGGCCAGGGTCGATAATCCGGTGATTCCTTGGCCAACGCTACATCCCAGCGCTGTCACGCCCCCGAATCCCATGAGCACGCCGCCCGCGATGTGGCTACGCAAGTCGGCGGCCGTGGTGAATCCTTCCCAGCGAAAAGTCTTACTCGCAAGGGAGTAGACGAGGGCTCCGGCGAACAGTCCCAGGACCGCGGCGATCCCGAAAGTCACCTTGAGGGAGGCGTCTGTCCATAACATGAGCAATTCGAGGGAGTAGCCCACGGGTCCAACGAAGGTAAAGGACTCGGGGCGCTTCGAGTTGGTGCCAAGGAAAGCCTCGCTCAAGGTGTTGGGGTCTTCCGCCAGATAGCCGATCCGGCCCGTCACATACCACCCCCCGGCGACAATCATGCCGATGAGAAGGCCAGCGGCCACGTATTCGCGGTTGCGGCGAAACGCTGGATCCGCAAAGACGAAAAGCGCGATTGCGCCAGCGATCACGGCGGTGCAGGCGATGCGCACCCAAGATGTGCTGGCACCAGTGTAGCGCGCGAGCACATTGGGCAAATCCTGCCCGCCTTGTAGGTGTAGCGCTACGGAGTCCAGCAGGTTTACTCGCGCCAGGGCAAATAATCCCTTCATGGTCATGTAGGCGGAGAGGCCCAGACACACCAACACGATGAGAGATTTCAAATTACCACCGCCCATGCGGATCAGGTTGCGCGATCCGCAGCCCGACGCAATGGTCATCCCCACGCCGAAGAGCGCCCCGCCGGCGATATGAGAAAGCCATAGGAAGCGCTCGCCCGTGTAGAAGGATTTGGAGAGATCCAACATACCCGCAAGCGCCAGTCCATTGGTGCAAACCATGGCCACCGCAATAGCCAGCAACCACATGCGCATGCGCGACCAATCGCCAATGTTGATGAGATCGGACACCGCGCCCATGGTGCAAAAGTGGGTACGGCAAGCGATCACGCCAAATAGGAAGGCGAGGGCGAAAGCAGCCCAGGCGACAAGCGTGGCAAGTTGGGTGGGATTGTCCATGGCGGCTGGCGCGGGTACGGCCTCTTATTCTAGCCGGTGAGGTCGCGCGCCCAAGGCGCGCATGCGCCTACTTCAGCCGGGCGAGCCGTTGGCGTGCCTTATCCGCGGCTTCGGATGAAGGGAATTTGGCGATGAGATCTTCGAGGGTGCTGCGCGCCGATGCCGTTTCGTTCAGCGCGGCATAGGCGCTGCCCAAATTCAGCATGGCATCCGGGATCTTGGAGCTGTCCGGATAAGTTTTTATCAAGGTCTGCTGTGCGCCCACGGAGGCGCGGAAATCATGCAAATTAAAATAGGAATCCCCTATCCAATACTGGGCATTGGGAGCCAGGGCATCCGTGGGATAGCGTTTGATGAATGCATCGAAAGCCGACACGGCCCCTTGATAGTCTCCCATCTTGTAGTTATTCATGGCGCCATCGTAGGCGCGGCGGACCACGTCTTGCGCCGCTGGCGCTGTCCTTGCCACGGTGGGTGTCGCGGGAGGAGTGGGCGGCGTGGGTGCCACCGGCCCCGAAATGCTGGTCGTGCCGGTACTACCCGCCGCCGGGGCTACCGCCCCCGCGGTCATTTCCAATTTGCGGATACGCGATTCGAAATCTCCGATCTGCTTGTCACGTTTCGCTGTATCCGCATTGGCCTCTTGCTCTAGGCGCTTGAGCCGTGCGTCCAAATCCGCAAGATGCTTCTCGCGCTTGGCTTGGTTCTCCGGGGAAGCGTCCTGCTCGAATCGCCGCAGGCGGCTGTCCAGATCCAGGTACATATCCTTCTGCCGCTTTTGCGCGCCTTCGATGGCATTGTTGAGAACCTCGATCTGGCCGCGCATACGATTGACGTCCGCGTTAAGCGCTTCCATCTGGTTCATCAACTCGATCACGCCGCGGTTCTTGTTGTCCGCCTGGGCCAGCAAGATGGAATCGTCTGCCGGTACTGGCGCACTGGCCCAAAGTACAGACGCGATGCAAAGAGCACAGGCTGTGCGCTGAACTGCCATGGGCTTGGTCTTTACTTGGCCGTGTCGCTGTAGACGATATCCACGCGCCGGTTCTCTTGGTGCGCCTCTTCCGTGTCGCCCTGTATCCGCGGTTTCTCCTCGCCGAAACTCACACTTTCAATTTGCGCGGCGGGAACGCCAAGCAGTGCGAAAGCACGCTTAACGGAGTCGGAACGTTTTTGGCCCAACGCCAAGTTGTACTCGCGGCTTCCTCGTATATCGCAATTTCCCTCTAGCCGCACCCTGACCTGGGGATGATCCAACAGAAATTTAGCGTGGGCCTCCACGATGGAGGAGTATTCACCCTCCACGCTGATGCTGTCGTAGCCAAAATAAATACTGCGCTTGGAAAGGGGGTTACTGGGATCGTTCATCGCCGCGGAGGAATCCTTCAATGCTTGCTCCGTGAGCGAGGTAGGGGGCAGTGGCGTGACCACGGGCTGTTCGCCTTGGTCGGCCGATCCTTGCGCACCGCCGTTCTGTTGCGCTTGCTGAGCCGCCAGTTGCGCTTTCAGGCGCGCCTGCTCCTCGGCGACTTGCTTCTCCTTGGCCTGCTGCTCGGCCGATTGCGCTTGCTTCTTCTCCGCCTCCTGCTTTTCGAACAAGTCGCGCTGCTCGACGGCGGCTTGATTACCTCCCAGGAAACCCTTCCCTCCGCAGGCGGTAACCAACAACGCGGCAGCGATTCCAATCCACACTTTATTCATTACATAACTCCCTATCGATGATTGCCTATTGACGATCCGCCAAAATCGGTCCCCACGCCGGCTCTCGGACGTCCGGTGCCTGGGCCGTGATGCGCTGCTTGATTCTTCCATCGCTTGAAACGGCGGCAAGAGTGCCGCGGTTCTTGCCCACGGACGAATACAAAATGAGTTTTCCGTTAGGCGCGAAACTCGGGGATTCGTCCAAGGGGTTGTCGGTGATCGCCAGGCTTTGCCGGCTACCCATATCCATGATGGCGACGTTGTATCGGCCGCTGTTACGTTGCACGTATGCAAAAGACTTGCCGTCCGGGCTATAACGAGGAGTCACGTTGTAGCTGCCCTCGAAGGTCATGCGCTCGGCTTCGCCGCCGCTCAAGGACATTCGGTAAATCTGCGGGCTGCCGCCGCGGTCGGAAGTAAATAGGATTGACTTCCCATCGGGCGAAAAACTGGGTTCCGTGTCGATGGAATTGCTGTGGGTGAGGCGCTGCAATCCCGAACCATCGGCATTGACCAAATAAATTTGCCCAGCACCATCGCGCGAGAGTGCGATGGCCAAGCGCTTACCGTCTGGATGCCAAGCAGGTGCGCTATTGCTACCCTCGAAGTTCGCCAATATGCGCCGCGAACCATCTTTCAGGTTGTGCAGGAAAACGATGGATTTTCGCCGCTCGAAGGATACATAGGCGATTTGCAAACCATCGGGCGACCACGCCGGCGACATGATGGGTTCCTTGTGCGCCAATATGAATTGCGAATTGAAGCCATCGGCATCCGCCACGTGCAATTCGAAGCGCGCGCTCGTCTTGGCGACATAGGCAATGCGAGTGCCGAATATTCCAGGTTCGCCCGTAAGCTTTTCGTATATGACGTCCGCGATTTTATGCGCCGTGGCACGCAGCTGGGGAACGGTTACGGCATAAGAATAGCCGGCCAGTTGCGATTGCTTGGCAACGTCTATCAAGCGAAAGCGCACTTCGAGCCGCCCGTCGGGGCGCGGGCTGACCTTCCCGATGACCAAGATTTGATCGCCCTTGTCGCGCCAATAGCCAAACTTCACTTCGGCAGGCTCCGAGGGGAAGGGCCGGGCGTCGCCCAGGGCGCCGAGTTTGAACAAACCGCTGCGTAGCAAGTCCGCCGACACGACCTCGCTGATTCTGTGCGGAAAGCGCTCTTCGCCCGCGAAAGGCAACACGGTTACTGGCAGCGGTGACTGGCTGCTCCCAAAAATTTCTATCGTAAGTTGTGCCGGAGCGGGCTGACTCAAGACGCTCAGTAACACAAACGCAAGCATTACAGGCACAACTCGTCTCCAGATACCGTAGATTGCCGGCTGGAGGGGCCCAGAGACGGGATAAGTTCGAAAGGACATTGGCATTGATCCAAATTATAGAACCGATCTGGTGAAGGGGTCACGCATCGAGCTAATGGGATAGATGCATACGTTGCGGTGGGTAAGACGACATGATGACATGCGCAGGCCTATTCTGCTGACGGCCGGAATTTTAGGTCGAGGATTCGTACTAGTCGAAATAATTCCGGTTGGCTCGGAACAGGAAGCGGCTCGGATTGCTTGATGGCTCGCTCAACGGCCAAATCCCAGGCCGGGAAACCACTGGACTTCACCAGCTTGATGTCAAGCACATCTCCACCAGGTAAGACCGTTACGGTGTAGCGTGCCTCCGGGTTTCCGGTAAGCCCAGGTGGTGCAACGACCTTACTCATTATCTTGGTACGTATTCGAGAGCTAATCTCCTCTAAAAGCCTAGTCTGCGCGGAGGCCTGTTCCGCGTCGCGTTTGCGCCGCAATTCATCGTCCTTCCTTTTCTTCTCGTCTTCCTTGCTCTTTTGCTCCAAAAGAGCGTCCTCGCGCTTACGCGCCTCTTGTTCAAGCTTGCGCTCTTCGTCGGCGCGCTTCTTTTCCTCGAGGCGTTCTTCCGCTTGTTTGCGTTGCTCTTCTTTCTTTTTTTCCTCTTCTAGTTTCTTTTGTTCTACCTCTTCCTTGTTGCGTTTGCGCTCGAGCTCTGGCTTGGCCTTGAGTTCAATGTCCGCCTTGCTCGGCGCCTCCACCTTGGGCGGCGGAGGCGGGGGCGGCTTCACCTCAACCTTGGGCTTGGGCGCTGGTGGCGGCGGCGGCGCCACTACCGGTACTGGCTTTTCGCTCGGCAGCTCTTCCCACAGGTCCACCATGATGGGCTCGGCGATCTTGGTTTGCCAGCTTACCCCGAAGAATAACAAGGCGAAAAATGCCAGGTGAACACCGACGGCAAGCATGCCGGAGGGTATGCGCCCCGGCTCAGGCTGGGCCGCCTGCATCAGCTTGGCCTCGGTTTCGCCAGTAGGCCAACTTTCTTGACATGATTGCGCTGCAGTACGTCCATTACTTCCAGCACCTTGCCGTAGAGCACGCTTTGATCGGCGGCGATGACGACGGGTTGGTCGGGATTGCGAGTTTGTTTCTCTTTAATGCTTGCCAGCAATCCATCCAAGGTAATAGGCTTCTCGGTGGCCTTGTCGCGTATGTACAGCCTTCCGTCAGCCTTGATCACGACTTCGATCGGCACCGCAGGCGGAGTATTGGATTTGGAGATTTGCGGCAAATCCACGTAACTGGTGCTGATGAGCGGCGCGGTCACCATGAAAATCACCAGCAAGACCAGCATCACGTCGATGTACGGCACGACGTTGATCTGGCTCATGAGGCGGTTGGATCCCCCGCGCTTTCCGTAGGCCGCCATGGCTCTAGTTCGCGCCGCTTCCCTGGCGTTGCAAGATGTTGGAGAACTCTTCCATGAAGCTATCGAAACGCGTGGACAAGCGCTCGATATGGCGGGAGTAGTAATTAAACGCGATGACTGCGGGAATAGCTGCGAACAACCCTATGGCGGTTGCTATCAAGGCTTCGGCGATTCCTGGGGCGACGTTGGCCAGCGTCGCACGCTCCACGTTCGCCAACCCGCGAAACGCGTTCATGATGCCCCACACCGTTCCGAGCAGGCCCACATAGGGGCTCACCGCGCCCACGGTTGCCAAGAATGCAAGGTGCGCCTCAAGGCGGTCCATTTCGCGCTGGTAGGTGGCGCGCATGGCCCGCCGTGTACCGTCCATCACCACGGAAACGGTAAGACCTGTTTGCCGTTTGAGCTTGACGAACTCGCGAAAGCCCGCCTCGAATACGCGCTCCATGGTGCCCGAGGCACGGCGGGCGCTCACCACCGATTGGTAGAGGGTATTGAGGTCCGAGCCGCTCCAGAAGGTGCGCTCGAAGTCGTCTGCCTTCTTGTCGGCGTCGCGCAGCACGAACCACTTGCGGAAGATGAACCACCAGGAGAGCACCGACAGAAGCAGCAGGACGCCCATGATCAATTTCACCAGCAAGCTGGCGTTGGCCACCAGTGTGATGATCGAGAGATCTTGGGTAACGTTCACTTTTTATCCTTATACCGGCCTTGCAACAGGCCGAGTTGAGTTCGAATCGGTTCGGGTAAGGGCACTGGACGCAATTCCTCCCGGCTCACGCAAGCGAGGTTTACCTCCGCATCCAGCAATAGTTCATCGTTTCTCACCACCTGCTGCGCCAGCGTTATCTGAGCACGCCCAAGTTTGGCTAGCGTGGCGCTGACTTGCAACAGATCGTCGAGCTTGGCGGGCTTTCTAAAGTCCGCCTGCAACCGGCGCACGATGAACAGGATCTGTTCGCCATCGGTCAACGCCCCCAATGCTATTCCCAGGCTGCGCAGCCACTCAGTTCTCGCCCGCTCTAGAAAGTTCAAGTAGGTCGCGTGGAATACCACGCCCCCCGCATCGGTGTCTTGAAAATACACCCTCACGGGGATAACGAAATGGGGGACAGCAAGGGGACTTGTCAATATAAGTCACAAGCAAGAGATAAACCCGATTCCACCGTCATAATGCGGCGACAGGCCATCGCACAGGTTATTGTCCCCATAGTCCGGGTTGGGGAGTTTGATTGGGAACGGTGAGCCCGAAGTGCCGGTAGGTTGCCAAAGTGGCGACCCTTCCCCTAGGCGTGCGTTGCAAATACCCTTGCTGAATGAGATAGGGTTCCAGCACGTCTTCGATAGTGTCCGATTCCTCGCCGATGGCCGAGGCAAGATTATCCAGGCCCACGGGGCCGCCATTGAATTTCTCCAACACCGCCAGCAGAAGTTTGCGGTCCATCACGTCGAGCCCGACGGGATCCACGTCCAGCATCAACAGCGCGTTGTTCGCAACATCGCGCGTCACCACGCCTTGGGCCTTGACCTCGGCAAAATCCCGCACGCGCCGCAGCAGGCGGTTGGAAATGCGCGGAGTCCCGCGCGAGCGGTTGGCGATTTCCTCCGCGCCTTGGCGCTCGATGCGCACGCCCAACAAGCCGGCGGAACGCTCCACGATGCGAGTGAGTTCCTCGGCCGTATAGAACTCCAGGCGCGACACGATACCGAAGCGGTCCCGCAACGGATTGGTCAGCATCCCAGCGCGCGTGGTCGCTCCCACCAAGGTAAAGGGGGGCAAGTCCAATTTTAGCGACCTCGCCGCGGGCCCCTCACCGATCATGATGTCGATCTGGAAATCCTCCAGGGCCGGATACAGAATCTCCTCCACCACGGGGCTCAGCCGGTGAATCTCGTCGATGAACAAAACGTCGTTGGGCTCAAGATTGGTCAGCAGCGCCGCCAAATCTCCCGCTCGCTCCAGCACCGGGCCGGAGGTCTGTCGCAAGTTCACGCCCATTTCCCTGGCGATGATGTGCGCGAGCGTGGTCTTGCCCAAGCCAGGAGGGCCGAACAGAAGCACGTGATCCAGCGATTCCTTTCTGTTGCGCGCCGCCTCGATGAAGATGGAAAGCTGCGACCGGATCTTTTCCTGCCCGACGTATTCCTGCAACGCCTTGGGCCGCAGAGCGCGCTCCACCGCTTCTTCCTGGGGCGCGGTGCTCGGTGCCACGAGGCGGTCGGTCTCGATCACGGCCATGGGTCCTTGCGGCCCTTACCCTTGAGCGCGGGCGCGAAACGCTTCAAGCGCTGGAGCCGCCTCGGGCAAAGCGGCCAGGGCACGCTTGGGCATTTCGCCCGCCGTCTGATACAGCCGTTGGCTGATGCGCCCCGTCACCTTGAGCACGGCGTTGACGAAGTATTTTTTCCCCACCGGCGACATGGCAAACCGCACGCTCTCTGGATTTTCGTTGATGTCGAAGCGCATTTCCCGGTCTTCCTGGTCATACAACACCTGCATCTCGCGCCGCTCGGCTTCCGCGCCTGCCACGATGCCTTGCATGCGCCCGCCCAAGGTCAGCGCCGCCATCACGTGGAAAGCCACGCCATGATCCGTGATCTGCAACTGTTTGCGGCCAACTTCGGTTCGAAAGTGCGCTTCCAGTGTATCCAGCTCAGTCTCGTCGAAATCCTTGCTGGACAACTCCCGCCACTCGGGCAACAGCCATTCGAAGCTGGAAAAATCGCGCTGCGCGTCGCGCATCATGACCTTGACCATGGCTTCCTCGGCTTGCTTCCATTGCGGGTTATTGGGGCCCCACTCCTTGCCGAGTTTTTGTTCCTGGCCAAGGCGGTACAACTGGTTGCGAGCGGCGTTCAAGCTCTCTTGCTTCAAGAAATAGTTCCCAATGGCCACGGTCGTTTTCAGATCGTGCATGTTGATCAACCGCTCGATCTTCTCTTGCTTGTTCTGGGCACTGGCCAGCGTCGTTACAACCAAGCCCATGATGGCCACGGCCACCCGCCACCCTACGTTTACCCTACCCACTTTTCTCTCCTGTTCTTTAACGCACCCCATCGCGATGCGGTCTATTCAAACGCCAAAATATTCTTGGCCGCCGGGGGCCAAGGAAATCATAGTACCTTCGACAGATGCCTTAAGGCTTGGCGGATGGCATCTCCCGTGGGTAACGCGGCATCCACCTTTGCCAATGCGGCTGCGGCCTCGCGCTCGTTATAACCCAGCGACACCAAGGCATTCAAGGCATCGCTTCGCGCCGAAGCCTCAGCCCCCACCCCTTGGGAAATGGAGCTGGGTGCAATCTTGTCCTTGAGTTCGAGCAGCAATCGCTCGGCGGTCTTGCGTCCTATGCCCGGAACGCGGGTCAAGCGAAGGGCGTCTTGCGCGGCGATGGTTTGATA
>JBJXGQ010000354.1:0-7476 GCA_046160525.1 Burkholderiales bacterium
TTCCACGCCGCGACTGCCTGCGGTAACGCACTTTCGGCATTGTCCAGATTCACCGGATGGCCTGGACGTATGCAGACATCGATCCCATCGAACCCCAAGGCGCGCGCTTTGAGGGCGAGGTCAACGATATTTAGGGTGCGAAAGAACTTGGAATTGAGGACGATATGCATGGCTGGCCCTGGGTATAACTGGCGATGCTAAAAATCAAGAATACGCGCAAACCCTAAGGAAATGCAGATTGAGTCTTCCGTTCGTGCTGAGCCTGTCGAAGCATGAACGGAAGACCCGGCAGCTTCATGCCCTTGCGAGTTCACTCTTCGATCGTTCGACAGGCTCACGATCAGGGCGAACGGAACTTGTTCAGCATTTCCCTAAGTCTATTACGCACGCACGCCATCATGCTCCGGAAAGCGGATTCTTTGCGAGTGGAGAATTTCCGGTATACAACACAAGATTCGAAAGTGCGAAATAGACGGAAGATGTCCGTGTTATAACGCGGACGATTTCATTTGATTTCCTGTAGAGCGTAGATCATGCACGCCGGCGCTGCCATCTGCTTCTTGTTGGCCATATTCTTCTACGCGTTTGCGTGGAGTAAGGTAGCGTTCGGGTTGGCGTTCTTTGGCATTGGATTCGAGATAGTCGCCTGGGTTATTTGGCTAGCCACAGCCAAGAGGAAACAGAACCGATGAGCGGCTTCCCCCTCTGCCGGCCGACCCATCAGAGTTGGCGCGCGAGTACACCTCATCAGACTTTCCGAAAAGTGATTGGATGCAATACCTCCGGATGCAAAATGAGACGTCTTGTCGGTGACCGGCGAAGTATCGAGGGAAAGTCGCCGGGGGTAGCCCGGCCGCTACTCACCTTTTTTGCGCGGCCAAAAAAGGTAAGCGAAAAAAGGCCGCCCCAACTGAACCGCCCCTAGCGGGGTACCCTGCGTTACTCGAAGCGATGGGCGCCTGCGGAACTCGCCCGCGCGAAAAACATGCGCGGACTCAAACAGTCCTCGGCGACGGCCCCCATCGCTCCTGCGTTACTCGGCGCTTCAGAAGGGGGAGAAGCACGTCAACATCCAAACCCAAACACCGACAACCGACAACCGAACCAACACCCTCCGCATACCGCTGGTTTGCTTTTCCCCCCTTATGCCGCGCCGAGCAGCTCGGCGGGCTCGCGGGAATTCGCCGCGGACTGTTCGACGGCCGCGCATGCCTCTCGCGCGGACTAGTTCCGCAGGCGCCGCGAGTCCGCCAGGCAGCGCAGGAATCAAGCGGCATTGGGGTGCCCTTCTCTTTGGTTACTTTCTCTTGGGCAAGCAAGAGAAAGTAACCAGCCGCCGGGCTGCCCCCGGCATTCAATCTCCGACGATGCATAGGTGCCGATATCGGTCATGTCGGAACGACAGGTTCGCATCCTTCGCGCTCAAACGCCTCTTCTAGGTCACCCGCTCAAACACATGCACGTAATAGGCGCCAAGCTTTCGCTCGAAGAGTCTCTGCTGGGCTCGGCACGCGAGTACGAACAACGATGCGTGGCGCCCGCTTGTAGTGCTCCGCAAGCACGTAGCGCGCTGTGCCGGAATTGGCGGGCCTGTAGGGACTGCCCAGGTGCGGTTCGTTCATGAATCTACGTCAGTGTAGATGTTCGTCCGGGGGCGGAAGGATCTCGGGTTCGGTCTGGAGTGCCTTCACTTGCGCGATGAGCGCGCTCATATCCGCCCATTCGTTTCCCTCGCGGGGCAACCACCTCGCACGCAAGTAACCGAAGCGGTCCACCAGCATTTCCATGTGGGAGCGGAACGCGCCACGCTCTCCTTGATTTGAATCATTCAATGTGCGGGACAGGAGCAGAAAGGTGCTCGCTGCTTCCTCCGCGCCCTGAATAATTACGGGCAGCGAGGCGGCTTGCCGCGCTGGTGCCGGACCCAGCGGCACCATCAGCAGCTTCGCACCGGCCGCTTCCACGGCAACTCTTGACTCGCCCCATTGCGCCATGCGCGTGCCGGATTCAGGCAAGGAAAAAAACACGAGCACCACGGGCTTTTCGCCGCGAAATTCCTTGAGTGCTCCGCTCTCGCCGCTCTCCAGAACGTAGTTGAAATCCGGCGCGCCGAGCCAGGGTTGCATGGGCGCAATGCGCGGACGCAGGATGCGCGCTTGGTAACCGCCAGAAAAAGTTCGCAAGTAGTTGATCAAGTCCCAGCGCTCGTCGGCACTGAGAACATCGCCGAAGCCAGGCATCTTGCCCGCGGGAATCCCGTGAGTGAGCCACCAGAACATATCGCCCGCCGTGTGATCCGCCGTGTGCGGCGCGGAAAGATCGGCGGGCGGTTTCGGAAGACCGCGTGCGAGCGGCCCGTCGCCCAGACCGCCCTCTCCATGACAACCTGTGCAGTGCTGCTTGAAGAGCTTGGCCCCGTTATCGATGGAAATGCTGTGGTACGCCACCGCGCTCACGCGATAGGTATCCGGGAAGGCTTGCACCGCTAGCGGCGGCGATGCGAGCGACAGGCCCAGCAACAATAAGAAACCGGTCACGAGGGAGGACCGCCAGCCCTTCCGGTACGACCGGAAGATCTGGAACACGGAGATCAACGCCAGCACAGTACCCGCGATTACTTGAAGCGGCACCTGCGGCTGCCCCCAGGTAAGGCCAGGTGCGAAGCGAAATCCGAAGGGCCAGAGAATTTGTTCGTGCCGCGCGGGCGGTGTACTGGACAGCAGGCTACCGACTAGAACCACCGCCAAAGCCGCGAGAAATTCGGCCACCACCAGCCAGGAGGCCCGGCTCGCGATGCGCTCCGCGGAGATTTGGTCCAAATTTTTCAACCAATGCCAGCGCAGCCTCGCCGCCAAGAGCAAAATCGCCGCAACCAAGAGCAGCTTGGAAAGCAACCGGTGTCCGTAACCGGTACCAAATAAAGCGGGCCACGTCCCCACGTGGGTAAGGGAAAGGTAAATACCTGTACCTATAATCAGGACCATGGCCACGGTGGCAAGACGGGAGAACCGGCGAAACGTCCGCGCAAACTCCGCTGCATTGCCTTCTCGCATGGCGAGCGAGAGAGGAACCAGTCCGCCCCACCAAACGCCGATGGCCGCGATGTGAACGCCATGCGCAATGACTGCTGGCCACGCGGGCTCCAGCGCCGCGGCGTGGCCGCTCACGGCGCCCAGCGCCGTGGCCGCCGCCGCGAGCGCCACAAACACCATCGCAGGCGTGCGGGGCCAGCACGACAAAGCCAGGACAACGAGCATGAGGCTTTCGCGCCAGAGCCACACATGCCCAAAGACGGTCTGCTCGATGACTCCCCGCCAGGCAGCCATTTCCATGAGCGCATCCACGCGCCCTGTCACGAGCGCTGCCTGGCTCGCGAGGGAACCGATTCCGGCTAGAAGAAACAACAACGCCAGACTTGCCGCGACGATACGCCCCGGTGCTTGGCGCTCCACACGTAATAGACCAAACACGATCCATCCGGTGAGAAAGCAACCGCTCGCCGTCTGCGCAAACCGGGCGAGCGTGGCGAGGACTTCGGTCATGCCGCGCCCTTACCGATCGAAGCCCATTCCCTCATCCCCACCCTTCTCCCGGCGGGAGAAGGGCTCTTTACTTCCCTCGCCCTCCGGGAGAGGGACCGAGGGTGAGGGAAAACACATGCCATGAAATAGATGCCAACAGTCCCGAGTCACTGCTTCTTCGCGCGCACCGAAAAGCGAAATTCCGACTCGATGATGTGGCCATCCACGGAGAGTACGCGGTAGCGAACGATGTAGTCCCCGTCAGCGAGCGAAGGAATTTTGAGGACGAGTTGCTTGGCATTGGAGGGCGAGGGAATCGCCTTTTGCGTGGACAGTACCGCACCCGCGCCATCGCGCAATTCCGCGGAGGAATAGGCGGGCTCCAGTTTTTCGTTGAACCAAAGTTGGATCGTTGCCGGTGCACGTGCCAGCACGGCGCGCGCGCTCGGGTCCGACCTCACCAGCTTCGCGTGTGCCCAAGCGTGCGGTGCTTGAACGCACGCGAAGAACACCGCGCATACCAACCTTCCCCAAGACAACTTCATGGTGCCGCCTTTCGCGCAACCGCCTGAAAAAAATCCATGATGGCCTGCGCCCGGCCCGGCCATTTGGAGTGCGTGCCGTCCCCCTCGCAATATAAGGTGGGTCCGCGCGGATCGCAGCCTTGGAAGGCCACGCATCCGTTTGGCTGGGAAATTGTGCGCCCGGCGTCGCAGCGGTTGCATTGCGCCCACCACTTCGCCGTCTGCTCGCCCCAACCGGGAAAGAGTTTATCGCGCTTGCTGTGCATGACCATCACCGCCATTAGCGCGGGGCAGCCGTAGGCGGCCAGATCCTGGGCGGTCATTCCCGCGGCGCTGGGGGCAATGCCGGCAGCCCGCCCGCGCACACCGGGCAGCACCGCCAAGGCGTGGGAAACCGTACCGCCATCGGAATGCCCGCTGTAGAACACGCGGCTTTCGTCCACGCACCACTTGACCGTGACGAGAGATGCGATGGTTCCCAACTCCTTGGTGGATTCCACCGACATCGAGGGATGATCCGCGTAGGCGGCGATGAATCCCGCGTGCGTGGCGGGTTGCGTAAAGGACGTCACACGCTCGGTTTCCAGGCGCCCGCTGCTGGCGGGAGCGTAGACGACGAGGAGCGGATGGCGGCGCGTGGAATCGTAGTTACTGGGAGCCACCACGGTAAAGCGAATGCCCTTGGCCGTGCGCAACTCTGAATACCCCGCGGCCCCGGTGCCTGCCTGGCAAGGCTTGTCACCGGATTGAGCGTAAGGCGCGGCAGCGAGTTCTTTCTCGCGGCGTGCGATGCGCTCGCTTTGGCTTTCCCCGCAACCTGCATTCGCGAACAAGAAAATACCCGCGAGACCTAGGCGACTTACCCGGCCAGCCGTCAGCATCAGCACCGATTGCACGTCGCGCCAGGACTTTGTCGCATCACCCCAAGCAAGCCTTACCCGACAAAGCCGGGAGCCGGTCCGTACCGCATTGGCGCGAGCAACTCCGTCACTTCGGCTTGCGCGGCTCTTCCTTGTTGAGTGACTCCGACATGGCGGCGAAGAGTCCGCTCGCCGCCTGCGCGAATCGGTTTCCCAGGGTTCTGGCGGCTTCGATTCCGCCCGTCTGCGCGCTCATCCAGGTGCTTCCCATGCGATGGGTGAACTCACGCACCGTGTCACCCACCACCTTGCTGGTGTCGGTGCCCGTGCGCTGCACATGGGTAATGAGGGCTTGCATTTCGGTTTTTACCGCCCCGGAGGCGGACCGGGCCACTTCGCTCCAGGTTTCGGTGAAGTCGGTTTCCATGCGGCGCATTTGAATCAAGCTCTGTTTGAGCTCCGCTTCGCTGAATTCCTTGCCGCGGGCGGCCAGTTCCTTGACCGCCAGGCTCGATGCATGCGCCGCGCGGGTGAAGGCTTCGTCCAGGCCCGTAAAGGCCGCGGACACGGCACCCTTGATATTGTCTCCGTGTTTCTCCGCGCCCACACTGATTCCCTTGGTGAGCGCACTCATCACGTTCTGAAACTCCTTGGCATCGAACTTCCGGTCGCGCAATGCCTGCAAGGTAAGGATGCGGACGCGCTCCCGGATACGCTCGATATCGCTCATGGATTCTTGCGCTTCCTGGCGAAGCTCATCGTCACGGATGCTTGGTGTAGCCATACAGACCCTCCTGAGTCGGCGGAGCCGGAACCAACTGGTTCGCAAGTGACCGTACTATGACAATGCCATGGCTCCACGGCGGCGGCACCATTATGCTCCCAAGCGGGGTTACGAGCAGAATTCTTTCACGCCCCGACGGACCAGCGGCCTGCCTTGGGCTCCCATAGGCAAGTGCTTTATCATCCGCCTACCCATTCGAGAAAGTACGACCATGCGTAAACCTTTGCGTGCCGCCGTGATTGGCGCCGGTTATCTGGGGAAATTTCACGCGCGCAAGTATGCGCAGCTTCCTGGCTGCACGTTGGCCGGTGTAGTGGATGTGGACGAAGCCCGCGCCCGCGAAATCGCCGCCGAAAACAACACCCAAGGCTACGCCGATTACCGGCGTTTGCTGGGCCAGATCGACGTGGCGTCCATCGTCGTCCCTACCGATGCGCACTTCGCCGTGGCCCAGGCCTGTCTCGATGCCGGCGTGCACATTCTGGTGGAGAAACCCGTGACCCGCACCCTGGAGGAGGCGCGCACCCTGGTCGCCCTCGCGCAGAGCAAGGGCCTGGTATTCCAAGTGGGGCACCTGGAGCGCTTCAACCCGGCAATACAAGCCGTGCGCGAGCAAATTTTTCAGCCGCTGTTCATCGAATCCGAGCGGCTTGCCGTGTTCAAGCCCAGGGGCACCGACGTCAACGTGGTGCTCGATTTGATGATCCACGACATCGACTTGATCCTGAGCATCGTGAAGAGCGACGTGACGGAGGTGCGCTCCAGCGGATTCAAGGTGCTGACACCCGCAGTGGATATCGCCACGGCACGCATCGAGTTCGCCAATGGCTGCGTGGCAAACGTGTCCTCCAGCCGGGTGAGCCAGCAATCGGTGCGCAAACTGCGCATTTTTCAGCCCGACAGCTATCTTTCCATCGACTGCGAGAACTTCCATGTGCGCAGCGTGCGCAAAGCCCCGGGCGAGACGCCCGATTCGATGCCGCGTGTCGAACAAAACGAGCAGCGTTTCGAGAAGGCCGATCCGCTGCTGGCGGAAATCGAATCCTTTTTGAACGCCGTGAGATCCGAAACCGAGCCCTTGGTAAGCGGCAACGATGGCAGGCGCGCGCTGGAGGTAGCCCTCAAGGTCTGCGGCCAGATGAATCTGAGTTTCAATGCCCTGGGCGGGGCGAGCGAAGTTTTCGCTTAGCGCATAAACTTGCAGCTTGCGTTCATCTAAACATAGACATTACTGGGAGAGGAGCATCGAATGCGTATCTATGTCATCGGTTCTGGGGCCATGGGGGGGTTCTACGGCGGCCTGTTGTTTCGCGCGGGTTACGACGTCACCCTTATTGATAACCGGGAAGCCCACGTCGCGCTCATCCAGCGCGATGGGTTGAAGCTCGATGGGGTGCGCGGAGAGCACACCGTGCGATTGCCCGCCCGCACAAGCATCGAGGGATTACCCCCATGCGATCTCGCCATCATCTTCACCGATACCAACTCCACCCAGGACGCGGCGAGGGCTGCCGCCCGCATTCTCAAGCCCGAAGGCTTTGCCCTCACCTTGCAGAACGGCATCGGCAACGTCGAGATTCTGGTGGCACAACTGGGGAAGGAGCGCGTGGCGGCCGGGGTCACCATGAACAGCGGCGCCCATCCCGAACTTGGCCGGGTTGTTTACACCAACGCGGCCATGACCTCGCTGGGCGAATTGGACGGCAAGATCACTCCCCGCATACAAGCCGTGGCGGACATGCTGAACAAGGCGCAGATTCCCGCCGAGATCGTCACCGATCCCATGG
>JBJXGQ010000355.1:0-4375 GCA_046160525.1 Burkholderiales bacterium
TTTCGACCCGAAGCCGACCTTCGCGGAGTACATATGCCGCCTGGATTTCCGATCCTGACATCTGCGGCCTTTGTCGGGATCGCTGTCCGCAGCAATGGGCGGATGCCGAGGGGCATTATGGAAAGTAGGCTGTTCGGATCATGAGGTGCCGCCGAAAGTGTCAAAAATCGTCAGGGCGGGTGTGAACAATTGCACACTTTTGCGCGCCGTGCTCCCCTGATTCTCGAGTCGTAAACGCCAATCGGGGAGGTCGCATGATCTTGACGCACGTGAATGTGTTGCGCGCAGGCTTGGCAGCGTTCCTCTTCGGTCTCGCCTCAGCTCCCGCTTTGGCGCAGTTAAGCTGGTCTGTGGCGTCACAGGGGGGGCGCGTCGAATGTCATGGGCCTGACGTTTGTGCTCTGCCCGGTCCTGGCGGAACTCTGCCCATCCCATACCCGGAAATCTCGGCAAGCGTACTGAACGGCGAGCTGCGAGGGCGCGCGAGGATCTTGGGAGGGGAAGAGGCAGGCACCCTCGGGGGGAGTTTCAGTTTCAATGCCCTCGTTACGGCACGATTGAGTCTGGCACGAATCAGTTTGGCTAGTCCAAATGTTCTAAGTGAACTGGGTATATTGGGGATCTCGGTATCGATACCCAACTCCTATGCTCCCGCCCCATGGACCGTTCCGACCCATACATCGATTATTCTGCTGTCGAGCGCCCACGTCATGAGCAGCGCGACGGCCGGGGTTGCCTGCGGTGAAGGTGACGTCGGTTGCAGTAACGCCTCCGCTCGCTCCTCATTCTTCATGAACTCCAATGATCACAGCGTAGGTTCACCCCAATTCGAAGCAGAAGCCGGGGCCCACTGGGATCATCAAACGGCGAGCGCGGATTCCTTCGAGACGGCCAGCTTGGCGATGCCGTTTTCCGAGAACTTCGAGATTGGCTGGTCGTTCGATTTCGATCTGAATGCTCGTCGAGGCGGCACTGCGGAACTCGATTTTTCCAGCACCCTGCGCTTCACCAGCCTTCGGTTCGTCGCCACGAATGGCTTCGACCTGACGCCCTACATGGAGGTGAGCTTCGCCGACGGCCTGCAGATCCCGGGCATGCAGGTTGCCTCGCCTATTCCGGAGCCCGAGACTTACGCGATGCTCCTAGCTGGTCTTGGCCTGCTCGGCTGGCACGCAAGGCGCAGGGAACTGAGGGCAGCCGCAAGCGCTTAGTCGCGGCACGCCTCAAACAAACCCGCTTTGGCGGGTTTTTTGTTGCCTATTGGGAAGCAGATTGACGACCTAGTGAATGTCGGCTCCTGGCCGGGAGCCGTCATTGGGAAACCTCGCAATTCGGTGCGTTTCATCGCGCTGCACAACTGAGTTGATTTTGGAACCCCGGCCTGTAGATTTCTCCACAGAACCGGGGCCGCAGATAGCACAGCAGGCAGATTTCCGGGCTTCTGCGCGTTCCTAAGCCCGAAACTTGGAATAGATACCCTTTTCCGAATTTCCTTTCACAGCAAACGATTAACCCATTAAAAGCAGGTAGTAGGTAACTGGTAGCAGGTAACAGGTAACTGCTATCTGGTAACTGCTAACCCGCTTCAATGTTCAAAATCTCCTTTATCACTGAGTAGCGTTCGCTTTCGCCCAAAGGCCGTTGCTTGCTGTCTTTGGTTACGGTGCGTGTCTCGATCTGGCAAAGCTTGTCCTTCAATTCTTTGTAGCTGACGTGGCGTGTCTTTGTATTCCTGGGGAGATTTAGGACACGGCAGAGCATCTTGAACAAGTCCCCGCTCCTCTTTAGCTTTGGGCGTGGCCCGGAACCTGGCCCTTTCCCGACCAGAATGTGTCCTTTGACTCGGTAGGCGCGGAACAGGTGAACGCCTTCATGCGCTCCCCCGACTATCCTGAACTTAAGAAACGCCTTGAGCGTTTGGAAAACGACCTTTACATCGCAGCCAACGCACACCGCTGAGTAGATCGCATCGGGGACAAGGGGGCGAGCTTCCTCTACCTCAAAGTCAATCTCAGGGCCGCTAGGAACCGCGTGGAGCCTTGCCGCTTCGAGCGGTTGTGCGCTCATTGGGCGACTCGCTTGAGGAAGCGATAGGCGGCCCATAGCTCAAATGTGGTGAGTGCCGCTAGGTCTGGGCCTAGACCGTACTGAGGAAAGCGCCAGACCAGTCGCTGGAGTTCCGTGAGCCAGTCGGGAGCGTTCACGCTGCCGCCTTCTGAATAAGTGCGCGAATGTCCTCAACCCGCCAGCAGGTAATGCGCCGCCCAAGCGTCCTAACAGGCTGCGGGTAGCGGCCAGACCGGACGCCTTCCCACCAGGTGCTTCTTCCAACTGGGATTACTGAAAGAACCTGCGGGAGACGGACGAAACCGGTTTGCGGGAAATGCTGTTGATTTGCTGCGGCCATATCTGCATCCTGTAGGGTTATGAGGAATCAGAATGGCTTGATCTTGCGGGACCGCGAATAGAGCTATTGGGGAAAAACAGGCGGATTTCTACAGGTGACGATACCTGCAGATTTAAGCAATTTTCTACAGCCAGTTCACCTCAGGCCGTTTTTCGCCGCCGTCTTGGTTTCCAGATACTTTCTTCGCATCGTCCTTATCTGGGCTGCTATGGCAGTTTCGTGAGCCCTATAACCCAGTACGCCGGCCAAGTGAATGACAATCTCGGGCGACGCCTCGCCGAAGTTCACCAACAACTGAAGGGAAATACTGGCTACGCATTCACGATCAATGCTGTTTGCGTCAGAACGCGGCTTTCTTCTTCTGGTGGATTGCAATGCCTCTAGCAGCTCGGCTAACAGTCGAGTCAGCTGCTCTGTTTTTGAATAGTCCCCAAGGCGGACGCCTGCAGTAAGTCCCAGTTGCAACTTCTTGATGCTGTTGATTGCCTGAACAATTTGCCGTGAATTTGGATATCGGCGCTTATTTCCGCTGTCTTTACTCAGAATATAGTGGCCGACGATAGCGGCGCACCAGAGAAAGCGCAATTCAGCGCTTTCAATCCGATAGCCGGTTATCTTTATCGACTGGCGCTTTTTATTGAAAAGGGCGTGCGCTTGCCTGAAATCTGGGTGCCTGAACAACCATTGTCCGAACGGATTCTCTTTGACCTTATGCAGATAGCTTTTGTATCGCGCACTCTCAGTGAGCCCAAGCCTTGACGTGTCGCCGATGATTGCTTCTATTTTGGCAACTTCATTCTGATAAAGAATTCGTACAAGTTCGCCGCTCGGGCGAATAACCAAATTCGCATCGACGTGATTTGCAAGGGTAAAAAAATCATGCAAATCCTCACTGGTCCATGATCGATCCTTTTTCACGTCCCCGTCCCTTCACGCTTGCCCTTGGAAGAGCGCCGCGCCAGCCGGGCAAGGGTGTCCCGGTTTTCGCCCTCGGGGATCAGTCTTGGGCTAGGCGCGGCAAAAGGTCAGGCTGCGTTCCGCATTGGTATGACTTCGCCCTCTGTACGCGGGGTGTCGATGTAGTCCGCCCAAGTGGTCATCAACTTCGCACGTTTCTCGAAAAGGTCGCCCCGCCGGTATGCGGCCTCGGCAGCGTTGGAGATTGTATGCGCCAGGGCCATTTCGCAGACTTCGTGCGGGAACGCCGTGCGCTCTGCGGCCCAATCGCGGAAGGAACTGCGGAACCCGTGTACGGTCGCTTTCACTTCCATCCGTTCCAGAAGATTCAACATCGTCATATTGCTGAGGGCCTTACCCTTACGCGCGCCCGGGAATACGTAGTCCTGTGCGCTGTTCAGCATTTCCGCCACAATTTCGACTGCTCGCAGCGAAAGCGGAACGCGGTGTTCCGTTTGCGCTTTCATGCGTGACGCAGGGATAGTCCACGTCCCGGCACCAAGATCGAATTCCTCCGGCCTCGCGTAGATAGCCTCGCTAGTCCTGGCAGCGGTTAGGATCGTGAATTCCAGGCACCGGGCAGAAGTTGAGGGCAACTCTCGCAGCTTCGCTACGAACCCTCCAACCTCGGGGAAGGGCATTGCCTTGTGGTGCGTTACCCGGTGCTTTTTGGAAAGCGCCGGCAGTAGCTGGTTCAGATGTCCCTTCCACCGTGCCGGATTCTCGCCGGATCGGTAACCTCGCGCCTTTGCCCAATCTAGAACGTTCTCGATCCGGCCTCTCAACCGGCTGGCCGTTTCCGGCTTGCTCGCCCAGATCGGCTCAAGGATTTTCAACACGAGCCCGGTATCCACGTCCTGAACGGGCAGGGGACCAATAACTGGCCCTGCGTAGGTTTCAAGTGTGTTTGTCCACTGTTCGGCGTGCTTGGCATTCCGCCAGCCCGCCTTGTGTGACTCGATGTAGGCGGCCGCACATTGGGCGAAGGTAATCGCTTTCGCCACTTCTAAC
>JBJXGQ010000356.1:0-3362 GCA_046160525.1 Burkholderiales bacterium
CTCATGGCGGATCTTTCCGGTGCGTTCATCGCCTTGCCTGGCGGGTTCGGTACGCTGGATGAGTTTTTCGAGATCCTTACCTGGGCCCAACTGGGCATTCACTCCAAGCCATGCGGCCTACTCAACGTGGACGGCTACTTCGATAGCTTGCTGGCCTTTCTCGATCGCGCCGTGCAAGAAGGCTTGTTGCAACAACGCAACCGGAGTCTGTTCACGGTAGCGCGTGATCCGAGCGCGTTGATCCGCGAGTTGGAGCAGCGCTCGCGAGGTTCTTCAGGGGCCAAGGTAGATGTGCGTTAGTGCGGGCTAGTTCGCGCTCGCCGGGAATTTCGCCTAGAATCCCCGGTCAATGGCTGCGGACACCCTTCGCACATCGCTATTCTTCGAAACAGGAGCACCACATGAAACCTCTTCGCATTCTTCAGGCAGGCATATTCAGCGCGCTCGCACTGAGTTCTATTCAGTTTGCCGTAGCCGAAGGCGACCCCAAACCGACTTACCAGCGCGAAGCCGCGATGCAGAAGTACAAGAGTTGCAAATACACGGACGAGATGGGTAAGTACCTGTACGAATGCGTGAAGAAGAACGGCGGGTTTGGCGTTCACTGGTGTTTCGACGAGTCCCTTGAGGTGTATTGCCCTAAGCCCGAAACCGCTTCATCCGCTGTCACACCCAATTCACAGTAAGAGCCTAGCCTGGACTGCCAGGCCCGCTCATCAAGAAAAAGGCCGCTCGACGGCCTTTTTCTTTTGGAGTAGGATTTTCTTGCGTGGACCCTGGGGAAAGTCATCAGAAGGAGGAGATGATGGGCTTGTTTCAGCGTTTCGTGTCGTATGCCGATTACTGCATGGCCCATCCTTTGGGCTATCCGGACTGCAACCAGTTGTGGGGCGGGGTGTTCTTGGTGGCCCTATGTGCGATTGGAATACTCGCCATCAAGCTGATTTTTGGCCGGTACGGCGGTGGCACGCGATCCAGGAATTCTCCAAGGGAAAGCGGGTGGCCTCGCCCTGAGTCATAGAGCAATTCAAGTAGAAGGAAAATGAGGGACTAGCGAGATGCTCGCGAGGCCCAGGGGAAAAATCGCCCAAAGTGCCGCGACGCCTACGAAAGGCCGGGACTATCCTACCGCCGCGTTCGCCGTGCCCAGCATCACGGCGCGAATCTGGTGAGGCTTAGGCAACGCGCCGGGGGCGACGCTCACATAGCGCACGCCAAGTTTAGCGAACAGCTCCGAGCGGGATTCGGTTTGCCCGGAGGGATTCCTCTCATCGGTGATGTCTACCAATACCACGGGCTGGAAGTCCCGGCCGCAGATAAGAAAATCCACGCGTTGCGCTAACTGCTGGCCAGGCAAGCCATTGAGAAAATCCGCAAGACGGGCGTTGGGAAAAAGATAGTGATCGGCCAGCGTGGTTTTCAACAACAGAAAAAGCAGCCGCCTTGGACCCTCGGCGGCTGGCTTCAAGGCCGGATTGGATATATCGATACCGAGTTTATGTTCGCGTTCGGGATCCGCGACCGCGAGGGCGGCTTTTGCCGTCTGAGCGCGGTAGTCCGCGATGAATTTTTCCATTTCGTTAGGGCCATCGCCGCGGGCTTTCTTCATACCCGAGATGACCAGGCCGCCGCTCTTGCGCCCCAGCAATTCGTTGCGGTAACGATTAAAGCCGTAGAGCAATCCGGCAATGATCCCAACGGCTACCAATAGCTTTACAAAAAACATGTTGTCACCCTCCGGAGGCATTCCGAAGGCAGTTTTTATGCCGTGGTTATTCCGGGGCGCCTTGCGGCACCACGCTTAGAAGCTCGATTTCGAATACGAGCGGGGAGTTGGGCGGCACGCCCGCCGGTGCGGGGTGCTTGTTCCCGTCGTAACCCAGTTTGGCGGGGATCAGCACATAACGTTTGCCTCCCACGCGCATCCCCGCCATGCCCTTTTCGACCCCGGCGATGGCACGCCGCAGGCCGTAAACCCAGGTAACAGTCTCGCCCCGAGCCCTGGAATCCCCGAATTGGAAGCCCTTGAACTCCGGGGCGGTGTCATCGTAAACCCAGGCCGAGAAATGCATGACGGCGAAGGCGTTGCGCTTCAGGCTATCGCCGGTACCCACGACAAGGTCCTTGAACTCCACTTCCGTGGGCGGTGCGGCACTTATTGACGAGACGCTGAGCGCGAGCAAAACCGCTACGCAAGCACGGATTAAGGTTTTCATAGGAGAATTTCCGGCGGAAGTTGGCCGGAAATTCTAATGGCAAACGACCGGAATTCCCCGCGCCAGACGAATTTCCAGCGGCGAAACCTCTGCTTGGTAGGCCAATGCTTCGACTCCTTGTGCAATAGCTTCGCGCAGTGTCGCGCCGTAGACGGGATCGATCTCATCGGCGGGGCGAACCTCGCTCACATCCGCGCGCTGCACGCAAAACACGAGGACAGCGCGGTTGCCACGCTTTACTTCCAGCATGAGTTCGCGCAGGTGCTTCGATGCGCGATCGCTCACGGCATCCGGGAAAAGCGCGACGCCATTGGAGACCGCGGCCGTGACGTTCTTGACCTCCACGAAACAAGGCGGCTCATGACTTCCTCCTAAGAGAAAATCTATGCGGCTATTCTCGCTACCATAGCGTACTTCGCGGGAGACGGAATCGTAACCTTGCAACGGCACGATGACTCCGTCTTGAATGGCTTCCTCCACTAGGCGGTTAGCGATCTGGGTATTAATGCCGACGATGGTCTGGGGGGCCGTTTCCACCAATTCCCACGTGTGAGCGTACTTGCGGGTGGGAGAGCTGCTGTGGCTCAACCAGATTGGAGATCCTGGCGTTGCGCATCCCGTGAGGGAGCCCGTGTTGGGGCATAGCGCGGTAAAAGTCTCGCCGCTGGCGAGTTCAACGTCGGTGAGGAAGCGCTTGTAGCGCCTCACCAGCCGCGCGGGAATGAGCGGTGCGTCAAATTTCATGGGGCAGGTTCTTGAAGGGGCTGTGTTCCCGGAGTTCGTTCACGTATTGCCCTATCCCGGTGGTTTCTTGTTGCAGGTAGCGCTCGATGGCGCGCGCGAAACCGGGGTTGGCGATCCAATGGGCAGAATGGGTTTGCACCGGCAATAAGCCGCGCGATAGCTTGTGTTCGCCTTGCGCACCTCCTTCGAACACCTCCAGCTTTTCCTGGACGCAAAACTCGATGGCTTGGTAGTAGCAGGTCTCGAAATGCAAGCCTGGTATGCGGACAGTGCTCCCCCAGTAGCGGCCATAGAGACTGTGTCCGTCGTGGACGTTGAGGGCGCAGGCGATGGGCTCGCCGTCCAGCAAGGCCAGCACCAGGAGCAGATTTTCCGGCATGCACTGCACTAGCCGCCTAAAAA
>JBJXGQ010000357.1:0-12792 GCA_046160525.1 Burkholderiales bacterium
GAAACTCACCCGTATGTTGTCAGGGAACGCCTTGACGTTCGACACGAAGGAGCGCCTCGGGTCGATGCTGGTCATGCGAAAGCGCTGTTTCAGGGGCAGAGCGAATGCGGCCGAATCGGCGGCAAACAGCGGTGTCGCATCGATCACCGGCGCACCCCCTGCCCCCTCGCCAACGACGTCGAAAGTTCTGACGATGTAGCCCAACTGCACCGCGTCCAGGCCCCGTTCCAGCGCGGGAAAATTCGGCGCGCGCATTTGGCGGTTCACGAGCGCCAAGTCCATTACGTGACCGCGCCGCTGCCAGCGCATTATGCGGCTGTCCGCTTCGATTCCGGGCACGATGTCACTGTCCGTGGTCCAGAGCCGCGAAAACTCCGTGTAGAACAGCAAGTCCCGGCCGAGGAGTTCGGGCGGGATCTCCCACAGCAAACGGTCGCAGGTGACATGCACTCGAAATAAACCGCTTAGAGTGCGCTTTTCTCCGGCCGCGCTACTCGCGCAGGGAGCCAGATCCAAGGAGTTGGCGGCCTGCGCTATTCCGAAAAATGCCATCGCAAACACGAACGGCAGCGAACGCAGCCATGAAGGAGCGATGTACACGAATGGGGTTTGTCGCATGCTTTTGAAATTTCCTCGGAATCGCCTACTCGGCCAGCACAAGATTAGTGACTCGCTCAAGCCGGTGCTTGACACAGATCAATGCTCCCAGGCCGCCATCTCGGTATGTTTTGCCCATGAGCGCCCCCGAGTCTTACCTATCCGCCACGCCCCAATGCTTTCTCGCCTATGCACCACAGGGCGCGGGACTACTTTGCGCCTTGGTCTATTACGTGGCGAAGCAAGACGTCCATGGATGGTGGACAGGTTCGCGCGGATACGAATCGCCAACGGCCTACTTCAGGCTGGAGAGCTTCTATTCCCTCGAAAACACTGTGTTCACCGCCACGGAAGGATCGGACATTTACGGAGGATGGCGCTACCAGTATTCCAAGAGCCAGCCCAAACTCGATGACCCCATACCGGTTGAAGACGATATCGCGCACAAACTCGACCAACTACAAGAGTCCTTCGCGCGCGAGTGGCTTTGGTTCGTTGGCGATGAAACCGCCACGGCGGAACAAGTGCAGTACAGGCAGGCGGAATTGGCAACGCAGAACGCCAACATCCAATACCGCCGCCTCAACAAACTGAACAAGGACCAGGTGATATGGACATACCGCTCCCATGACTTCGACCCGGCCGTGCTGGATTATCTTGGCCCGCGCTGGCCTTTGGATTACGGTAAAGAGCTTCGCTAGATAGTGCCCCTCCACAATGCCGCGATCACGGCGATATTCGATGAGTTCGCCAATTTTCTGGACGTGCAAGGCGCGAACCCCTTTCGCATTCGCGCCTACCGCAACGCCGCGCGGAGCATCGGTGAACTGGGCACCGACATCAAAACCTTCATGGAGCTTGGAGATCTGAGGGATTGGCTGAGGCGCCGAAATACTTCCAAGCGAAGCCAGATTCAAGGTTGAAGACTCGCACTGCGAGCAAATGACCGGGCAGGAAGCATGGACGCCGATCCTCGCACCGATGTCGCAAAGAATCACTCCCGGTATATAAAAGAGAAGCTTCGTGCCAAACGTTCTGCTAAGGGAAAGACTCTGAACTTGGTATTTTGATCCGAATCTCCGCAAGCCGGTCCAACAGCCCTTCCCAAAACCCCGCGCGAAACGCTTCTTCCAGCGGCAATTGGGTATCCATCGTGTACGTGAAGGATTTCTCCTCCTCCGACAAAGGCTCCCGAGTCCGAAGCTGGTGGTCCAGTACTCTGACCGTTGCGTCGGAGGCGTCCGCGTTCATGCGGCTGCGTTCCATAAGACGTTGCCGTAGCACCGCCACCGGGACGGCAAAATCCAAGATCATAAAAGGAACACCCAATGTCTTCGCTGCCTGCCGAAACACTTGCCGCTGAGCCGTCTTGAGAAACGCCGCATCGGCGATCACGGAATATCCGTGGCGTACCACGCCCTGCGCGAGTTGGAGTAGCCGCTCATAGGTCCTATCGGTCGCACTGGAATCGTAGAGCCCGCCGCCCACCGGCGCCTGGGTTCGCGCCAGCGCGCCCAGCCCATGCAGCCGTTTTCTTTCCACATCGGAACGGATGCGCACCGCATCTATCGCTTGCACCAGGCCCTCCGACAATACCGTCTTTCCGCTGCCGGAAAGGCCATGTGTGATGATGAGCGCCGGGCGCGGGGATTCAAGGTAACTCATGGCAAGCGCCATATACCGCTCGAACTCCCGTAGCGGCGTGGCTGAGTCCGCCCCGCCTTGCCGGAATTTAATGAGTGCCACCTTCCCTCTCACGACGGCGCGATAGACCTGATAGAACTTAAGAACTTCAAGCCCCGCATAGTCTGCGGATATTTCCAGGTACTTGTTCAGCAACCGGCTCGCCACCGGCCTGGCGTCTCGATGCCGAAGATCCATGGTCAGGAAGGCGAGATCGCTCATCACGTCGGACCAGCGCAGACTCGGATTGAACTCGAGGCAATCGAAGGGCACCAGGCGGCCCTCGATCACCGCCATATTGCCCAGATGCAAGTCGCCATGACATTCCCGAACGTGTCCGCCAAGGCGCCTTGTCTCGAAGGCATTCTCCAATTCCACGTAGGCGGCCCGCGTCCATTCCTCCAGGCCCTGCCGCTCGCGCAGCGCATGCGCTGTGGAGGCGTGTTGGTCGATCTGCCTGAAGTTCTGCAGCGCCCACTGGCGTATTTGTTTCGGTAATCCGAACTCGCTTTGCGCTCCCGCGATCGCGGCGCTCGCGTGAAAGCGTTCGAGATCTTCGGCCAGCCTGTCCCAGTAATGGCGTTCAAGGCGCCCATTTTCCAAGGCGTTCGAGGCGAGATCCGCCTGCGCAAACTCGCGCATCTTCAGCGCGTACTCAATGGCGGGCACCACGCCAAACCGCGGTGCAATGGCACTCCCGCCGATGGCCAATACATCCAAATACAAATCAGGTGCGGTCCGGCGGTTGAGCCTGAGTTCCTCGTAGCAATATTTCCTTCTGTTCTCCAGGGAAGTGAAGTTCAAGAACTCCAGATCCACGGCCTTCTTGATCTTGTAGGCATACAGGCCGGTCAAGATTACATAAGAGATGTGGGTTTCAAGGAGTTGTGGCTTGGGAACAGGGTGGCCGAGCACCTCTTCGTTGCATAGGCATCGTGCAAGGCGTGCCTGCTCTTCAAGCGAGAGAGAAGCGCTTTGGATCGACAAATGCTATCGCTCTCCCTTGACCTGCGGCCGCCCGGGACCGATCGCTTCATCGGAGCGCGCCTTCAGGTACGCAAAAAGATCCAACACATGGGGCTTTATTCCTGGGTTGGATTGCCACGCTGGCATCGCCACCGTGCCGCGTTGGCCGCGCCGCTGCCGGATGACTTCGTCCAGCACGGATTGGCGCCAAGCCTCCGAGGACATGGAATCAGTAGGTCCGATGAAGATGCGGTAACGCGTCAGGACCTTGTTGGCGAATTCCGATTGGGTCATGGCCTTCAAGCTGTACCGTAGGTTGGGTGCAATGTCGCTTCCGATGGCATCGGGACCGTGGCAGATGTGACAGGCGGTGTGATAAGTCAACCAGCCTTCATAGGTACCCTGGTCAACCCTCCCGTCCACCACCTGGTAGGTGCCCGGAGGCGGCTCTCTTTCCGCGGCACATGAGATCCCGGCGAAGAAGGCTCCGGCAATGGCGGCGATAATCACGATTGGTTTCCGGACGAAATGCATGGTGGTTGCCTCGGCTGATGAAGATGGGGCGAGCCTACGCCCGCTTGCGGGCGAGTTCTTGATCAACATCAATCCGGCGAACCGGGGAATGACTATCTTGAAGCGATGACCAACGAACCCTCACCCGAGGCGGTATTCACCGCGTCGAAATTGACCAAGATCTACCGCATGGGAGAAGTCGAGGTGCATGCTCTGCGCGGCGTGGACATCGAGATATACGCTTCGGAATTCATCGTATTGCTGGGACCTTCCGGAAGCGGAAAATCCACGCTGCTCAACATCCTCGGCGGCCTGGACGTCCCGACTTCTGGCATCTCGATGTTTCGCGATCACGATCTGGCGCACGCCAGCGAGGCCGAATTGACGCGCTACCGGCGCGAGCACGTCGGTTTCGTATTTCAGTTCTACAACTTGATCCCTAGCTTGACGGCGCGCGAGAACGTGGAGCTGGTAACCGAAATGGCGAGCGCGCCCATGCGGGCAGAAGAGGCCCTCGAGCTGGTCGGTTTGGGCAACCGGCTCGATCATTATCCTTCGCAGATGTCGGGCGGAGAACAGCAGCGGGTAGCGATCGCGCGCGCCATCGCCAAGCGCCCAGACGTGTTGTTATGCGACGAGCCGACAGGCGCCCTCGACTACGCCACGGGCGTGGTGGTCCTGGAGGCCATCGCCAAGATCAACGCTGAACTGGGCACCACCGCGGCCGTGATCACGCACAACGCACCGATCGCCAAAATGGCGGACCGGGTGATGACGATGGCCGGGGGCCGTATCGCATCGGTCGAACGCAATGCGCGCAAACTCTCGGCGCGAGACATCTCATGGTGATCATGCGTCTGCGCACCCTGGACCGAAAACTCCTTCGCGACCTTTGGCAACTCAAGGGGCAAGTGATCACCATCGCGTTGGTGGTGGCCAGTGGAATCGCGGCGTTCTGTGCCGCGCTATCGACGTACGAGTCGCTCAAGTCCATGCAGGCCGAATACTACGAAACCGCGCGATTCGCGCACGTATTCGTGCAGTTGAAACGCGCGCCGGACAGCGTGGCCGCGGAACTACTCGATATTCCCGGCGTCGCCAGCGCCGAGACGACCATCACGCGCGACGTGCTGCTCGACTTGCCGGGCGTGACCGAACCCATGACTGGCCGCATGATCGCGTTACCCAGATACGGCGAGGCGCGCATGAATCGTTTGACGCTGGTGGCGGGGCGCTGGATCGGTGCGCCGGAATCGAACGAGGTGCTGGTGAGCGAGACCTTCGCGGAGAATAACCGCCTGCGGCCTGGTAGCCAGGTCAGCGCGCTACTCAACGGCAAGCTGGAAAAGCTGTCCATCGCGGGCATCGTGCTGTCGCCCGAATATGTTTTTCCGGTGCAGCCTGGCGTGGGTGACGAGCGAACCTTCGGCGTCTTCTGGATGGGCCAAAAGCGGCTCGCGGCGGCCTTCAACATGGACGGCGCCTTTAATACCGCCGCGCTGCGGCTGGCGCACGACGGCAGCGCGCGCGCAGTGGTGGCGGCGGTGGACCGAATTTTGGGCCCCTATGGTTCCATCGGCGCGTTCGCTCGCGATGAGCAGATGTCACACCGCACGCTGACGCAAGAGATCAACCAGCAGCGCGTTTTTGGCCTCGTGCTGCCTGCCGTGTTTCTGGGCGTTGCCGTGTTCTTGCTCAATGTGGTGCTATCGCGCCAGATCGGCACCCAACGCGGACAGATCGCGGCGTTGAAGGCACTTGGGCGGCCGGACTGGGAAATCGGCCTGCACTACTTGAAGTTCGTGCTAGTGATCGTCGTGATCGGTTCCCTAATCGGAGTGGCTGCCGGCGCGCGTCTCGGAGACCTTCTCACTAACTTGTACGCGGAATCGTTTCGCTTCCCGAATTTCGATTACCGGCTGGCCCCGTGGATTCCGCTGGCCGGTATCGGTATATCGGCTGCCGGCGCCTTGGCCGGTGCAGCTCGGGCAATCCTCAAGGTCGTGCGTTTGCCACCGGCCGAAGCGATGCGGCCCGCGAGTCCGCCCACGTTTCGCCAGACGGTGGCCGAGCGGCTTGGCTTCGGGCACCTTTATTCGCCCGCCGTGCGCATGATCTTGCGTGACATGGAACGCCGTCCGGGGCGGTCACTATTCACCACCTTCGGCATAAGCGCGGCGCTGGCCATCCTGATTTCTGGCACGTGGTGGGGCGATGCGGTCAACTATCTGCTCGATGTAGAACTGGTCATGCGAGAGCGCATGCACGTCGGGGTGCAATTGGGAGAGGCCACCTCCAGCGCCGCCGCCTACGATTTTTTCAAGCTGCCGGGGGTGATCGCCGCCGAGTCCAGCCGGGAGGCTCTCGTACGGTTTCGCAATGGCCATCGCACCTACCGCACCGCATTGATCGGCCTACCCCCCGTGAGCGAGATGCGGCCCTTGCTCGATGCCCAACTGCAACGCGTACCGCTGCCTGCCGCCGGCGTGGTGCTGAACCGGCGCCTGGCTGAGCGGCTTGGCGTGGCACCCGGCGGCACGGTGCGAATCGAGTTCTTGCAGGGCGCGCGCCAAGAGCGCGACGTGCCCGTCGCCGGTCTCGTCGAGGAGAAAATGCGAATGGCTGGTTACATGGACCGCACGGCGCTCAACCACCTGCTGCAAGAAGGCGATGCGATATCGGCCGCGCGCCTGCTCATCGACACGAACAGCCGCGCCGCGTTTTTCCAGGCGGTAAAACAAACGCCGCGCATGGGAGGAGTGGCCGAGTTGGGGCCCATTATCCGCAACTTTCGCGAAACCACGGCGCGTAACATCCTCGTGTTCACCACCGTGCTGTCTGTGCTGGCCGGCACCATCGCGGTGGGCGTCGTCTACAACACCGCGCGTATCGCGCTGGCCGAGCGCGCATGGGAACTGGCCAGCCTGCGCGTGCTGGGTTTCACGCGCGGTGAGGTTTCCGGTCTGCTTCTTGGCGAACTTGCGCTCGAACTCCTGGTGGCATTGCCCTTTGGCTGGCTGTTCGGCTATGGGCTGGCGTGGGGAATGCTGCAGGCAATGCCCCACGAGGATTTCGAATTTCCGTTCGTGATACTGCCCGGCACCTACGCCTATGCGACGCTCGTCGTGCTGGCGGCCGGCGTGATCAGCGGTCTGATCGTGCGCAGGCGCGTGGACCAGCTCGACATGGTGGCAGTGCTAAAAACCCGTGAATAAGGAGAATTGCCATGACGCGTAAGCGATGGGTACAACTGCTGCTCGCCGCGATTGCAGTCGTGGGTATATTCGTCTGGGCCTTTCGCCCGCGGCCGGTGCCGGTTGAAGTGGCGAGCGCCTCTCGCGGTCTATTCGAGCAGAGCGTGGATGAGGACGGCAAGACCCGTGTGCGAGACCGCTACGTCGTTTCCGCTCCGCTGGCGGGGCAACTGGAACGCATTCGGTTGAAGCCTGGGGACGCCGTGCAAGCGGGTACGCCGCTGGCGGTGTTGTACCCTTCGGCACCAGCTCTCTTGGATGTGCGCACGGTACGCGAACTTGAGGAACGAGTCGGAGCGGGCGAGGCCGCGCTGGCCCAGTCTCGCGCCGAGGTTGCACGCGCGGAGGCAGCGCTCGACTATTCGCAAAGCGATTTGCGGCGGAGCAAGAATCTCGCGGCGGGAGGTTTCCTCTCGCCCAGCGCGCGCGAGCAGGCGGAATTGGCGGTTCGAGTGAATTCCAAAGCGCTCGAAGCGGCGCAATTCGCCCAGCACGGCGCGCGGCATAACCTCGAACAATCCAAAGCCGCCCTATTGCGCGCGCGAGCGGTACCGGACAAGCGCACCGGGCGCTGGCAAATTGCCTCGCCCGTCAACGGACGCATCTTGCGGGTGTTGCAGGAAAGCGAGGCAGTGGTGGGACTAGGCACACCTCTTCTGGAAATCGCCGATGCGAACGATCTGGAAATCGTGGTGGACGTGCTCTCCACGGACGCCACGCGCATCGCGCCAGCCGCCGCGGTGAAAATTGAAGCGGGCGTAGGAAAAACTTTGGAGGGCCGCGTGCGCCTGGTTGAACCGGCCGCTTTCACCAAGATTTCCGCGCTCGGCATCGAGGAACAACGCGTCAACGTGATCATCGGCCTCGCATCGCCGCGCGAGGAGTGGCGAGAATTGGGGGATGGCTACCGGGTGGACGTTCGAATCGTCACGCTCTCCCGCCCGGATGCGCTGTCCATTCCCGTGAGCGCGCTGTTTCGCGAGGATAGCCAGTGGGCGGTATTTGTCGCCCTCGATGGGAAATCGCAGAAGCGCTCCGTCAAGGTCGGAGCCCGCACGCCGCTCGCGGCGTGGATAGAAAGCGGGCTAGAGCCAGGAGAAAAGGTGATCCTCTACCCCAGCGACAGCGTGGCCCACGGAAAGCGGATCGAGGTCGTGCGCGGGGGATGACCGCGTCGTTCTTCTTGTGCCGCACGTCATCTCATAACAAGATCATGCCCAGTTTCGTGGCACTCTTGTCGAATGTGACAATCCGCTCGCAACCAGCCTCGGAGGCCAACTCGGCGATGATCGCATCGGCAAGATCACCTGTTCCCTCTCCCAGCCTTGCCAAGGCATTGGAGACACACAGCCGGCGCTCCACGGAAAACTGCCGTACGTCTAGCAAATCGCGAACGGTTTCCCGAATGTCTTTCGGCGTGGCCCCGTATAGCCGTTTAAGAACCCAGCAGGTCTCCACCAGAACCACCAGACTGATATAGCCGGGCTCGCGCTCGCTCAATTCATTTTCGATCAAGCGAACGGCACGCGCCGACTGCACCGCATCATCTTGAGCGAGATAGCGCACCAGAACGTTCGAATCGAGTCCCGTCAATTGGCAACTCGCATGTGAATTACTTAGTTCGGCGGCGTACCGGAACGGAATTTCTTCCCTGGCGCGCGGCTGCTTCCGCCTCCACCGCCTCGTTCATGTCCTGAACGCTCACGGCTCGTGTCGCGCGGCCGGCGAAGCGGCCTCGTAGAACCGTCACCTCCTTGCGGAGCGGAATCATCTTGAATCCGCCAGTTTCGTCCAATACGAAATCCACCTTGTCCCCCGAATGTAGCCCGAGTTGCTCCCGGACCGCCTGGGGCACGGTAATCTGGCCTTTGCTCGTGATCGTAGCTACTGGCATTCGCCCTCCTTACTTCAGGTAAGGAATGCTATCAATGCCGTGGTTTGAAGTCAAACGCTTCGCGTCCGCGAAACTACTACGGCCCATCCTTCGCACTTTGTTCAAGCATTTCGCCGTACTCCGTTTCGGCCGCTAGCCAATCCTCCAATTCGAATCCTGGAGCGAAGCCGCGCTGCTCGGATTTAAAGTAAGCGCAGGTTCGCACGTACTCCTCCCTCGGGCAGCGGGGAAGATAGTCGAACACGGGCGCGTTCTCGGGGCTTTCGCTCTCGGAGGGTGGGGAGGCGGAAGTACCGGCTGGCCTCTTTGGACGCTTAGCGGCCATGGCCCTCACCGGCCCCGGCCGGGCGGGCTGTTTGTGGGTTTCGTGTTGCGTAGGTCTCATTGGAAACACGTCTTTAGGTAGGGAACGGAGTGGGCATCCTAGGACTCCACTTCCGGCAAACCTTGATCCTCGTCAAATCCAGCGTTGTCGGAATATTCCTACCCCCCTGAAAGGAATTCTGACGAATTAAAGAGGCAATGTCCGATACCGCGTCCCGGCGGCCTCTCGCACTATGCATCTCACCAGCCCAACGAATTTCGGGCGGTACACGAAGAAGAGCACCCACCCGTTGCATAGGAGGATTCAATGAATACCGTCATCTCGCTTTTCGCGCAGACAACCCGCTCCGCGACCCACGCCCCGTCCTGCAACGAGCGTTGTGCACACTGCCCGAGCAGCGCGCAGTGCTGGTCCGCGGGAGGCGAAACCAAAACCGGGTTTCGTTTCGCACGCCGGCGCGTGAAGCGCGGCCAGACGCTCTACCGAATGGGAGAACCCTTTCATAGCCTCTACAGCGTACGCAGCGGGACGCTCAAGTCCAGGACGCTCCTGGAAGATGGCCGCGACCAAGTGACCGGGTTCCATATGAATGGCGAACTTCTGGGCATCGATGGCATCGGCTCACAGCTGTACCAAACGGACTGCATCGCCCTGGAAGACAGCGAAGTGTGCATCCTCCCCTACGAACAAGTCCTGTCCATGGCTCACTCGCAACCGCAAATGATGTCCGGCCTGTATCGCACCATGAGCCAGGAAATCGTGCGCGAGCAAGGTCTCATGGCGCTATTGGGAAGCATGCAAGCCGACGAAAGAGTTGCGGCCTTTCTACTAAATCTTTCGCTTCGGCTGCAAGAGCGTGGTTTTTCCGCCGCGTGTTTTCTGCTTCGCATGACACGCGAGGAAATCGGAAGTTATCTCGGCTTGAAATTGGAAACCGTAAGCCGGGTCTTTAGCCGCCTGCAAGCCGCTGGCCACATCAAGGTGGAAAGCAACCGGCAGATCACGATTCTCAACGCGGCCGGCCTCAAGAATTTTTCGGCTGCCAATGCCAGCCGCGAGATCCGCCCGGCGTCGCACCCGCGCCGGGCCCACGCCCCGGTTCGCGCATTCAAGGCGCCCGTCGTTCGCCCGGCTACGCCCGCCCCAGCGCCGGCCAGGGCTTACGGATAGCGTTTTAGTATTGGCGGCTTGGCTGAGCCACCCCTGTTGCCGCCTCTCCTCCTCCCTCTCCTTCACCCACCTTCTTGGTGGGTTTCTTCTTTCTGAACCGGTAACATGACCCTCCAAAATAACGCGAGGCGCACCGAACGGCGCTTCCATTTCCAATCATGTTGAAGCTTCATCACCACGGTTTCGCCTTACCTTCCACAGCTGGCCTGCGCGCGACTTTGCCTTGGATTATGTTGTTCGTCTCCCTGGCGTGCACGTTGGTCGCGTGGCATCTGCTACGCACCGGCGCGCCCACCGTTGGCAAACCCGCCTACACCCTAGCGGGCGGAATCGTCATCAGCGCACTCATGTTCCTGGTAGGTTGGTTCAGCGCCTCCACCCGGCGGCGTGCGGAAGAACTCGCCCGCGAGATGGCTCAAGCGCAACATCGTAGCGAAGCTCAACTGCATGGTGTCATCGACACCGCCCGCGACGCCATCATCAGCATCGACGAGTCCCATCGCATCGTCTTGTTCAACCCGGCCGCGGAAAGAATCTTTGGCTGGCCCCGAGAGCAGATGATGGGAGTGCCCTTGCACCGCCTCATCCCCGAGCGCTTTCGCGAACGCCACGAAGCCCATGTCAGCCATTTCGGCACCACGGGCGAGACGGCACGCGCCATGGGGAGTGACCTTCCTTTGTACGGACTGCGCGCCAATGGCGAGGAATTCCCCATCGACGCCTCGATCTCGCGGCTCACCGATGGCAGCCACTTCCGCTACACGGTGATCCTGCGCGACATCACCCGGCGCAAGCAGGCCGAGGATGCCCTCAAGCTCTCGCTGCGCTTCAGCGAGGAGGTGATGCAGAGCGTGAACGAGGGCATCATCGTCTACGACCGCGATCTTCGCGTCGTCTCGTGGAACCGGTTCATGGAGGAACTGACTGGCTTGGCCAAGACGAGTGCCGTGGGAAAGCAACTATACGAATTATTCCCGGCGCTGCGCGCGCTTGACGTGGAAGATTACTTCCGCAGGGCGCTCGGAGGGCAAGTCGTGGTGAGCGATCACCCGCTCCCCCGCCTGCGTGGAACCACCGAGTACCTAACATCTGCCCAAGCCGGGTCCAGTGAAGATCCACGGCTGGCGTGGACACTGTCCTACTTCGCTCCCCACCTCGACCATCTGGGCAATATCGTTGGAGTGATTGTCACCGTGGTGGATGTGACAGAGATCACCCGCAATCGCATGCAGTTGAATCGCACCAACGAACACCTTCGGCAACTCTCGGCGCACCTAGAGACCGTGCGGGAATCCGAGCGCACCCGCATCGCGCGCGAGATTCACGACGATTTGGCGGGAACGCTGAGCGGCATCAAGATGGACATCAGCGCGGCGCGCAATTTGGCCGCCCAGGACCCGGAAGCGCTGGCGAAGCGGCTCGATGCCTCGCTGGCGCTGATCGATGGCGCGGTACAAGCCACGCGCCGCATCATCAACGACTTGCGCCCGAGCATCCTGGACACGCTAGGCGTGTGGGCCGCCATCGAGTGGCAAGCCCACGAGACCGCCAAAAGAGCGGGCATGGCTTGCGAAGTCGAGGTCAGCGCGGACGCGGAGTGCACGAACTTGTCCAGCGCCAACGCCACCGCCCTATTCCGCATCGTGCAAGAGTCCCTCAATAACGTGTGGCGCCACTCGGGGGCTTCCCGTGTCGCGGTACGCGCCAGCCGCGACAACGGCATGATCCGCGTTCAAATAAGCGACGATGGAAAAGGGTTCGACGAGGCGGGCATCCAGCAGAGCGGGCACTGGGGAATCATGGGTATGTACGAACGGGTTCGCTCCCATGGCGGCGAACTGCACTTCGCCTCCTCACCGGGAAACGGGACGCAGGTGAGCGTATCTCTGCCCGTGGGTTGATGACCCAAGGGCCCCCACCAGGCGCGTTGGAACACGGATTGCTCCGCATGGCACCCCATCCGCTCTTTCCGGCGCCCATGGAATTTGATCTAGGTCAATCTAGCCAGAGGCATCATGGTTAGAGTTATGTGGGAATGTTGCGGCGTCATCATGCGGGCCCGGATAACCCAATGCTCAAAATCCTCCTAGTCGAAGATTCGGCGGTAGTGCGGCAGCGATTGTTGCAGTCCATCGCATCCATCCCCAACATCTCGGTGGTGGGGGAATATGAGGATGCGGACGCTGCCATCGACGCGGTTCGCCAACACTTACCCGATGTGATCCTGCTGGATCTTCGGTTGCGCACTGGCAGCGGGATCAGTGTGCTCAAGGAAACGATGCGCACCCACCCCTCCGCGAAAGTAGTCGTGTTCACCAACTACACCGAGCCCCAATACCGCGCGGCCTGCCTGGGCAATGGCGCCCAGCACTTCTTCGACAAGAGCAACG
>JBJXGQ010000358.1:0-3050 GCA_046160525.1 Burkholderiales bacterium
CTCCACCGGCTTGGGTGAAATTTTCATGTGGACCGTACAGGCCGGGCAAGGGGCAAAGAAGCCAGACGGAACGCCTTACCACCCCACCGATTTGCGAGAGATCCAGGACTGGATCATCAAGCCCCAACTGCGTACGGTCAAGGGCGTGACGGAGGTGAACTCGGTGGGCGGCTACGTCAAGCAGTTCCACGTGACGCCCTATCCGGAGAAGCTGATCGCCTACGGCCTCACACTTCAAGACGTGCTGGGTGCCCTGGAGCGCAATAACATCAACGTCGGGGCAGGCTACATCGAGAGCCGGGGAGAGCAATACTTAGTTCGCCTGCCTGGCCAGGTCACGAATCTGGGCGAGATCGCGGACATCGTGCTCGGCGCCCAGCAAGGTGTGCCGGTGCGCATCAAGAACGTCGCCGATGTTCTCATTGGAAAAGAGTTGCGCAACGGCGCCGCGACGCAGGACGGAAGCGAAGTGGTGCTGGGCACCGTGTTCATGCTGATTGGGGAAAACAGCCGCACGGTCGCCGCGGCGGCGGCGGCGAAGCTGGAGGAAATCAATCGCGGCCTACCCGAAGGCATCGTTGCGGCGCCGGTCTATAACCGCATGACCCTGGTGGGCAAAACCATCCGCACGGTCACGACCAATCTGCTGGAGGGCGCGGCGCTGGTGATCGCGGTGTTGTTTGTGTTCCTGGGAAATTTTCGCGCCGCGCTGATCACCGCGCTCATCATCCCATTGTCCATGCTGTTTACTTTCACCGGCATGGTGAACAATAAGATCAGCGCGAATCTGATGAGCTTGGGGGCGCTGGATTTCGGCATCATCGTGGATGGGGCCATCGTGATCGTGGAGAACAGCTTGCGGCGCTTGGCCCATGAGCAAGCGCGCCTGGAACGCGTGTTGACCCGGGCGGAGCGCTTCACCGTGGTCTTCGGCGCCTCCCAGGAGGCAAGGCGGGCTTTGCTCTACGGCCAACTCATCATCATGGTGGTCTATATACCAATCTTCGCGCTCACGGGTGTGGAGGGCAAGATGTTCCATCCCATGGCGGCCACGGTGGTCATGGCACTGCTGGGCGCGATGATTTTGTCGGTGACCTTTATTCCGGCGGCGGTGGCATTGTTCCTTACCGGAAAAGTCAAGGAGAAAGACAGCCGGGTTCTGGTATGGGCCAGAAGGGCCTATCTCCCCGCGCTGAACATGGCGATGAACAACAAAGAGTTCACCCTCGCCGCGGCCGTCGTGGTTCTAATGCTGTCCGGATTGTTGGCGACCAAGCTGGGTAGCGAATTCGTGCCCAGTCTCAACGAAGGGGATATCGCGCTGCACGCGCTGCGCATTCCCGGCACGAGCTTGACCACGGCCATCGAGATGCAATACGTGCTGGAGAGAAAAATCAAAGAGTTTCCCGAGGTCGACAAGATCTTCGCCAAGATTGGAACGGCGGAGATTGCGACCGACCCGGTGCCCCCGAGCGTCGCGGACAATTTCATCATCCTCAAACCCCTGGACGAATGGCCAGGCCCGCATCGCACCATGGCGGAATTGGTGCGAGCGATGGCGCAGGCGGTGGGTAAAGTGCCTGGCAATAACTACGAGTTCACCCAGCCGGTCCAGATGCGGTTCAACGAACTCCTGTCCGGGGTGCGGGCGGATGTGGCGGTTAAGGTGTTCGGCGACGACATGGGTACCTTGCTCAACCTAGGTGGGCAAATCGAGAAACTCCTCGAGCAAATCCCCGGCGCGGCGGATGTGAAAGCGGAGCAGCTCACCGGGTTGCCGGTGCTTTCCATCCACGTGAATCGTGGCAAGCTCGCCCGCTACGGGTTGCACGCGGCGGACGTACAGGACACCGTGGCCATCGCCGTCGGGGGTAAGACCGCGGGCAGCATCTTCGAGGGCGACCGCCGGTTCGAACTGCAAGTGCGGCTGCCCGAACGCCAGCGCGAGAATATCCAGACACTTGAACGCCTGCCCATCAGGCTGCCGAGATCCGATACGGGCCCGGCGGGAGCCGTCGCGAACCCTCCCGGCTATGTCACCTTGGGCGAAGTCGCCACCTTCGAAATCGCGCAAGGCCCCAACCAGATCAGCCGCGAGAACGGCAAGCGCCGGGTGGTCATCACCGCGAACGTGCGTGACCGGGACCTCGGTTCTTTCGTCCATGAAGCCCAAGCACTCATCGGCGAGAAAGTGAAGATCCCGCAGGCCTACTGGATCGCCTGGGGCGGGCAATTCGAACAGTTGATCTCGGCGGCCCAGCGTCTCCAAGTCGTCGTGCCCATCGCGCTTGGGTTGATATTCATCCTGCTCTACGCGATGTTCGGAAACTTTCGCGATGGGTTACTGGTGTTCACCGGTGTTCCTTTCGCATTGACAGGGGGAATCCTCGCCCTGTGGATGCGGGATATCCCTTTCTCCATCTCCGCGGGCGTGGGCTTCATCGCCTTGTCCGGCGTCGCGGTACTGAACGGGCTGGTGATGGTGTCCTTCATTCGCGGCTTGCGGGAGGAAGGCCAGCCTTTGGATGAGGCCATTCGTACGGGAGCGCTCACCAGACTGCGCCCGGTGTTGATGACGGCACTGGTAGCCGCCTTGGGATTCGTGCCCATGGCCTTGGCAATGGGAACCGGCGCCGAAGTGCAACGGCCGCTGGCCACGGTCGTGATCGGCGGAATTCTGTCTTCGACCGCGCTTACACTGCTGGTACTGCCCGTGTTGTACCGTATCGCCTACGCACACGAGGCAAGGTGACTAGCGGTCATCGTCTTGAATCACACGAAAACCCGGCCCTTCCAGATCGTCGAACTGTCCTGACTTGACCGACCACCAGAAGACGGCGCCGGTCAGAAATACCAGCGCCACCGCCAGAGGGATCAGAAGGAAGAGGATATCCATTGGCTAGGGGCTGGGGGCTGGGGGCTGGGGGCTGGGGGCTGGGGGCTGGGGGCTGGCTCTACTAGTCCCAAGTCCCCAGTCTCAAGCCCCCGCCTCAACGCTCCATGTAATGGAGCAGTGTGGCACTCGTCTGTCGCAGGCGCTGGGAGAGTAG
>JBJXGQ010000359.1:0-4240 GCA_046160525.1 Burkholderiales bacterium
AAACATGCCGGCGCGATGCGATGCCGAAACACCAAACCAGGAGACCATGATGAAACAAACACTCGCAATAATGGCCGTGACGGCGATGCTCGCCGGCTGCGCAAGCCAAGGAACGAACCAGGTACAAGCCGATCTTCCCGTGGACAAAGGCAGCGTCAAGGCGGGGTCGGGAAGCAACATCACCATGAAAGGCGGTGCGCTTCCCCTGGCCGGCTCGGGTGCCGTGGAAGTGGGTAAGCCGCTTCCCGCCGCCATGCTTTCCGCGAATAACCTCCAGCCCGTCGACCTCGGCGCCGCAACCGGGAAAGTTCGCATCATCAGCGTGGTGCCCTCGCTGGATACTCCCACATGCGACAAGCAGACGCATTGGCTTTCCGAGAAAAATGGCGGGCTGGACAAGAGCGTCGAACTCGTGACCGTCAGCATGGACCTGCCCTTCGCGCAATCTCGCTTCGCCAAGGAAGCCAAGATCAAGAACATTACCTTCCTGTCCGACTACAAGGGCCGGGAGTTCGGCAACCACAACGGCCTGATGATCGAGCCGCTGGGTCTGCTGGCTCGCGCGGTCATCGTCACCGACAAAGACAACATCGTGCGCTACCTGCAAGTCGTCCCGGAAGTCACCGCTTTGCCCGACATGGAAGCAGCCATGCAAGCCGCGAAGGGGTTGCTGTAGCGGCAAGGTAAGCACCCAATAAAGGCGGAGCAAAGTCTGCTCCGCCTTTTGTACTTTTAGACCACAGTGGAAAGATATAAATGAAGAGAATCGCAGTCATCGCCGGTGATGGCATCGGCAAGGAAGTCATGCCCGAGGGCGTTCGGGTAGTGGAAGCCGCCGCGCGCAAATTCGGGGTGGCGCTCACCTTCGATCATTTCGATTGGAGTTGCGACAACTACGAAAAACATGGTTGGTGGATGCCGCCCGATTGGCGCGACAAGACCGGCGGCCACGATTGCATCTACTTCGGCGCCACGGGATGGCCCGCGAAAGTGCCCGATCACGTTTCGCTGTGGGGTTCGCTCATGAACTTTCGCAAGTACTTTGACCAGTACGTGAATCTGCGGCCCGTGCGCTTGATGCCCGGCATCGCCTGCCCTCTGGCCAATCGCAAGGTGGGCGACATCGATTACTACGTGGTGCGCGAAAACACCGAGGGCGAATACTCCGCCGTGGGCGGGCGCATGTTCGAAGGCACGGACCGCGAAATGGCCATGCAGCAATCCACCTTCACCCGCAAGGGCGTGGACCGCATCATGAAATTCGCCTTCGAGCTAGCGATGAAGCGCGCGCGCAAGAAAGTGACATCGGCCACCAAGTCGAACGGTATCTCCATCACCATGCCCTACTGGGACGAGCGCTTCAAAGCCATGTCCGCCAACTATCCCAGTGTCAGCACGGACCAATATCACATCGACGGTCTCACCATTCAACTGGTGCTCAACCCGCAGCGCTTCGACGTCATCGTGGCCTCCAACTTGTTCGGCGACATCATCTCCGACATTGGCCCGGCGACGGCGGGAACCATTGGCATCGCACCTTCGGCCAACATCAACCCGGAAAGCACCGCGCCCTCTTTGTTCGAACCCGTACATGGCTCGGCCCCCGACATCTACGGCAAGAAGACCGCCAATCCCATCGGACAGATATGGTCCGGCGCGATGATGCTGGAACATCTAGGCCACCCTCAAGCCGCCGCAGCGATCATGAAGTCGCTGGAAAAGTGTTTGCTGGACGGCCCGCGTACGCCGGATCTTGGCGGCAAGGCGAATACGGAGGATGTTGGGAGAGCGATTGCCGGGGCGCTGTAAGACCCAGGACAACGTGTGAAAAGACCACCGCTGGTCAAAGTGAAGACTATTCGCCGCGATATTTCCTATCGAAAGCACTGACATCGCCGAACCCCATCAAGCGGCTCATGGCTTGGAATTCGTGGACGGGCACCGCCGGTTCGGCGCTTGAACGTTTCTCCTTCAGACCGGCGAAAGCTTTTTCCATGGCTACGCGCACCTTGGCAATCATGTCCCCCACAGGTACCACGCGGCGGCCCAGCATATGGCCGCATTTTTTTGGGAACTCCTGGTCTTCCAGTTGAATCGCGCAAATACCCGCGGCTTCGTAACCACGTACGGTGCACTGAACATTGAGCAAGCCGCCGTAGCCAGTATCGGCGTGAGCGATGAGAGGGGTGCTGGTGATGCCCGCGATGGTTCGCGCACGCTCTTCCATCTGGGTGTAAGGCAAGCCGAAGGCGGAAGCGACGGTTCCGTAGCCGGTCATGTATAAAGCGGTGAAACCCATGCGGTCGGTGAGGCGAGCGGAAATGCCATCGAATACGCCGGGCGCAATCACCAGCCCGGGGTTCAGCACGGCTCTTAACGTTGCGCGGCGCTGGGAAGCGGTATCTGGCGTGGTGTGTTTGATCATTCCTTTGGAGTGATGAATCCAATGGGGCGGTTCTTCTTCCCAGGAGTGGTCATAAGCTGGCGAATGGCGTCGAGAATCCCGGCGATCGCCTGATCATGGGTAGCAAGCTTGCGCTCCAGGTCCTGAAACTTGCCCGCCAGCTCCTTGTTGGTCGCGATTATCTCGCGGAGCCTGACGAAGGCTCGCATGATTTCTATATTGACCGCGATTGCGCGCGGGCTGTTGAGCACCGAGGAGAGCATCGCTACACCCTGTTCAGTGAAGACGTAGGGGGCATAGCGCCGCCCGCCCCAGCGGTTCGGGGATGCCGAACTTGAGATCACAATTTGTGATCTCAAGTCTTCAACCTCTCCGTCAGTGAGTTGAAACATGAAGTCTTGGGGGAAACGTTCAAAGTTACGCTTCACCGCTTGCACCAGCACGCGTGTCTCAACCTCGTACAACGCAGCTAGATCGGAATCGAGCATCACCTTCTGGCCGCGAACTAGCAGGATCGATTGCGCAATATGTTCAGCCAGTAAACTCGCCTCTCTGGAAGGGATACGCTTGCGGGTCATAGGGTTCTTACACGTGCCGTTAGCTTCGCCGTACACCGAACCCCGCAACCTATTTACCCTTGAACGCCGGCTTGCGTTTCTCCATGAAGGCGCGCCTTCCCTCGATGTAATCCTCGCTCCCCATGCAACGGGCGATCATGCGTTGCGCTTCGGCGAAGTCTCCCTTCGCTTCGATCAATTCGTTGATGATGGTCTTGGAGGTGGCCATGGTCAGCGGTGCGTTGGAGGCGAGGTCGCTCGCCATTTTGCGCACGTACTCATCAAGTTCAGCGCTGGGCAGCACGCGGTTCACCAGCCCCATTCCGAATGCCTCTTGCGCGCTGTAGCGGCGGGCGCTGTACATGATTTCTCTGGCGGCGGCTTGGCCTACTGTCGCGACCAAGCGGTTGTGGCCGTGTACGCCATAACCCAACCCAAGGCGTGCGGCGGGGACGGCGAATTGGCTGTTGTCGGCGCAGTAACGCAGATCGCACGAGAGGGCCAGCGCCATGCCGCCGCCGACGCAAAAGCCATGGATCAATGCGATCACCGGCTTGGGCGAAGTCTCGATGGCATGGTGCGCGGCTTCGGTCCAGCCTTCGTAAGTCTTGACGTTATCTTTGGTCGCGCGGTTTTTCTCGAACTCGGAGATGTCGGCTCCCGCGGCGAACGCCGTGGTGCCCTCCCCTCTCAGGACTATGCAACGAACGGCCGGATCGGCGACGAACTCCTTCACCGCTTCAGGAATAGCGCGCCACATATCTCCGTTGACGGCGTTGCGCCGCTCCACGTTGTCCAACACCATGCGCCCGACGGCGCCGTCGCGTTCGACTCTTAGTTTTCCCTTGCTTATCGTATCGGTATTCATCGTTTTCCTTAAATGACCTTGCCGGTTGCGAGCGCGGTAATTTCGCTATCGCTGTAACCCAATTCGCGCAGAACTTCATTGTTGTGTTCCCCAGCGCTGCCCATGGCGCGCTTCATCTTCGCGGGCGTACGCGATAGCTTGACGGCGGGCGCCACCAAGGAGATCTCGCCGCCCTCCGGTGTTGGAACGGGTACCGCCATGCCTAAGTGCCGCACTTGCGGATCTGCGAACACTTCATCCATTTTGTAGATGGGCCCGCAGGGCACACCGGCCTTGTTGAGCAACGCGATGAGTTCCTTCGCGCTATAACGCTGGGTATGCGCCGAGATGGCTTGATTCAATGCGGCCCGGTGCGTGGATCTTAGATCGGCATTGGCGTAGTTCGGATGGGCCGCGAGGCCGGGATCGCCC
>JBJXGQ010000360.1:0-7683 GCA_046160525.1 Burkholderiales bacterium
CCTGGGAGAGGTACAACAACCTCGGGGGGAACAACATCGGGGGGCGAGGTTTGGATGGAGTGGCTAAGTCGAAATATGCTATGATTTATCATTTTTCTTCGCAACATGCGGTTAAAATCAGTCCGCGATCGCGATTTCACCGCCGCCGGTGATGTTGCCAAATGCACCGATACGCACCGGATTCATCATGGAGGCGGGCAGGTTCACCGACCAATCGGTATCCGGGCCGATGGTGATGCCGCCATTGATGTCGATGTACTTGGCCTTGATCAGCACCCGGCCGCCATAAATCGCTGAGCTTCTCAGGCTGCCGCTCAAGTCAGCGCTGGCGTAGCTCGAGAAGGCCGTAGCGCGCGACGCGGTGGGCTGGATCACGTTCATGTAGCAGTCGCCACCCGAGCAGTCGGCGTAGGAGAAATAGTAGCGGTCCGTGTAATTGCGTGGCGCCTGTGTCCACACACCCGTGCCGTACATGTCGGTAAAGGCCGTGTTCGCATTGGGAGTGCCGGCAGTCGCGGGATTACCGCCCGGCCAGAACACCGAATTGTTCCATTCCGAATAGGGGTTGCCGCCGGCGTAATAGGCCTTGGGATCGGGCAATTCGATGACCGCCACGCCTTCGGGCGCCTTGACCGTCACGTCCTTGCCAAAAATCGTGGCGGCCTGGCCCAGCGAACCGTAATCGTTCACGACATTGACCGAGCCAGCAATGTTGGCGATATCACCCGTGAGGAAAAGCGCGGGACCGTAATTCGAATTGCCCACCGGCCCCGCATGGCTGTTGTGAATGCTGATGCTGCCCGGCACGTCCTTCCTCACTTCCTGGATGCTGCCGCCCCATGGGGTGTTGCGCCCGGCAGCACCCGTGAACTGCACGCGCCCGCCGGGCGTGTTGGGAATGAGCACGTTGCCCATCACCAGATAGTTGGAACTCTGGTTGTCCACCGTGATGCTCGGTCCGCCGTAGGCCGCGATGCTGCCGCTGCCGGACAACGCATTGGCGTTGACCGTCACCGTGCCGCCGGCGGCGAACAAGGTGCCCAAGGTCACGGCACCCACCGGCGAGGAAGACGTTCCCGATGCGATGAGCGCCGCGCCGGGTCCGCTGAAATGTTGGGCGATGAAGGCTGGCGTGTTGAACTGCTTGTCGTACTCGCTGGTGAAGGGCGCCCCTCCGGGTGCCGCGTTCACTGCACAGTCCGCCGCTCCCACGGGGCAATCGGGAATCGTGATGTTCAGCGTGTGATAGAAGCCCGCCACCACCTCACCGTCCTGGACCACTTGCGCGCTGGTGTGCGTGCGAGCACCATCACCGGAGTTGCCGATGTTGGTCGGGATGAAGCCCAATTGATAGCCGTGCGCCTCGCCATTGGCATTGGAGGAAACGGCGCCGTTGTAGGCACCGATGGTCACGTTCTGCGCGCTACGGATCTTGGCATCCGCATCGATGTCCAGCAGGGAATTTCCGGTGACCGTGGTATTGGCGTAGGACACGGGAATGGCGATCAGGCCACGCACGTAGCCCTGGGCATTGGCGCTGGCCGAGAGCACGCCGCCGGATATACCGAGGGGATCGTCGCCCGCCGTCACGTTGACGTTGCCAAAGCCCGTGATCACCGCGCCCGCCCCGATGGAAACGTTTTCCGACGCGGTGACGTTGGCGGTGGCATGGGCAATCCCCACGCCGGCCAGTCCCCAGGTGTTGACCAGCGATGTGGCCGAGGCGGAGGCTTGCGTGTAAGTGCCAATCCCGATGTTGCCCAGGCTGTCGAAAGTGCTCTGGCCGCCGATCATCACGTTATTGCGCGTGATCACATCGATGCTGGATTCGGTGCCCGCGCCCGCAATCAAGCCGCCGGTGGTGAGCTTGACCTGGTCGGCCGCCGCCACGCCCGTGGACGCCTCGATCAGGATGCCGCCCGGCTGCTGCACCGGGTCCGTGCCGGAGCGCAAGCCAACGCCGGTACCGACCAGCACCTCGGCGTCGCCGTGAATATCCGTACGGCTGACGGCGGCACTGCCCACGAGTACACCGCCCGCGGCGCCCGAGGCGCTATCGCTTGCCAGGCTGGAAGCGAATTCGTTGCGCGCCACCGAGCGTATGCCACGCGTGGCGGCAATGTGCACGTCATTACCAATGCGAACCTGCGCGCCGGAGGCGATATCGTTGTGCACGAAGGCACCACTGGCACCCACTAGCGCGGCGTTAACCGAATTGGCCTCGCCGCCGTAGTGGCTCTTGTGCAGAGCTTGCACGGTCACGGCGCCGCTGTACAGCGTGTTAGTGGTGCCCGTATCCGCGCCGATGCCCGCGTAAACTTGCGAGTTGTCCTCAGTGCTCGCTTCGGCGCCGTTGCCGGCCACCGCACCGCCCGAACCGGCAACGGATTTGGCCTCGTTGGAATCCGTGGCCAGTGCCGTGACCAGCAAGTCGCCTTCGCGCGTTTTGCCGGTGATCGCATCGCCGCCCAGCTCCGCACTGGTTTGGCCGGAGGATTCCGAGCGGGTGATGGTCACGCCGATGGCGAGCGTGCCGCCTACGGTGACGCCGAGTCCTTCGGACTTCTGCAAACTCTCGCGCCCTGCCGCGATGATGACGCTGCCCATGGGCAGCTTGATGCCCTCGCCAGTCGCTGCCACCACGTTGCCGGAAGATTCGGCGGTTGCCAAGGCTCCGCTAGCGCCCAGCAGCCCGCCCCCCGCCCCGGCGACGGCCTTGGCGGAATTGGCGAAGTTCCCAGCGTAGGTATTGTTCGCGATCACGTTGAGCGCACCGGCCTTCGCTAGGTCCGCGCCGTCGTCCACGAGCGCGGTAGTGTTGCCTCCCGTGCTCGATTTGGCGGCCGAACCGCCGAAGGCACCACTGCCCCCCACGCTCACGCCGTAGGCGTTCGCCTCCTGGTTGTTGGTGCGCGTGGCGCTGACCGTGACGGAATCCGCATCGGACACCTTGGCCGATTTGCCCAGATAGGCTTCCACCGTCGCTTCCGAATCGATGATGGCAACCGACTGCACCAACGCGACGCCTCCGATGCCGGCAATGTAGGCACCGACGTTGGAATTCACGATGGCGGCTTCGGCGCTGATGCCGATGGTGCCACCGGCGGACAAGGTTGCGTTCTCGCCGGCGTAGGCCTGCACATAGGGCTTGAGCGTGGCGATGCCGACGGAAGCTCCAAACCCGGCCGCGCCCGCCACGCCCGCGCCTTGGGTGAGATCGACTTCGATTTTATCCAGTGCATGCACTGAGATATTTCCACCGGCGCTGACCTTGGCGCCATCGCCGGTGGAGGCGCGCGTACCACCGGGAATCGCAGTGGCATCGAACATCGCGCCCACGGAATACTCCTGTGCCGTGCCAGGCAACTTCATCTGCTCGTGGGCAATCTGGGCCTGGCCGTCCACCGTATCTTTCGTGTTGGCGGCTTCCTCCGCGGTCATGGCCGCGCCCACGCTCACCAGGGCGACGGCGCCTTGCACTCCCACAACGCCGCCGCCGAAAGCGACCACCATGGAATCGATTTCTCGTGTGGAACTGGCACTCACGTCCACATTGCCCTTGGCGTTCACTTCAGCGCCCGCCCCTATCGAGGCGCGCACGTCGTTGCGCAAAGTGGTGACATCCACACTGGCGCCGATGCCCACGAAGGCGCCCGACACGGCAAGAATCTGCGTGTCCAGGGTGGTGGTGTTGGAGGCGGAAACCTCAACGTTCTGTGCGCTGGTGACCAAGGCGGTATCCGCGTTGATCTTCGTGGTGCCTGACGTCTCGCTGATGTACGCCTCGGTAGTGGTCGCGAAATTGTTGACCACCACGGAAGCGCCCGCGCCGAACCATTGCGAGAGCGTGATCCCCATGACGCCACTGTTGGCTTCTTGCGTGGCCACCGCTTGAACCCGTGTTGCGCCCAGTGCATCGGTCTGCGCATCGGCGATGTAGGCGCGCGTGGTGTTGGTCACGGTGACCGCCGAGACCGCCGCCCCGGCCGCGGCGCCGCCGCTCACCGCGCCCGCGCCGGCGAGAACGCCCGCGCTGCCATTGCGTCCCAGATACACATGATCCTCGGCGCGCACCGTCAAGTCGCCGCCGGCATCGGCGGTGTCGGTATTGCGAATGTAGGCCTCGCTAGTGCCGTCGATCTTCGTCACGAACACGGTTCCCGCAAGCGCGCCCGATCCTCCAGCCGCCGCCGCAATGCCAACGGATTTCGCCGCTTCCGAGGAATAAGTACCGACGCTGACGTCATCCTTGGCACGGATCTGCGCACTGTCCACGTAGGCCCGGGTCGTGGTATCGATCAACCCCACGCCAACGGTGACGCCCACCCCCGCGCTGCCCATGCCGATCCCGATGCCGCCCAGATAGCTTTCAAAGTTTGTACTGGTGAAGGCTTCGACGCTAACATCCTGCGCCGCATTCGCCGTAATCGCGCCATTCTTGTTGATGGCCGAATTACCGCTGATGTAAGCGATCGTTTCCCCGTTCGCTTGATTCCCGCTTCCGGTCAATCCCAAGCCGAACCCGTTGCTGAACCCGCCCGAGATGGCCCAAGTCTCCGCGTTGTGGTGCGTGCGCGCCACTACGGCAACGCCCTGGGCCTGGCGCGAGCCATTGCCATTCGCGTCCTGGGTGATGAGGGCAACCGTGTCGTTGCCCGCGGCATCCACCGCCGAGCCGCCGGTGATATAGGCGCGCGTATCGCCGCCCAAAAGATTGACCGCCACCGTGCCGCCGATGCCCGCGGTGCTGAACCCCACACCCAGTGCGCCGCCGTAGGTGGCAAGATCGAACTCCGCATCCGCCGTCACCGCGACGCTGTCGCCAGCCGTCACGGTGGCGTGATTCAGGTAGGCCTCGGTGGTGGTGTTGATCTTGTTGACCGCCACGGAGCCGGCGATGCCCACCGCCTTGCCGCCACCGAAGCCGATACCGATGGTGGTGATGGCGTCGTCCGCCTTCGCCGCCACGGTGACCGAGCCTGTGCTCGATTTGACTTGCGTGTCGCTCAGGTAGGCCGACACGTTGTTCTCGATCAGACTGAAGGCGCCGGAGCCGCCAACGCCCCCGGATTTAGTGGAGACCGCGAGACCGCCGCCAATGGCGAGGATCGATGACGAATCCTCCGCCGACACTGCGACGCCGGTCTTGGACTGAATGCCATCGGCGCGCTTTCCCGTGACATGGGCCGTATCCGTGCTCTCGATGGTGTTGACGGACACCGCGAAGTTCGCCGCCAGACCGCCCGTACTGGCGCCCGCCGAAATCGCCACCGCTCGGATGTCCTGATCCGCCTGCTGCGAAACGCTCACGCCGCCGGTGGTCGCTTCCACGTCGGACTGCGCCACGTGGGCGTCGGTCGTGTTACCGATTTCGTTGATCGCCACCGACGCGCCGAAACCCGCGCCCTTGTCGCCGGCGTAATCGAGGGAACCCGCCAATGCAAAAATGGAAGCGCCGTCCACGGCGCTGAGGGAGGTGCCGCCGCTGCGCACACCGGACTGCCCGTCGATGAAAGCGGAGGTATCGTTGCCCACCGAGTTGATGGACACGGACCCCACCACGCCGGAGTGGCGCGTGGACACCGCCACACCCACGGTCCACGCCTGGATATCACCGGCCGTGCTCGCGGAGATATTCACGGCGCCGCCCGCTTCCACGGTGGAATTGCGCACGAATGCCTGCGTGACATTGGCCATGTCGTTCTGGGAGTAGGAGCCTGCAATGCCTGGCACCTTGCCCTTGGCGGTGCTGATCGCCACGGCACCGGCCACGGCGAGAACATCGGTGGAGTTGGAAGCCGTGACATCCAGTGAAGGGGCCCGCACCATTCGCACGCCCGCGAGGCTGGCTTGCGTCACATCGGCAACATCGTTCACCGAGGCGTCCCCCGAGAACGCGATGCCGTGACGGCCTTGCGCCTTGGCGCCGAAGGCAGCGAGCTTGTCCATGCGCGCGCTGGCGCTCTCTCCGGCGACCGGGGCGGGTTCCTTGCCGTCCTGCGCAAAGGAGCCGGCGACGGAAACGGCGTCTAGCACGCCCTCGCTTTGCGAACGCACCGACAAGCCAAGACCCGACCCCAGCGCGCCAGTGGAAGAAAGGGCCAGAGCCGGGCCCTGCGCACTGCCCAGTCCGGTCACCGCCACGCGATTGAGCGCATCCGCTGGCGCCGCCGCGAGTTGGATCACGTTGGGATGATCCGCATCAGGCACGATGACGTAGTGCACCGCGTCATCGGCCAGCCCGCCGATACTGCTGCCCGTGCCCGCATCGAAGATCACGGCTTGTCCGGCCACCGCCACCGCGCCTGGCGCCAGGGTGATTTTTCCGTCCGCGCCAATCTGTGCGCCAGCCAGGGACAATGTAACGGGTGGCAGAGAACTCGTGGCAAAGACCCCGGCGCGCGTGTCGCGCTCCACTTCGTTCACCGCAACCGCCAGCCCGATGGCGTTCTCGCCCTTGGAAAAACCGCCGGCGGCGGTGATGGTGCGCGTCTCGTCCGTGGCCCGGACATCGAGTTTTCCGGCGGCGGAAATGACGGCGCTGCCATCCACCAGCGCCGTGGTCGAGTTAGTGACACCGACCAGGGCAATGCTGGCGTTGAAGGCCGTGCCCTTGGCGGATTTTCCGCCGGCCTCGGCAATGGTGATGTTGTCGCTCTCGCTGCGTGCTTCGATGAGCACGTCATTGCCTTGCACGATGGCGCGACGGCCCACGCTCGCGTGCGCACCATCGCTGAAATCGAGCAGCACTAGCGCACCACCGATGCCGGTGTTCTGGGAATCAACACCGGCGAGCTTGAAACCGAATACGCCGCCTAGGCTGATGATGCCCTGGGTGGCGAGCGCGGAGACGGTGACATCGCGCGGCGCGAGGGAATTCTGCGCTCCCGCCAAACGCGTGTTGATGCGGGCGCCATTACCGATCCAGGCGTCCGCCTGGTTGTCCAGTGTAAAGACGTTGAAGGAACCGGCGAGCCCCAGCTTGTCCGATTCCGCGAAGGACTGGGTCCAGCCCGTGATGGTGGAGTAAGTTGCCGAACCCAGCAGGGCTTCCAGTTTTTCCAGGCCGCTCTTGAAATCGGTGACCGTTGACCAATCTCCCCAGGCTTCATAGGGCACCGGCACATCGCTGTGGGCGCTCACGATGATCGCATTGCCCGCATCGACAACGGCGCCATCGCCGATGGAGGCCTGGGTATGGTTTTCCAGATCAACAACCGCGACGGCGGCGGCAAGCGCCCTTTCCTTGGCTTTGGAGGAAGCATCCGAACCATCGCCCAGCTTGCTCTGGTCCACGGAAGCGGAGGCCTTGTAGGTGAGTACATCCTTGATGTGCGCGCTGACATCCACCTTCCCCGCCGCCGAGACATCGGCCTGGGGCCCGATGCTCGCCACGGCATTGTTCTGCTGGTCCAGGTACAAGAAGGAAGCGGCCAGCCCGAATTTCTCCGAGGAGGTCGGACTGGCGGACTTGCCGGTGCCCACCGCGCCCAGGATCGCGGACATGGTTACCGACACCGCACTGCTGACCAGTTCGCTCGGAAGAAACTGCTTGACCGGCGCCAGGATGCCGCTGCCGGAACCCGACGCGGCGCCGGTGGAATTGGCTGGCGCGTTGAGATCCGCGCTCACCAGAACATTACCGCCCGATGTTACGGTGCCTCCGAGTTCGGCGGTCACGTT
>JBJXGQ010000361.1:0-6255 GCA_046160525.1 Burkholderiales bacterium
CTTACAAGAGAATCTTGGCTTGGGCGATGCAGCTCATTGCGCGTGTCCGTGCTGTTTCAGGTGCGTTTTCTGCGGCCGCGAAGAATCCCTCCGTCCAAGCCGGCGGGTCTAGCGATCTACCCGCCGCGGGAATTCCCGCGGCTGCGGCGATCGATTCGGGCAGCCCTTTCCAGGAACCGGAACCTCCGAGAATCTAAGCCGGCGGAGCCGATCTAGTCTCCCAGCAATTCCGCCACCGGCTGAAGCCGCTCGACATACTGACCCACCACTTTCACCATGAACGTGATCGGGATGCTCAGCAGCATTCCCCAGACACCCCACAGCCACGTCCAAAACAGCAGCGAGATGAACACCGCCGCCGTATTCATCCTGGCGATCCTCCCCGTCATCCAGGTGGTGACGAAGGTCCCGACGACCGTGGCAATCGCAAGCGAAGCTCCGGCGGTTAGCAGCGCCATCGATATCGCATCGAACTGCATGTAGGCAGCCATGCCGATGCCCGCGGCGGTCACAGCCGGGCCGAGGTATGGGATGAGGCGCAGCAGACCCGCGGCCACTGCCCAGGCGCCCGCGTTCTCCAGGCCGGTCCAGCGCAACGCGATCCAGGTAAGCAACCCGGCCAAAACGTTGGTCACCAAAAGCATGAACATATAGCGCTGGATGGACCGGTTGATGTCGTCAAGGATGTGCACGGTGATCTTCCTGTTCGAGAGCGAGGGCCCCGTGAGCCGTACAAACTTTCTCTTGTAAGTGTCGCCGGACAGCAGGAGAAAGAAAGTCAAGAAGAGCACCATGGCCGCCTGGCTAGCCGCTCCCGCGGCGCCCATGGAACCCGCCCAAAGGAAGTTCCCCAACTTGAAGCCAGGCGAATCGACGATGACCCGCGTCACCGGCTGTTTCGGGGTGGAAGCCACGCCCGCCGCCTGGCTCGTCGCCTTCTCGATTTCGATCGCGGCGGTTTGCACCTTTTGAATGGTACTGGTTTGGCCCTCGCGCAGGCTGGCGACACCGGCCGACAACTTGCTCACCGCTTCGGGCACCTGGCCGAGTATCGTCTGCATCTGCCCGCGCAACGAGTAGGTCCCCAGGGCGAGCGCGCACACGACACCTACCATAACCATACTGGTTCCCAGCACCCGCGGGATTCCGATCCGCTCTAAGCCCGCGACAGGGGGAGCCAGGGTGTAAGCGAAGAGGATTCCCAGCAGCAAGGAAATGAAGAAGCTCTGCGCCCAGTCCAACGCGAAGACGACGGCGAGCGTCGCAAGAACGACAAGTGCCAAGCTGCGCCCGCCCTCGGACGTTAAGATGGCCGGTACCGGTACACTTGGTGCAGGATCGGCGTCAGATTGGCGGCTTGCGGCAAGCTCCGCTTCGGGAGTTATGATTTGTGCTCCCCTGTCTCGCGCGCGGCGAGGCGATGCATTTCCTGGACGCGCATCCCCCGCAGGCTGCCGAACCACAGCGCGTACTGGCGTGTGAACTCGGCCCCAAAAAAGAATATTTGCGCCGAGTAGTACACCCATAGCAGCAACGCGATCACCGATCCGGCGGCGCCAAAGCCCGATGCCACGCCGCTGCCACCCAAATACAACCCGATCAGATATTTTCCCAAGCTAAATAGCCCCGCCGTAAAGGCGGCACCGGCCCACACATCGTGCCACGATAGCGGAGCTTCGGGTAGCGTCTTGTAGATAACCGCGAACATGCAGGCGATGACGCCGAAGGAAATAAGCGAGGAGGCGATTGCGAGAATCGCCGCGGAACCACCCCAGACATTGTCCGCGTAACCTTCCAGCAAGGCGAGCGCGGCGCTAACGACCAGAGAAACGAGAAGCAGGAAAGCCAGCCCCAACACCAAACCAACGGACAACAGCCGGGTTCTCAAGAGCACGCTGAAGGCCGAGCGGGAAGACTTTTCGGCACCCCACAGTTCATCCAGGCTGCCCTTCAACTCGGCGAAGACGCTACTGGCGCCCAGCAGCAGCAGGACGCTTGCCACAAATGTCGCGACCAGGCCCGAGGTGGGATCTCGCGCGGCCGCTAGCAATGCCTGGATCGCCTGCGCGCCATTGGGTCCCACGAGGCCTTGCACTTGGGCAGCGATCTCACTCTGGGCGGCCTCGGCGCCAAAGACATAGCCGGCCACGGCGATGGCCAGCAACAAGATGGGCGTCATGGAGAACAAGGTGTAGAAGGCAAGGGCTGCGCCTTTGCTGGCGGCCCGGTGATCGATCCAGGAACTCACCGACTCGGTCAGGACGATCTTCAGACGCCCAAGCCAATGGGACGGGGCAAGCACCACATCACCGGCGTACTCACGAGACACGGGTTTCCTCCCGGCACAACGGGCTCAGGCATCCACCATCGCCGCGGCCTGCGCGGTGCCGAACAACCGCTTGAAGTCCTCGGCGGGCAACGGATGACTGAACTGAAAGCCTTGCCCCTCTCCACATTGCTCTTTTTGCAGGAAGGCGAGTTGGTCAGGCGTTTCCACTCCCTCGGCAACGACCCGCTGCTTGAGTTTTCTCCCCATTGCGATGACCGCGCCGACGATGGTGGCACCGGGCGTGTCGCTGGCGATGTCTTGCATGAACGATTGGTCGATCTTCAGGGTATCCATGGGGAAGCGTTTCAGATAACTCAAGCTCGAATAGCCCGTACCGAAGTCATCGATGGCAAGCCGCACGCCCATGGCCTTGAGTGCTTTAAGCAACGACGCCGAGGATTGCGCGTCGTGCATGAGAATACCTTCAGTTATCTCCAGTTCGAGATACCCCGGCGCCAAGCCGGTCTCCTTCAAAATCCGCGCAACACTTTCGAGAAAGCGCTTGTGCCTGAACTCCACCGCGGAAATGTTGACGGCCACGGGAACCGCCGGAAGGCCCGCATCGAGCCAGGACCGGACTTGTGCGCAGGCTTCGCGCATCACCCACTGGCCAATCGGCACGATGAGTCCGCACTCTTCCGCGACCGGCACAAACTGCGCTGGGTAGAGGAGTCCGTGACCCGGATCCCGCCAGCGAATGAGCGCCTCGGCGCGCGTCATCGCGCCTGAAGCACGATCGATCTGTGGCTGGTAGTGCAGCAGGAATTCTTCGCGCTTAAGGGCGTGGCGTAGTCCCCGGTCGACCGCTAGACGGCGTACCGCGCCGGCCTTCATGTTTGCCCTGAAGAACTGGTGAGTGTTGCCACCGCCTGCCTTGGCGTGATACATCGCGGTGTCCGCATTGTGCATCACGGTGTCCGCGTCGTGGCCGTCATCGGGGTACACGCTGATGCCCGCGCTCACGGTGACATGCAGTTCGTGTCCGCCGATAAAGTGCGGGCGGGCCAGAATGGCGTGCAGTTTCTTGGCAACATGAGCGGCATCTCGCCGCTTCTCGATTTCGGTGAGTAGTATCACGAACTCGTCGCCTCCCTGGCGGCAAACCGTATCGGTAGTGCGCACACACGCACTCAGGCGCTGCGTAACCGAGCGTAGCAACTGGTCGCCGATCGCATGCCCCAGGGAGTCGTTGATGTGTTTGAAATTATCCAGGTCCAGGAACAGCAACGCGACCTGCTTGCGGTGCCGGTTTGCCTGCCCGATCGCCTGGGAGAGCCGTTCTGTCAGTAGCACGCGATTGGGCAAGCCGGTGAGAAAGTCGTGCTGGGCCAAATAGGTCATCTTCCGCGCCGTGGCGCGCGATTGGCTCACGTCGTGGAAGATGATCACCGCGCCGGCGACGCGGCCGTCCCGGCCGTGGATGGGAGCTGCGGAATCCTCGATCGCGCACTCGAATCCGTCGCGGCGGACCAATACAGAATTCGCGGCCAACTCCACGGTTCCGTTTTCCTCAATGGCGCGCTGCCCTGGATTGGCCGCCGGCCGGCGTGTCGCGCCGTCGATGATCTTGAACACCTCCGCAAGGGGGCGCCCCATTGCGTCCTCACGACCCCAGCCGGTCAACCTCTCCGCCACCCGGTTCAGGTAGGTCACGTAACCCTGGATGTCGGTCGCCACGACGGCGTCACCAATGGAATCCAGCGTAACCTGGGCGCGCTCCCTTTCCTCGAACAAGGCCTCTTCGGCCGCCTTGCGCTCGATGGCGTAACTCAAGGCACTGGGCAACCAGTAAGAGCCGGCTTGATCTTTGGACAGATAGTTTTGCGCGCCCCGCCGTGCGGCTTGGCGCGCGCTTTCATCATCGCTCACCGCGCTCAAGTCCAGGATCAGGGCATGCGGCGCAGCCTGGTGCACCTGATCGAATGCCTCGGTGCCCTGCCCGCCGGAGGGCGCAAGGTGAAGCAAGACCACCTCGATATCTTCCTTGTTCAGGCGTTCAAGCGCATCGGAGAGCCGCGTTACCCATTGAACACGAAACGAGCTCTTCCCCTTGCCCTCGAGCGCCTCCCGGATAATTCTCGCATTATCCGAATCGTCCTCGACAAGAAGAACCTGGCTGCGAAAATCGTTCACGGCTTGAGCGCTCTCTAGCATGGCTTTGGGCTAAACATGAGAATCGCCACTGTGCTCACGGCGAGATTGCAGTGAACCCGGTTGTTCACCAGGCGCTTTGCGTGAAGGCGTGACGCCCATCCATGTCCGATCGATCTGCCCGCTGGCTCCGTAGTACGGCTCCTGGCGCTCCCAGCTCTCCCGAACATGCCGCGTCGTAAGCAGACTCCCTTCCCAACCGCACCCGGCCGAACGGCAGCGGTAACGGCGAGCAGGTAGAAAGATGCTTAGAAACCGGTCTAGGATCCGGCGCGCAACTCGCATCGTAGGACCGCTGCAGCGCGGGCATGAGCGCCCGGGTGAGGAATATCCCGCGCCGTCACGGCGGCCAGTGACGAGTGGCAATGACTCTTTCATGACCTGTGCACAACTGTCACGGCGGTACACGGCGCCCCGAAGAATGGTTCGCGCGCAGCTACACGCCGCGCACGATACGATGTGACCACAACCCCTACCGGCTTCATGGATCCGCTCCCGGGTGAGAGCGCAAGGCTAATCGCATAATCAGACGGTTTCTGTTCGGTATCGCACATAGCAAGGCCTTACAAGAATCACCGGCGCTTGAGAAAGAATCCAAGGATGAGTCCGGCCGCGGCCGCCATTCCCATGGATTTCCAGGGGTTCTCCCTTACATAAGTTCCAGTGGCTCCCGCGCAGCGCTTGGCGTTTACCAGGACCGCGAATCGCACATCGCCGAGTCTTGATCGCGCCTCGTGTAGCTTGCGTTCGATTTTCGTACGAACCGAGGAGAACCCTTCGGCGGTGGAATTGGCCATTTTCTTTAGCAGGCCGCCGGCACCGGCAGCCACCAAATCAAGATTGTTCATCGGATCTTCGTTGCGGCCTTTGGCGGTGCCCTGGGTTGCGTTCGGTTCGATATTCATCATGCCTCCTGGCGGAAATGAGAAAAGGGTGCGTAATTGTTCGTCTATCGCTGTTTTTATATCCTTTTCTTGAACAGCGAGTCTGTACGCTAACCCACGCAAGAATTGCCTTTCTGATTCCACTGCACGCTCAACCGAGGGGCGCCGGGACCTGTGTGCGATGGCGCACAGACTAGTGACGGGTGGCGAAGCTAAGCTTCAATTCCGCGCTCTCACGACACACCCCTTGGAGGCATTAGATGTCGCTTGGAACAATTCTGCTCATTATTCTGGTTCTGCTGCTGCTCGGCGCGATTCCAAGCTGGCCCCACAGCCGGGGATGGGGCTATGGGCCCAGCGGTGGTCTTGGGTTGGTGTTGGTGATCGTGCTTATTCTTTGGCTGATGGGCAAGATATAGCCTCTGCGCCCAGATTGCTCCTATCGCCCGGGATAGATGCCCTGGTGTTGAGCATTGCACCGTAGGTACCCGGCCTATGTTTTCTAGCCTTTGACCAACACAAAAGTCCGGCTGCGCACTGGTCAAGCAATTTGTCTGTAACTTACTAACAACCTAGAAAAGGAGCGCTCATGGCGACGAAAGAGGCCTACCAGAAAAAGTTGGAGGCACACCTCAAGGTATGGGATGCAAAGCTCGATCAATTGAGCGCGCAAGCACACAAGACGGCGGCGGATGCCCGGATCCACTTCGAAAACGAGTTGGAGAGTCTGAGGACTAAGCGGGCGGCGGCGCACAAGACGCTTGAGGAACTGGGCAAACGCGGCGAGAATGCTTGGGAAGATATGAAGGACGGCGCGGAGAAAGTTTGGGACGATATGGGAAAAGCGATAGAGAAAGTTTCCGGCCGTTTCAAATGACCAAGGAAAGGATA
>JBJXGQ010000362.1:0-8755 GCA_046160525.1 Burkholderiales bacterium
GTCTCGGTGCGCTTGCCAAACAGCGCATCGGCTTCGTCGAAAAACAAAATCCAATGCTTGTTGCGCGCCTGGTCGAACACGCTGGCAAGATTTTTCTCTGTTTCGCCGATGTACTTCGACACCACCATCGAGAGGTCAATCCGATAGACATCGACCTTGGCAGCCTGACCGATCAAGATCGCGGTCAAGGTTTTGCCGGTGCCCGGCGGCCCATAAAAAAGGCTGCGGTAGCCCGGCTTGATGTTCTTGGCAAGACCCCAATCGTGCATGATGGTGTGTGAATGAGCGGTCCAAGCGTTAATCGATTCGATTTCGTCCAGCACCTCGGGCGCGAGCACCAGATCGTTCCAGCCAAGGGGCGTGGTGATGCGTTTGGCGGGAAACGCGAACCCGTGATCGGGCTTGCGGTTTTCCCCGGTGGTGAGGCGGCGCAGGTATTCGGCGCTGATGCGCAACGTCGCGCTGAAAAACGGCTCGTCGCCGCTGGTGTGTTCGACATGCAAGATGCCGGCAGTATTGAACAGGTGCTCCTCCTCGAACAATCGCGTGCAATCGAAGCGCTCGGCGAGGTCTTCTCCCGCGAGAAGGAATGCGGCGGTTTCGCAGGTGGGCAGGAAACCACCGTGGCTCTTGCCCTTCCAGCCGCCGAATTCGGTACAGCCGCGCTCCAGCGTCTTGTTGCGCACGAACAGAGTGTCCAACGCCTGCGGGCGAATATGCGGCGCGAGCGCCAAAATAAGCACCAACCGTTCATCGAACCCCAGCGCGAATTCCGCAACGAGCTTGGCGTATTCGGACACATCACCGATGAGTTCCGGCGGTGCGATGTCGCGTACGTTGGCGATGTCGCTGGGCCGCCCGAAATAAAGGTCGAGACGCGCCTGTAGCACCCGTTCGAACCATTCCAGTTCGTTTTGCAAGGCCTGAGCGTTGGCCTGAATGGCGTTCAAAGTATCCATCAGCGCCAATCCACGTGGACGACCCGTTCCATCCACGAATGTTTGATGGTCGAATAACCCCAGGGAATCCGGTCGAGCAGCATGTCGAAGGTGCGTGGCTCCACCCGCAGCCGCCAAGTGTCGTCCTTTCGTTGCAGTCTGCCCTCGCGTTGTAGAAACGACTCCCGGAATCCGCCGACTGAAGTGTTACCTAGGATGGTCCAGTTCTGAATCATTCCCTGGATCAATCCGTCCACGGCCTGTTTTTCGGCGTCGCTCAAGTACACGTCGCGTTCGACGGGGGTAGCAAGCGGCACGCCGCAGAGGATCTTATTGAGCACCAACTGGTCTTCGCTGGTTTGCGTGGAACCATCCACCATGAACTGCAGCACGTGGAGGGCTCGATGTGTAGCACCTTCGTCTTTGAACTTGCCGTGCTCGGTCAATTGCAGCATTTCGAAGAGCCGCGGCATGTAGGGCGCCGCAAGCACCTGACCGGCATTGAGCACTTGGATCGATTCAAGCGCTTCCACCGGGGGCTCCTCGCGGCGCACTGGGGCGCGCCGTGCTTCGGTTTTAACGCCACGATCCGCCTTATCCCGGGAATCGCCAAGCGTGCCGAGCGCGGCGGCGATGCGCTCGACCAGGGCGCGGTCCACCGGGGTTGCGGCGCGAATCAGCTGCTCCCGCAGGCCTTTGCGCCATGCACCGTTGTAGGAAACGTTAAAGCGCGCGCCCAGCTCGCAAAGCAGCAGACGCGTAAATCGGTCGAGATCGAACCTTCGCCCTTCGGCGACAAGGTAATTAAAAATAAACCGCCATTTCCCGGAATGCACGGACTGGCGCTTGTCCTCCGCGCTCGCACGCGAGCGGGGTTTGGAAGGGACCGCGTCAGACCTGCGACCTGGCGCGTCTTTCGCGGTCGCGGGAGGCTGTTTCAAAACCATGAAAAACGCCGTGGAAACGAGATCCGCACATTGAAAGACCCTCGCGTAGTCCGAAGGAGCGAGCAGCGAGAGTAGGCGCAGCAGAAGGTGTTCCGGCAACAGATCGACCAATCGCCGGATGGCACGCCGGTCTTGCAGAATCTTCTTAAATTGATCGCGCAGCGCCCTTGGCGACTCCGACAATTGTTGAACGAGTACTTGGGCGAGCCGCGAGCGGCGCTTCGCGCTCAGTGCACCCGGCGAACCAAGACTTGCCACGATTTCGGCAAGCACCGCGTTGCCTTGCGGCCTTTGGGTGTCTTGCCACTGGGCAGCAGCGAATCGCAAAGAGGTGAGCATTTCCAATTGCAGCGCGTCAGGCGCGGGCACCGCTTCGAGCATGCCGATGAGCGCGTTCGCGAGTGCTCCCGCTGCCAGGTTGTGCCGCGCCGCCATGCGCTGCACCAAGGAACCCATATAGGCTCGCTTGTTGAACTGACCACCTCGCTCGGTAAATAGATAACTCAGCGTGAACTCCCACAGCCGGTGCTTAACACCCTCCGGGTTGGACATTCCATTGACCATGCCCTGTTTAAACAGGTCGGGCCGGTCCACGATGCGTTCGATAAATCCAGCGTGCTCCGGTTCCAACACCCGCACGATATCGCGCAGCATCGGCTCGGTTGCGCTTGCGGCGATGACCCGCGCGGCCTGATCGGGATGTGATCTATCGCGCAGCAGCGCCCTCAGCAGTGCCGGTTGCCCCTGAGTAAGCTCTCTCCACACCGGTGCGAGCGGTTCAATCCCTCCACCCGCGATCCAATCATCCAGCAACACCCGAAAGCGCCGCCTTGCCACGCGCGCAGGTGCCTCGGCCACCTCCCCTTCGCGTGTCCCTTGATCCGACGTCACCCTAGACGCAATCCCCTTCTCCGGACCGGGTGAGGGTTGAGGCGCGGCCCATCGCAACGAGGCGAGCATTTCCAACTGCAGCGGGTCGGGCGCGGGCACCGCTTCCAGCAGGCCGATGAGTGCATTCGCCAGCTCGCCCGCCGCCAGGTTGTACCGCGCCGCCATGCGCCGCACCAGGGACCCCATATAGGCTCGCTTATTGAATCGCCCGCCCCGCTCGGTAAATAGATAACTCAGCGTGAACTCCCACAAACGGTGCTTCACGCTCTCGGTGTTCGATAATCCACTTTCCGCGCCCTCACGGAACAGTTCGGGACGGTCCACGATGCGCTCGATAAAACCGGCGTGCTCCGGTTCCAACACCCGCACGATATCGCGCAGCATCGGTTCGGTTGCGCTTTGGGCGATGACCCGTGCGGCCTGATCGGGATGCGCGCGGCCGCGCAGCAGCCCCCTGAACAGTGTCGGTTGCCTCTGGGTAAGCTCTCTCCACACGGTTGCGACCGGTTCAATCCGTCCACCCGCGATCCAATCATCCAGCAATATCCGCAAGCGCCGCCGCGCTAAACGCGCGGGTGACTCGGCCACCTCCCCTTCGCCTGTGTCTCGATCCGACGCCACCGTCGAAGCAATTCCCGTATCGGGATCGGGTGATGGTTGAAGCGCAAAATTCTCCTCCAGACTCAGAGCAATGGCCTCCAGGTCCACGTCTTCCCCGCGTAACAGATATTCGAGTACCTCCGCGAGATAGCGCCGCGGCTCCCGAACTCGGGCGACGAACCTATCCAGCGAATCACCAAAGGTACTCAAGGCCAAGCCCTCGGAGGCGTGCGGAAAATTCATGACTGCAAAAATGATTTTCCGCAATGTATCGGGGGAGACACGCTCTACCAAACGCCTCGCAAGAGGCGAGTGACCTTCGAGTTCGCGCACGAAACGTGTGAATTGTCCTGGGGCGTACTGGGCCAGCTCGCGGATGTCCGCGATGATCAGGTCATTCCTTGTACCCGAGGCAGTGCCACGATTAAGCCTCGCGAGAATTTCATCGTAGACAATAAGGCCCCGCGCCAAGGACGCGCCTGATTCCACCGGGTCCGGTCCTTGGTCCCGCGCGGGCGCGGACCGGAGAAGGTCTCGTAGGAGTTCGAGCATTTGCCCTTGCAATGGGTCGCCCGTTTCGGCCCGCTCCAATACGCCGATTAACCCGCCGAGCAACAGCGAGTAATCAAGATTGTCGCGGGCAGCCATCTGCGCCACTACGCTACCAACGTAGGTTTCCTTGTTGAACCGACTGCCGCGTTCCACCAACAGGTAGGTGAGCGTGAACTCCCACAGGCGACGTCGCAGTGCTTCAGGCGGCGGCGCCGGATGCAAAACCTCGGCCCGAAACAGCTCTGGACGTTGCACGAGTTCAGTGACGAATTCTCCGTGCGCGGGTTCGAGCAACCACACAATATCGCGCAGCATCACCTCGGGTAACTCTTCGGCCATACGCCGCCGGACTTTCGCCAGCGTGCCGCGTTGCCTCACTACGCGGGTTACCAGCGCTGCGTGTTCTCTCACCAGGGTATGCCACATTCCGCGCACCGCGCTCGCATCGCCCAACACTACCGAGCGTTCCAGCGCGATGATCATCTGCTTCCACTTCCAAGCGTCGGGAAGTTTTATGCCGGGTTCGCGATCGGCATTGCGAAATTCATGAATTCGAGAAAAAGAAAGGGGCAACGCCGGCGCGCGCCAAGACACGACGCGTTGTAACGCGCTAAATGCGCCCCCCACATCCAACGCCGGCTCGTGCATGCCGCGTAGACGGGCAATGGCGTCGCGAAGGCTGGCGAGCATTGCGCCGCTACTTTTTCCGTGAACTCGCGCGAAACGCAAAATCGCCTCCCGCGCCACCTCGGTTGCATCCCATTTTGTTTGACCACGTTCCAACGCCGTACCGATCAACGCCTCCCACACCAAGCGATTGACGCGAGAATCCGCGGAGAAACTGCTTCCGGCCGCGGCGAACGTTTCCAGCAGCAGCCGCGCTAGGGCACCAAAAAACGCCGCGCGCCCCGGAGCGAGCGAGGCGCAAACCAGGTCCAATGTGTCTTGCGGAAACTGTCTCGTCAAGCGCTGAAGCACAGACGGCGCAACCGTGGTTTCGCGCAACCATGAAGCGAGCTCCTTGACCTTGGATTCCAAGACGCTACGGACCAAGGCATCAAATCCGCCGTTTCCGCCCCGGCGGCCATGCCAAGGAAGTCTTCCAAAACGCAGGAAATGCGTGATCTGTTCGAAATCCGACATCGCGCGGGTCAGCGTACGGCCTGCCTCGTCCGCGCGAATTGGTTCCGAGTGAAGCACCTTGCCTAACGCCGCGCGAAGTTGCTCGCGCATGCGGCGTTCAATTTCGGCTCCGCCATTCACGGGATCGGCGCTGCCCAAGTCGATGCACAGATTGTCGAGGCGGCAAATTTCTCCCGGCAGCGACATTTCGTCGAATACTTCCTCGGTGACAGCGAGGAGCCGCCCCTTCACCAGGGCTTCCCAATAAACCTGCCCGTCGAGCGCCGCGCGCTCCTCTTGAAACACCAGCTCCACCCGGCATTCGTCGATGACGTGTTGACTATTCATCGGGCGGCCCTTGCATCTCGCGGGTCACCGCTTCGCTGGCGGAATCATCGCGCAGCAAAAATTTCTCCAGCGCGCGCGCGGCGGCATCCAGTTCCAACAGGCCGCTCTCGGCCTGACACGCGGCGATTTTTTTGCACAACCAATCCTGATACAACGCCTCAAAGTCGCGCATCTCCCGAAATTCCAGCCAGCGGCATTCCGCATGCACGTGAGCCGGGCAATTCCGAGAAACGGTGTCCTCGGCGAAGAGGCGGAAACCCTCTTCACGGCAGCGCGCGGTCCACGCCGGGAACAACACCGTCATCCGCAACGAATAGAACGACGCGGGGACGCAGCCGGCGGCCTGCGCGGTGGCTTCATGACTGAGCGGGCGGAGCAAGATATGTTCGACCACATGCATCCCCTCGCTTTTGACGTTGAGATCGAGCAGGTATCGACGCAACCGGTTCGCCGCATCGCAAGCCAATTGCGCCGAGGAAAGCTTCGCCAACACCCACCAGCGCGCGCCCCCGGGTGGACGAAACATCAGCAAATGATCGTCAGATCCGCGCAAACGTTGATAGCGATAGTTGCCAAGGTTCGAGCCATAACGAAGTAACACCTCGCTGACGCGCCCATCCCTGCCGGCAAATATTCCATCCAGCTCGCCGCTGCGCGACGGACCAAGCGCCGGATCGCGCACGATTCGTTGAAACTGCGGGTCGCGGTTGGGATCTGCGTCGAAGGTTAGATCGGGTCCACCGGCCGCGGCGCCATGCGGCGGAGCGAGGACGGCAGAGGTGTCAAATCCGGCCGTTAGTCCGCGGCTGTAGGGGTATTGGAATCCCAATTGCAAGCTAACTCGTGTCTGAAATCCAGAACTGTTTCCCGGCACGTTCCACGATGGTCTGCCATAGTCGAATGCGCCCGAGCGCTCGCGGCTAACGTGCCCGATCGCGCGCAAATAGGCCAGTTTATTGTCAAGCAGCATCGCTTCCAGTTCCTCGGGATCGAGGCAGCGATTCCATTGCCGCAATGAACTTTGCGTCAAGGTTTCGCCGTGCAATGCAAGCAGGTAATCCAACACGCGGTGGCGGCGGTTGCGAAAACGGTTCAGGCGCGCCTGTTGCCGATCCGACGATTCGTCGGACTTGTGGCGCTCGCGATAGACATCGCCGATACCTGGAACCATGGCGTCATCGAGAGGCTGCGTCCAGTAGGTCTGCGTTTGCCCTTTGCGGATGGATAGGAGATCGCGCAAATGATGAAGCTGTGCCGCCGCGTCGGCCATGATTTGGTCGAACAGCGCGAGATACCCCTTGAGTTGCCGTGCCTGCGCCCGGCGCTCGGCTGTAGAAGAAGCAGGGAGCCCTTCCGCATTGATGCCATACACGGCGGGAAATTGATTCTGAATGGAGGTATAGCTCTGAAGGTCTCTAAACGTGCCACGTGGCTGCGGCAACAAGGTTTCCAGGTTCTGCGGGCCGTGAGTTCGTCTAGAGGTGCTCGCGCGCAAATCCTGATACCTCGCGCGCACCTCACGAGCGGAAAGTTCCAACCGGCTTCCTCCGCGGAACAAGGCAATGTTGTTCAGTTGCCCCGCTTCAGAAGGGGGATGCAGGCGCGGCGCGGATAACTGGGGATCCCAGGTTAGGGTTCCAGTGCAGGCTGCTCCGTTCGCCGCGCGCAATGCGAGGTGGCGAACGCGGCGTATTCCATCGATCACCTTGACCCGTGTCACCAGATCACCGACGAACAATTGGCCGCGGTCCGCAGTTATTAGCGCTTCGTCCCCGAGAACGCCGCGTTCGGAATACCGCGGATTGAGAATGTCCTCGACCGCATCGCCTCGTTCCAATGCTTGTTCGAATGATTCGAATGACAAGCCGACGGCCATCGCCCGTGCGCATTGAACGTAGATCTCCGCGGCGATTTCGACGGGGCTGCGGGTACCTTCGATATCAATGTCCGCCAACAATTCGTAATCGGCGGGCGCGGCGACCGTCACCTCGCCCACGTCCTCGCAAAGACCCCGATTGCGGCGATACACCGCCAGAACCTCATCCTCGACCGGATCTTTTCCGGATGTAGTGGAGATCTGAGGGGCGAGAATTTCCTCGGCGCGTTTCACCACGATACGGTAGAGCCCGTGGTAGAAAGATTTCCCGGCGCCCTTGCGGTTGCCTCGCGAAGCGCTCAACCAAACATTTTCAATGGTGTCGATGCGATCAAGCAGCGCGCGCCGATAGTCGGCAATGCAGGTTGGCCGGCACGGAAATACCTTGGCCGGGCCGATTAGCGCGAGCGCATGGAAATCGATCTTTCCGTCGGCGCCCGCGAGGTGATCCGCCACTGGAAATTCAACGCGATAACAAAGTTCCGTCAATGCGAAACAAAGTTGCTCGAGTATGGTGACGCCAGGGTCATGCAGGTTGTAATCGGTCCAAATCCGGCCGCTTAGGGATTGGATCAGACGAATGCCTTCGGCGCGCAGCGCCTCGAAGCTCGTCTCATCCGATGGGGCGCGGTGCCGCTGAATTCGCCGCGCAGGCGCCAGCCGGGTGGCGATTCTGACGCTGTCCAATACCACGCTCATGGCCGGGACTCTCCCCGGGATACGCTCATGTCCGCATCGAACCAAAGTTGCGTCACGTAGTATTGGATTCGCACGTTGGGGCCGTAGGCGTTGCGCGTTCGGATTTGCAGCCGGTAGCGTGCGTTCCGGTCACTTGAGCCATCCCATCTTAGTTCGATACGGTCGCCGCGGTTGTCGTAGTAGGCCTCGCATGCCCGGATCTTCTTTTTCGGCCAGATAAGATCCCACAAGGTTCGCCGCGGATTAAACGTATTGAGCGCGATGGCATGTAATAACGCGTAGCGCCCCTTGTCTTTTTCTCCAGCGCCAGCCATGACCTCGAATGCTTGACAGCCGCCAAGCCAACCCGTGATGCTGTGCCACTTCCCATCGGCGGGTACGGGACTTTCCTCGTAGTCCTCCGGGTCCTCGGCATTGGAGGTGCCCGACGCTTCGGCGCGGTAGCCACCGATACGGCCAGTCAAGCGCACCACGCCATTGACATCCAATGCGTGCTGAGGCCTGCTGTTACCGATACCCACGTAGCCACGTGGATCCAAGGACATGGTGGGGGGATGGTCTAGCGAATCACCTGTGTCGAACACCAAACGTTTGCGCATGCCGTCGATGGCCTCGCCGCCCGTCTCGACCTCAATATCGTCACCGTAGCCAATTGACCATTGAACCTTGTTTGGATCCACCGGCGAGTAGAAGCTCAACAAGGATTCTTCCGCGCCAAGGGTGGATATTTCAACACCGTTTTTCGCTGTTTTACGAAATCCTTCGTCAACCATGTTCAAGGT
>JBJXGQ010000363.1:0-8882 GCA_046160525.1 Burkholderiales bacterium
CGCGATGAGTTCCTTCGCGCTATAACGCTGGGTATGCGCCGAGATGGCTTGATTCAATGCGGCCCGGTGCGTGGATCTTAGATCGGCATTGGCGTAGTTCGGATGGGCCGCGAGGCCGGGATCGCCCAGCGCTTCGCACAAGCGCCCGAAGATGACCTTTCCACTGGCCGCGATATTGATGAAGCCGTCCGCGGTGGGATACACGCTGGTGGGCATGGAGGTCGGATGATCATTGCCCGCTTGCCCTGGGATCTCCTTCTCCATCAGCCAGCGCGCGGCTTGAAAATCCATCATTGTCACCATGGCGGAGAGCAAGGAGCTTTGTACCCATTGCCCTTTTCCGGAGCGAGAACGTTCTTGCAAGGCAGTCATGATTCCCAGCGCGGCGAACAATCCCGCGCTCAAATCCGCCAGCGGCGTGCCTGCCCGCACGGGCCCGTGTCCCGGCAAGCCGGTCGTCCACATCAACCCACCCATGCCTTGCGCGATTTGATCGAAGCCGGCGTGCCCTCGGTAAGGCCCGTCTTGGCCGAAGCCCGAAATGCTGGCGTAGATGAGGCCGGGGTTTTCCTTGGAGAGCGTGTCGTAATCGATGCCCAGTTTGAATTTCACGTCCGGGCGGTAGTTCTCCACAATGATGTCTGCCTTACGCACGAGCTTCTTCAAAATCTCGACCCCGCGGGGATCCTTGAGATTCAGCGTGATCGAGCGCTTGTTACGATGCAAGTTCTGAAAATCCGATCCCGCGCGATTGCCGAAACCATCATCGTCTTCGCTGGGCATTTCCACTTTGATGACATCGGCGCCCCAGTCGGCGAATTGGCGCACGCAGGTGGGGCCCGCGCGCACGCGAGTCAAATCGATGACGCGCAGATGGGAAAGGGCTTCACTGGATGCCATGAACTTAACTCCGGTTGACCCAGCGGCCGTTCTCGACTTGGTGGAAAAAATCTTCCACGATGCGGTTGAACAGCGCGGGTTCTTCGATGTTGAGCACGTGACCGCTCTTGGGTAACACTGCCAATCCGCAGGTGCGGATGGTGCGTTTCATGAGAAGCCCCGGCTCCAAGGTTGGATCATCCTCATCGCCGGCGACAACGAGCAGGGGCGCGGTGATCTTGGCCATTTCGGCGGTCAAGCTGTAGAGCGAAGGGCGGCGGCCCTGGTAGCCCAGCATGGTGAGAGAAGAGCCCTTGGCGGAATGCTCGCCGAAGTGCTGGATGAATTCGGCGAAGCCACGCGGATCCTTGTCGCGCAATTGCAGGCGCCCTGGGCCGTGGCCGTAAGTCGAGGCAAAGTGGGGCATTCCCTTTTCTCGCATGATCTGCGCGTTGTTCTTCGCCGTTTCCTGAAATTGCGCATGCTCGGATGGATGCGCGCCGTAACCGCAACCCGCTACGGTGAGGGAGAGTGCGCGCGGCGAATAAGCCATGCCGAAATGCAACGTGGCGAAAGCGCCCATGGATAAACCCACGATGTGCGCACGCTCGATCTTGAAGGCGTTCATCACGCTCAAGATATCGTCGCGCTGCCTGGCCTGCGAATAACGCTCAACGTCATCGACCACCTCCGAGGGCGGATAACCCCGCGCGTTGTAAGCGATGCAGCGGTAGCGCCGCGAAAAGTGCCGCACCTGTGGCTCCCAACTGCGTACGTCGCCCGCGAATTCGTGCACGAAAATCACCGGTGTGCCGGTGCCGGTTTCCTCGGCATATAGGCTCACGCCGTCGTCTGTTTTGATGGTGGCCATGACTCCCCCTCCTATGTAGTGACTAGCCGCCGCATGGAACGCCGCAACAACCAGGTTGCGATGGTGAGGTTAAGCGCGTTCCAGGCGATTCCGTTCATGAATGCCGCATTGTACGAGCCCGTGAGGTCGAAGATGGCGCCCGTGAGCCACCCGCCCAAGGCCATGCCGAACATGGTGGCGGTGAGGACCATGGTGATGCGCACGCCTGCCTCCTTGGGTGAGAAATTCTCGCGCACGATGATGGCGTAGGAGGGGACGATTCCGCCTTGAAACAAACCGAACATGGCCGAGATGACGTACAGCGAAACCAATCCGTCGAAGGGGATGAACATCAGCAAGGCCACGCCTTGCAGGGCAGAGCCGATGATCAAGGTGCGCACACCGCCGATGCGGTCGGACAACACGCCGAAAGTAATCCGGCTCACGATGCCAAAGCCCAGCATCATGGAGAGCATTTGCGCGCCCCGCGCCGGACCGTAACCCAGATCGGCGCAATAGGCCACGATGTGCACCTGGGGCATGGACATGGCCACGCAACAGCCTACTCCGGCCACGCAGAGCAGGGTTTGCAACGTGTTGGGTGAAAGGCCCAAGGAGCGTGCCCCCGTGGAAAGGCTGCTCGGTAGGTTCGCGGACTGCGCCGCGGGACGGCGGCGTAAAAGCAAGGCGAGCAGCAGCATGGCCACGAGACAAAAACAGCCGATGCCAAAGAAGGTCTGCCGCCATCCCACGGTTTGAAAAAAGTGCTGCGCGACCGTGGGCCAGATGGCACCCCCGAGGTAGTTGCCGCTGGCGCAAATGCCCACCGCCACGCCGCGGCGGCGCGAGAACCATAACGACGTGTCGGCGATGAGGGGGCCGAAGGTGGCGGAGCTTCCCAGCAGGCCGATGAGCACTCCGTAGGTGGCGGCGTACTCCCCCAGGCTGCCTGCCTTGCTCGCGAGAATGTAACCCGCGGAAAGGCACACGGAGCCAAAGAGTACGGGCCACATGATGCCAATACGGTCGGACACTTTCCCCATGACGATGCTGCCTAGCCCCAAGCCAATCATCGTCAACGTGTAGGGCAGCGATGCTTCAGAGCGCGTAACGCCGAATTCGGCTTGTACCTGGGGCAGGGCAACACTCACGATGAACATGCCCGAACTGCCCAGGGTCGTGAGCAGCACGGATACCACGAGCCTTGCCCAGGCATACGGGGAATCGACTTCCGGATTATTTCGCACGAGGATATTCGTAGGCGCAATGCGCAAGGATACCCGTCCGGGATGAGAGAGAGTTGAACTCGGCGCACGCATCGCGCACAATCGGGCTATGGCCGAAACTACTCAATGGGCATTTCCCGAGAACCTTCAACCCAACCCGAAGGATCTCGATTTCGATTTCGAGTCCGCTCTCGCGAGCGTGGTGATGATTCGCTCCGAGATTCCCGAGGATGCCTTCACCGCCTCCATTCTGGGTACGGAGCGCGTGGGTAACGGCGTGGTCATCCGCGAAGATGGCCTGATCCTTACCATCGGCTACCTCGTGACCGAGGCAGAGACTGTGTGGCTAACCACCAACCAAGGCATCGCGATCCAGGGGCACCCGCTCGCTTACGATTTCGCGACGGGCTTTGGCTTGGTGCAGGCCCTTGGCCGGTTGAAAGTTCCCGCCATACCACGCGGCTCGGCGACAAAATGCAACACTGGCTCCAACGTCGTGATCGTAGGCCATGGCGGGCGTGAACATGCGCTCAAGGCAAAGGTGATCGCCAAGCGCGAATTCGCCGGTTATTGGGAGTATTTGCTCGACGAAGCCATCTTCACGGCACCGGCTCACCCGCAGTGGGGTGGAACCGCGCTGCTCGGCGAAGACGGCCGCTTGCTGGGTATAGGTTCCTTGCTGGTGCAAGAAAAGGTCGAGGAGCAAGCCACCCAGGGCAACATGTTCGTACCGGTGGATCTACTGGAACCCATCCTGGACGATTTGCTGAGCCAGGGGCAAGCCAACCGCCCGCCCCGGCCATGGCTCGGCGTGTACCTCGTGGATAGCGAAGGGAAGCTGGGCATAGGCGGCCTCGCCAAAGGCGGCCCCGCCGACCAAGCAGGCCTGCGCGCGGGCGATCTCATCACGGCAGTGGCGGGACAAAATGTTGCCGGACTCGCCGATCTATTCCGCAAACTCTGGCGGCTGGGCGCAGCGGGTGTGGAAATCCCCCTAACCATCGTTCGCCGCGGAGCCACAATGCAAGTTCGCGTGACTTCGGGCGACCGTAGCGGTTTTCTAAAGAAGCCGAAGCTGCATTAGTGCGGAGTGTCGCCGCGCTAATCGGGAAGGGCAATGCCGGGATGGAATTTGTGTGATTGGCTATGCAATTGGGAGCCGGGAACCAAAAAGGAGCGGAGCCCCTAGCTTGTTCCCTAGAACCTTCTTGCCAGGATATCAGCCTCGGGCTAGGCGTGGCGAAGCGTCAGATACGACTTACTCACCTGACGCCGCGCGCCATGGGCTCAATCTTCGCCACCTGCCGCTTGAGCGCGCGTTGCGCATGCCAAAGATCGTAATTCGCTTGCATGTGCAGCCAGGATTGCGCACCGCCGCCGAGTGCCGCCGCTAGCCGCACCGCCATATCGGCGCTCATCGCCGCTTTGCCATTCAATCCGCGAGAGAGAGCGGCCCGGGTCACGCCCAGGCGCTTGGCGAACTCCGTGACGGTGGTGCCGGTGCCGGCGAACACGCCATCGCGCAAGACCTCGCCGGGGTGAGGCGGGTTGTACATTCGGCTCATCGTCTGTCCTCTAGTGATAATCCTGATAATCCACCAGCACGGCATGCTCGCCATCGAAACGAAACGTCATGCGCCAGTTTTGATCGACCCACACTGCCCAGTGACCTTTCAGGTCTCCCTTGAGAGCGTGTAATCGCCAGCCGGGCAGATCCATATCCTCCGCACCGCTCGCGGTGTCTAGCCGGGCAAGTTGAAGCCGTAGCCGTTTCGCGTGAGCCGGTTGAATTCCCGCCCTGCTTCCGGTGCGAAAGAAACGCTCAAGCCCTTTGTGCAGGAACGATTTGATCACTGCGAACATTGTATAGCATAACTATACACTTGGAGGTGAGGAGGTTGTGCGGGACTCGATATCCGGCGAAGCGCACTCCAATGGCATTACGTGATCAAGGTAACCGACGGCGAAGACTCGCACCTATGCCGTACCGATCAGGACACCCCGCCCGCGGCGCGGTGGATTGGGATCACCTCGGCCCCGGTGTTCAACTTGTCCAGAAAGTCGTACCAGCCTTGCATCATGCGCTTGCGCTCCGGGAGATAGCTCGCCCGGTGGTAGGCGGCGCGGATGGCGTTGCGCCGCCCCGGTGGCTGCGCAAGCCTATCTATGTGAGTTATGGGCTAAGGCTCGTGCCGCGTTGCTGCGGGCTGGCATTCGACCTTATGGCTTTCGTATCGCCGAACCCCAGCATGACGGTACCCCTCATTGGCACATGGTTCTATTTTGCCCTCCCGCGCACATTGATCCGCTGGGGGAAATACTTCGCCGGTACGCCTTGGCTGTGGATAGTAGTGAGCCGGGCGCCCAAGAGCATCGCTTCCGCGTGGAAGTTGTCGATCACAGTAACGGCAGTGCTACCGGATACGTTGCCAAGTACGTGTCGAAGAATATCTACGCCGCTCCGCTGGAGGGCGAAGAGCCCGGTATTGTGGAGAAAGTCCAGCGAGTTCGTGCGTGGGCAAGCACATGGAGAATTCGGCAGTTCCAGCAGATCGGAGGGCCAATCGTTTCCGTCTGGCGCGAGGCTCGGCGTGTGGCCCCTCCGAAGGACTCCGGCGTGTTAACCGGGGTCTCCGAGGCCGCAAATAAAAGCCTTTGGTGCGATTATGTTTCGGTTATGGGCGGCTCGTCGCTACCACGCAAGGATCGGCCGGTGCGGCTTGCTCGGGAGTGGCATGATTTGCCCGGCCGCTATGAGGAGCCCATTGGATTTCGTGTCTTCGGAATCGAAGGCGGCGATCATCTATTGCGGACACGCCTTCATTCCTGGCATGTGGTGCCGGAACCTTCACGCCAACCGGGGCCTCGCTTTCGCCCCTTGGAGTTCTGTCAATACCTATACGGGGCGAGGGGTTTTCTAGAAAGCGTCCTTAGCATAGGCGTCGGTGGCTGCGAAAAACAGAGGAAATGCTTCGCGGTCGTTGAGGACATCATGCTGACTGGAAAGAACGCTGCACTTGCTATGACTGTTGCACGGATAACCTTTGGGGTTTTCTTTTAGTTTCGCTCCAATTTTCTTATAGGATTCGTTTTGGTTTTTTGGATTCGATAAATTGCGTCGAGCACATGGCGAGAGTTCGCAAAATAGAAACCTTCCTGAGTCCTCGGGACGCCAAGCGGCTAACGCGGCTCCCTAGCAGCGTCCTTGCTCGGCTGGTAAGGCGCGGAACACTGACGCAGTATCGAACTCTTGGGGGTCATCGCCGATTCCCGCTATCTGAGCTTCGCGCATTGGCGGAAATGGGGCGCAAGCACGCGAGCGCTTGATAGTCATCGGAAGTTTGAAGGGTTCCTTTACTTCCGCAAAAGTGCGAGGGTGGCGTCCTTGTGATAAGTCGCACGCCGAAGAGTGGAAACGCAATTGCGATCCGGAGATCGGCTATCGCAAGGCTATGGGTGTAGGTGTGGAATCTCCGGATCTCTTGCCACCGTAGTAGGCGAGTCGTCCCATTGCGGCATGCTACAGATTTACAGCGCGCTTCCAGCATCTCAAGAACTTGTCTTGATTGCCGTTCATGCTGAGGGAGTCGGGCATTCGCGTCCCGAAATAATTACTTCCTGTAGACGGAGAAAAGTCCATGACCGCTGTGCTAGAAGTCGCAACCCCGAATATTAGGCTTGCGTTGCAACCCGACGTCGCGCTGCGGGAAGCGCTCTTTGAGCATTTCCTGGCCGTTAAGACGAACGCCCAGCTTTCCAAGTGGTTAAAGGATCTAAACCAGGATCAAAGCGGCACGCTCGAACAGAAAAGATCGCGCCTTCGCGCCAGCTCGAAGTATCGGGGCACTCCAATAGGAGAATACCCAGATCGCACGCGCGCTCAGCTAGACGATATGCAGTCCGATCAGCTTGCCAATGTGTGTTCGGCCCTGGGTCTTGATGCTTTCGGTACCAAGTCCGCGCGCCACTTACGCATCATGCGAGAAGTCGGTTATCGGGAAGGGTGGCTAGCCAAGCCACCAACCCCAATCGGCCCAGGTTTCTTCACCGTGGATAATGTGATTCCGTTCGTGCGATGGCACCAGGTCGTAAAAACCGAGAAAACTGAAAACGCCTATTACGCCCCCTTCTATGAAGACATGGTCGATGCTTTCGGCGAAGACTGGGTACACGAGCAGTTCCCCATGGGTCAAGGAGTAGGTCGGAAAATAGATTTCCATCTGGGGCACCCGCAACGGGGCGGAATCGGTATTGAATTCAAGATGCCTAGGAGTTCAACCGATATGGACCGGGCGTTTGGCCAGATTGACTCATACCAGGCAGTCTATGAAGAGCGCTTGCTGGTTGTGCTCTTGGCCGATCATCTGGACGCCGCCAGACAAAACCACTTTGTTGCGCAAATGGAGGCGAAGCGGATTAGGGTGATGGTGAAGTAGAGCCCTGCACCGTGACCGCGATCTTCATATCCCTCAAAGCAAAGATAAGGAGAGGCGCCGAATTGAGCCGGCCGCTCCAATTGGCGCACGACTCGGGTAAATCAGCCGTCTACATGGCGTCTACATGGGATCGAGAGTAAGGAGAGTATCTCGTAAGTCATTGATTCTTGGTGCGGGTAGAGGAGTCGAACATCGCTCAATAAGCCGCGCCAGTGCTTGATTTACCTGCAAACGCAACGCGATCTTGCCCCCAAAGTTGCCCCCAAGTTGCTCACATCAAATCGCACTGGTTCTCTGCCGTCGCGCAAGGCCAGAGTGCACATGAAGCGCGCTCGCAAGGCGCGTGCGTGATCCTTGACATCGTCCGTGCGCTTGCCATAGCATCCCTTTGAACTCTCGGCGACGAACGTCGCCGACACTTCCTCAATAGCCTCCTGGATTTTATCCAGCACGCGAGACCCTCCGACTCCTGTCGGACCCCTATTCGGCTCGCGTGGCGCATATCCCATAGTTCCACCGAGCCATGACGAAGGAATGTCATGGTGAATTTGCTTCGATTACCCAAAACGTTGGAAGTCGCGGGTGTATCCCGCAGTGCTTGGTACGCACTCATTAGGGCAGGGCTCGCCCCGCCTCCCGTCGCACTCGGGATAAGGACGGCGGCGTGGCCTGACTCCGAGATTGACGCGCTCAATCGTGCCCGGATGGCGGGGTTGACGAATGCGGAACTCAGAGAGCTTGTGAAGGTGCTCGTTGAGAAGCGCAAGGTCGCGCTGCGCGAGGTGCTCACATGAGGCCCAAAGGACGCACAGCCCGGCAGAGCATGAGCGGCATAGCGAATGCTCTCGTAGGTCCGCCAGATTACCGGTTGTTTGGGGATCTGAGCGACTTCTACCCCGTCTTGGTGACCGCCAGCCGAGCCGACGCTGGGGCGCTCAATAGCGCCACTAGACGTGCATGCGCCGCAATCTTTTCGACGCATAGGTACGTGCAAACACCGGTGTTATTCAAAAAAAACCGTCCGCTCGTATGCGCCTCAATTGGTGAGGAAGAGGAGGTCGCGCGCGTGATGGTTTGCTCACCACCAGGTGAAGCGTTATTTCCCCCTCCACAGTTCAATGACTGGAAGTCCGCCTGCAACGCGGACCCGCATGCAGTTGCCTCTCTCATAAATGCCAAACTTACGGCGGTGACTATAGATCCCCAGCGCGGTATCAATTCCGCACCTAGGGCAGAGCATCAGCCGGACGCATGTACTACGGCAGCGGAACCACCCGCTGCTACAGAATGGCCTGACGCGATGGACCAAGCGGCGCTGCATGGGATCGCGGGCGAATTTGTACGTATGGTCGAACCCAATACGGAAGCCGACCCTGCGGCGATCCTGATGCAATTCCTCGGGGCATTCGGGGCGCTAGTGGGGCGCGGACCGCACTATCAGGTGGAGCGCGACCAACACCACGCTAATCTGTATGTATTGCTGGTTGGTGC
>JBJXGQ010000364.1:0-4012 GCA_046160525.1 Burkholderiales bacterium
TCCAATTCGTCCGAGCTTTGGTTGGTGGAGACCGTTCGAAAATACGCTGCGCAAGCGGGAATCACAATGCCCGAAGTGGGTATTTTCGACTCTCCCGAGATGAACGCCTTTGCGACCGGCATGAGCAAGAACAGCTCGCTTATCGCCGTTTCCACTGGCCTGCTGCAGCAGATGTCGCGTGCGGAGGCCGAGGCGGTGCTAGGGCATGAAGTTGCCCACGCGGCCAACGGGGATATGGTGACCTTGGCGCTCATACAAGGCGTGGTCAACACATTCGTCATGTTCCTTTCCCGTGTGATCGGCCATGTCGTGGACAAGGTTGTGTTCAAGACCGAACGAGGCCATGGCCCGGCGTTCTTCGTTACGATGATCGTCGCGGAGTTGGTCCTGGGGATTCTTGCGTCCATCATTGTCATGTGGTTCTCGCGCCGCCGCGAGTTTCGCGCGGACCGAGGAGGTGCCACCCTCGCTGGGCGGCACAATATGATCTCCGCATTGGAACGCCTGAATACCATGCGCCCGCAACCGCTCCCTGACAAGATGGCAGCCTTTGGTATCGCTGGAGGCGGCGCAGGCGGCCTCAAGCGCTTATTCATGACGCATCCACCCTTGGAGGACCGGATTGCCGCGCTCAGGGCGGCGGGGTAATTCCTTCCCGCCCGGTCTCCCCCGCAAGTGGCGCTGCCGGGAGGATCCGCGAGTGTTAGTCGGTATTCGGGCGAGCGGTTTTGTGCTTACGCCCGCGCTGAAAGAACATGCCGCGCGCCGCCTTCAGTTTGCGCTATCCCAAATCCGCGGCCATGTGCGCAGCGTCGTGGTGCGGCTTTACGACGCCAGCGGGGCTTCGTGCGGTAACGGAAAAGGATGCCGCATTCGCGTCCAACTCAAGGAATGGGGAGAGGTCATTACCGACGAGATAGAAAGGGATCATCACTTCGCCATCGACCGGGCCGCGGATCGCATGGGCCGCGCTGTATTGCGCGCCGCCAGCCGGCGTGACAAAGCGCCGTGACCCTTGGCGTGTATTTTGAAGAGCGTGGCCGCCTTGCCGCGTGACTCGGAGCTTTCGAAACTCAGAGGCGCGGAAGCCGCCGGTCAGAATGCACCGGCGCGAGCAAGCCTGGGTCGTTACGCCGCGGCGGTGTGCTTCGCCAGCATGGGTGCGACTTGGGGCATTGGCGCGGCCTTGATATGCCGGGCCGAGGCGTGCGGGACCGAATCCCTAGATGCACGAGGGCTGTTTTGGTTTGCCGGAATTCGTTCGGACTTGCTGGACTTTATTTTTGGAACCCTCACTTGGGCAGGGTCGCTAAGTCTCCTAATACCAGGGGCGGCCACTGTCGTTGTGTTGCTGCTTCGCGCTGGACGCGTTCGGGAAGCTGTTTTCACCTCGCTGTCCTTGGCGGGAATCAGCGGCATGACCCATCTCGTGAAGCTCGCGGTTGCCCGGCCGCGTCCTGCCTGGTACGAAGCCGTGACAAGCATGCCGCCCGATCTTTCGTTTCCTAGCGCGCATGCCGCGCAAATCACCGCCTTCGTCATCGCTTGCATCATCGTGTTCAAGAGATTGCACACACCCCGGATTGGCGTCATCGCGGCGGCAGCAGGCGCCGTTCTAATAGCGTTGGTCTGCACTTCGAGGCTTTACCTGCAAGTGCACTTTCCGTCAGACGTATTGGCGGGCGCACTGGCGGCGGCCTTGTGGGTCGCTGGATTAGGAGCAATGCTGCCGCCTGCCCAGGGCCGTATGAACAAGTCCGCGGCAAGCGCTTCATGAATCCCAAGTCCTTCCCATGAGAAACAAGTTCGCCGGCACCGGAACGCCGGGTTATCACCCCCTTCGCAAGGCCGCCACGATCCTATCGGGTTTACGCTATGCAGTCATTCATGACTTTAGCGTGACGTACAAGCTGGTATTGTCCGCGATCATGCTGGTCGTGGTGCTCGCCCTGCGCCAATGGATCGACGCGCTGCTTATCCTGCTCGCGACGGGATTGGTTCTTGTGGCGGAAATCTTCAACACGGCGATCGAGGCGCTGTGCGATTTCGTGGAAGAGCGGCACAACGAGAAAATCAAGGTGATCAAGGATATCGCCGCCGCTGGCGTGGGCATCAGTATCTTCGTTTGGGCAATAGTATTAGCCGTGGAGCTGAGCAATCTGTGGGAGGGATAGCCGGGACGCGGGCATCGGATTAACGCTGCGATTTCCCGGTTTGGCGAACAGCATCAGTACATCCCCCAGGGCCCGTTCCTCGAAACCGCCTTCGCAATAGCGCAGATAGAATTCCCACATGCGTATGAAGGATTCGCTGTAGCCCAGTGCCCTGATTTGTTCCAAGTTCCTGGTGAAGTTTCCACGCCAATGACGCAAGGTCGTGGCGTAGTGCGGGCCGATGTCTTCCAAATTGCGCGGGACCATGTCGCTGCCGCGAGCGGCGCTTGCGCACAGCTCGGAAACCGAGGGGATACAACTCCCCGGAAAGATGTGGCGCTGAATGAAATCCACGCTTCGTTTCGCGGCCTCGTAGCGCTGGTCGGCGATGGTGATGGCCTGCAATAACATCAAACCTTCCGGCTTAAGGAGTGCCGAGCACTTGCGGAAATAGGCGTCGAAATACTGGTGTCCCACGGCTTCTATCATTTCGATGGATACCAGTTTGTCGAACTGGCCGCTAAGGTCGCGGTAGTCTTTCTGGAGTACGGTGACTCGGTGCTCCAAGCCCGCCTCCTTTACACGGGCGCGTGTTAGCTCGTACTGCTGGCGGGATATCGTGGTGGTGGTCACTTTGCATCCGTAAAATCTTGCCGCGTGAATCGCGAGCGCTCCCCAGCCGCTCCCTATCTCGATGAGATGGTCCTTGCGCTCTAACTGCAGTTTGCGGCCGATGACGTCGAGCCGGGCCCTCTGAGCGTCTTCCAGGGAGGTATCCTCGCTTGCAAAAATAGCGCAGGAGTACATCATGGAGCAATCCAGGAACAGTGAAAAGAAATCGTTGCCCAGATCGTAATGCGCGGCGATGTTGTGCCGGGAGCCCCGCCTTGTGTTGCGATGGGCCCAGTGAGCGAGCTTTCGCACTGATGACCCCCAGCGCGCGAGCCCGCCTTCCATGCCATCCATCGCCGCTTGGTTCCGTATCATTATTCGGACGAGGGCCGTGAGGTCGCTGGTATCCCAAAAACCCAGCATGTAGGCTTCGCCCGCTCCGACGGAGCCTCCCAATGCGAGTTCGGTGTAGAACCGGGAGTCGTGAACGTAGATGGTCGCGCTCAGATCGCAGGCCGCAGCGCGGGTTCCGAAACGGCTGCGTTTATGTGCATCGATGAGGATGATCTCTCCGTGCTCGATGCGGCCCAAGTGCGACATCACCCACCTTTCGGCGACCTGGTCGAGGGAGGATCTCTTCTTTCCGGATGGCGCGGGAGCGGGGGTGAACCGGCTAGTGTGTGTGGTCATGGGATGGGATTTCCCGGGCCAGGGAGTTTTTGGTCATGGTTACGCGGATGAGGATGAAAGGGCGTACCCTTTAGCCAAAGCCTGAATGCCTGCCAATAGATGGCTCCGACCACCTTGGAGGTCATGAACGGGAATGCAGTGAGTGCTTTCGACAAGGTTTTGCCATCGATCTCGGTTCGAGACAAGTCGAGAGTGGCATCGAAAAGCTTAGTGCCGTTATGCATGTTGCTCATGTGGACCGCCAGTTTCTGGTCTGGCGTTTTGAAAATCCAGTCGTACGCGATATTCATTCCAATGAAAGGAGAGACGTGAAAGCGTTTGCCGAAGCGGTATCGCTTTACCGGCCCCGTACCCTCGTTGTCGCGCTCGCACAAAGCATAGGCATAGCGCTCTTTCCATGGCGTATTGGTGATCTCGGCGACAACAGCCTCTAACCTCTCCCCGCTCGCGTCAAAGCAATAATAGAAAGTGACGGGATTGAAGGAGTAACCAAAGTAGCGCAAATGCGCCAGCATTCGGATGGGCCCTTCCGGACGTACGCCGCACTCCTGCCATAC
>JBJXGQ010000365.1:0-29558 GCA_046160525.1 Burkholderiales bacterium
CGCCTTGTAGCGCGCCTGGCAGGACTTGATCCACTCCAAGGGATCCGCGTGGCGGCTTTGGGCCACGAGCCGCTCCTGGCAGTATTCCGAGCAAAGGTTACCGCGCACCTCGAAGCGAATTTCAGCCGGGAGTCCGATGAAGGAATAACGCCCGAAGCGCTCGCCGCCTTGCACGGACTCCAACAGATAGGAGTAAGGCTGGTGCGCGAGCTTGAGGTAAACCGAGAGGGGGGTGTCCAGGTCCGCGAGAGTCTGGGTCACCAGGGGTATTCTGTTGTACCCCGCTTGCGCCAGGCGTGTGAACTCCGTTTCCGATACTTCCGTTACGACTGCTGTCATCTTCTTTTCCTATCTTCCAATGGATTAAAACGCGATGTGCTACCTAGGACAACGGGCGCCATGAACGCCACGCGCCGTCCCGCCATCGGTTCATCGAATTGGAAGATAGGAAAATCATGACTTGGTGTTGAGCAGCGTTGCCGCCAATTCAAAAACGTCCGTAACTATAGCATCGCAGTCGAGCGCTGGCACCCCTCCCGCGCCGCTGTACCCGTAGGGCACGCACACTACCGGGCAGCCCGCCGCGCGCGCCGCCCGGCAATCGTTGGGGGAATCCCCCACGACCAATAGCTGCCACGGCTGGACCCCGAAATGCACGGCGCAGTGCAAGAAGGGCTCAGGCTCGGGTTTCTTCCTGGGCAAGGAATCCCCCCCGAGTACAAGCTGGAAGTAGGACGCCAATTGGGTGCCCGCCAACAGCGGATGCGTGTAGGCCAGCGCTTTATTAGTAACGCAGGCAAGGCTGAAGTGCGGGTACAAGGCAGCCAGTCCTTTCACCACGCCTGGATAAGGCTGGCTGCGGACAACCAGTTCCTCGGCGTAGTACGCCTTGAAAAGTTCCAGTGCCCTGGCAAACTCCTCCGCGCCGGGCTCCTTATGCATGTGCCCCGCCAGCAGTCTCCTCGTGAGGACAGCAATACCGTCGCCGATGAATGAGCGAACTTCAGCTTCGCTCGCCGCAGCATGACCCATCACCTGCAACATACGGTTTCCCGCCGCCGCCAGATCGGGCAAGGTATCGATCAAGGTGCCGTCAAGGTCGAAGGCAACGGCCTTGATGCCGCCGAAAGGCGAGCTTGCCACCCTAGGCCACCGCAAGCGCGGCACGCATGGAGGCAATGGTTTGCTTGTAGTCCTTGGAACCGAAGATGGCCGAGCCCGCGACGAAGGTGTCCGCCCCCGCTTTTGCAATGGCGGCGATATTGTCCGCCTTCACCCCGCCATCCACTTCGAGCCAGATTTCCTGGCCGGTGGCGTCGATGAGGCTGCGAACCTGGCGCAACTTCTCCAGGGTGTGGGGAATGAATTGCTGCCCGCCGAAGCCCGGATTCACCGACATCAGCAGCACTAGATCCAGCTTCGGCAAAACGTGATCGAGGTAACTCAGCGGTGTCGCGGGGTTGAGTACCAAACCCGCTTTGCATCCGCACTCCTTGATCAAGCCGATGGTCCGGTCCACATGATCGGAGGCTTCGGGGTGGAAGCTGATGAGATTGGCACCCGCCTTGGCGAAATCCGGGACGATGCGGTCCACGGGGCGTACCATCAAATGAACGTCGATCAATGCCTGGGTCAAGGGCCGGATGGCCTCGCACACCATGGGGCCCGCCGTGAGATTGGGCACGTAGTGATTGTCCATCACATCGAAATGGATGATGTCCGCGCCCGCCGCGACCACGGCCTGCACTTCTTCTCCCAGCTTGGCGAAATTAGCGGAGAGAATGCTGGGCGCGATGCGAAATTTCCGGTTCATAGTTTGCATATACCTGGGTTTTGGCCGGATTCTAGCGGGAAGTGGCGTCTGTCCGTGCCCATGTCCTTGTATCTTTCGCGGATTTCGTTTTCAATTCGGTTATGAGCACACAAACCAAGTACGACGTCAAAGTGGTGGCCAACGCCTTCTACCTTCCCGACCAATCGGACGAGGAAGAAGACCGTTACGTCTTCGCCTATACCATCACCATTCGCAACGAGGGTTCGGTCCCCGCCAAACTCATCAGCCGACACTGGATCATCACCGACTCCGATAACAAAATCCAGGAAGTGCGCGGGGTAGGTGTGGTGGGCGAACAGCCTTTGCTGGCGCCCAAGGAGAGTTTCGAGTACACCAGCGGCACCTCCCTGGGGACGCCCGTAGGCACCATGCGGGGCACCTACCAGATGGTTGCCGAAGACGGCACCAAATTCGACGCCCCCATCCCCGAGTTCACGCTAAGCGTACCGCGCGTGTTGCACTAAGACTACGGGCAGCGCCCGTAGTCTTAGCGTTTGTCCTTCTTGGGTAAGGTCCACCAAACGATAAACACGAACAGGGCGAGGCCCACAAGCATTTCTATGGCTAACCAAAACATCGTGCGCGTAAAAAGGTGGAAATTGAGGTTGGGGCCAAGAGCATGGCGAGCATGTTTCTTCGCTGTGCTTTTGAATGGATGCACGAGTGTACCGGAAAGACCCGCCGTGGAACCGGCGCGCCGCCTCGCGCCTGTTTCATGGAGTGCGCTGCCGGGCTGGAATTCGAGCGCCTTCGCCCCGGCGATGGTGGCTTTCTTGCGCAGCTGCGCCGTGCTGGTCCGGGATCCTAGATGGACGCAAGTGTGCAATCAATCCGCCAGCCTCACCGCGAGCGACCAGGAATCGCTGCGCGCTTACTTCGAAACTTGGTTCACCCCATTCAAGATCGCCGATGGCGCGGGCAACGCCCAGGGATTGCTTACTGGCTACTACGAGCCTCTCCTGCGCGGTAGCCGCATAAAACAAGCGCCCTATATCCACCCGGTCTACGCCGTTCCCCAGGATCTGGTTCGCATCGAGCTAAGCGCCCTCTATCCCGAACTCGCCCACCAACGCCTGCGCGGGCGCCTGGTAGGTAACAAGGTGGTGCCCTACGCCAGCCGGGCCGTCATCGATGCGGGACAAACCTCCCTGGCTGGCCAGGAAATCCTCTGGGTGGACGACACCATCGCGCTCTTCTTCTTGCACATTCAAGGATCGGGCAAGGTGGCATTGGATTCCGGTGAAACCTTGCGCCTGGCCTATGGCGACCAAAACGGCCATCCCTACCGCGCCATTGGGAAAACCCTGGTGGAGCGCGGCGCCCTGCAAAAAGAGGAAGTCTCACTGCAATCCATACGGGCGTGGCTCCAGCGCAACCCGGAAAGCGCCGCGCTGATCATGAACACAAATCCGAGCTACGTGTTTTTCGAAGAGCAACCCGATTCGGCCGATGGTCCTAAAGGCGCCCAGGGCGTTGCCCTCACGGCGGGCCACAGCATTGCGGTGGACCCGCGCAATATTCCCCTCGGCGCACCTGTCTACATCGAATCTACTTGGCCGCCAGAGGGAGTACCCTTGAACCTCCTCTCCATCGCGCAAGACACCGGGGGCGCGATACGCGGCGCCGTGCGGGCCGATCTCTTCCTTGGCCAGGGACTCGATGCGGAAGAAACCGCCGGGCGCATGCGCCAACCCTTGCGGGCGTGGGTGCTGCTGCCAAAGGGGTGGAAAGACTAAAAGCTGTTCACCACAGAGGCACAGAGACACAGAGGTAAGCAAACCTTCTGAAAAAACTATCGCTCCCATCTACCGCCGCGGGAATTGGGCGGCAACCATGGTAGGAATTGCTTTTCTCTGTGTCTCTGTGGTGAGGTTTAGCGGCGTAGTGAGGTTTAGCGATTGACATCGTTGGCGGAAGCACTGCGTCCCAATTCGAAATCCACCTTCACGGCCAGCCGGCTTCGCACGGGGATTCCATCCCGGTAGCCTGGAGCGAAGCGCGCGGCTTTGAAACTCTCCAGGGCGGCCTCTTCAAAGTACCCCTCGGGGCTCGCTTCCAACACCTTTGCCTCCTCGACGGCACCTTGCTGGTTGATGAGCAATTCCAAGGTCACGCCACCGGAAACAAGATCCTCGCGGGCCCGCTGCGGGAACAGCGGTTGGATGGACACCACGGGTTTGGGAAACACATCCAACTCTCTGGGCGTGTAGATGGTGGCATCCGCAAGGAGCGGTACTGGAGCGCCCTCCCCTTCGGCGGGCTGCGGTGGAAGCGAGGAATGAACGGGCGCTTGCGGTTCGGGCTCCGGTTGCGGGGTAAGCGCGAACGGCCCCACGGCCAGCCTTGATAGGGCTTTCTTCCTGGGAGGCGGTCCGGCGAATTCCTGCAATGGGGTTGGCTCCAAGGACTGCAACCGCGCGTGGAGCACCTCCCCTACGCTTGGCGCATCACCCGGGGCATTGAGCTTTAACCCGTAGAGGATGGAAAGATGAGCCAGCGCGGAGAGGCCCAGCGCGAGCAACAGTGGAGCAAACTGCTGCATGGATGAGCCCGCCGCGCCTGGCGCAAAAGCTTACTTGCCGTTGAGATTTTGCTCGATGGCGTCGCGCGGATAGGCGCCGTTGACCCGCTTACCACTGGCGAACACCAGGGTGGGTGTGGAGTTGATGTTCTTCTTCTGGCCATAGGCGAGCACTTTGTCCACGGGATTGTCGCAATCTTTTTTTCCGCTGGGTTGCAAGCCGTTGAGCATGTAATCGTCCCACGCCTTGACACGGTCCGGCGAACACCAAATGGCGCGCGAGCGGCCCACGGCCTGGGGATGCAGATCCGCCAGGGGGAACAAGAAGGTGTAGATGGTGACGTTGTCCACGTCCTTCAGGGTATTTTCCAGGCGCTTGCAAAAGGGACAATCAGGATCGGAAAACACCGCCACCTTGCGCTCGCCCTTGCCCTTTACTTTCTTCAAGGCAAGATCGAGGGGTAGGTCGTTCCAGGCTATGGGAGTTTCCTTGAGCTCGCGCTGGCGTTCGGCGGTGAGGTTTTGCTCCGTCTTGAGATTGATCAGACTACCCTCGAACAGGTATTGCACCTTGTCGTCGGTGTAGTACACGTCCGTCCCGATGATGACTTCGTACAGATCGATGTTGGGAATCTTGGTGACGGACTGAACCGGCGCCTTGGGGAATTTCGCCGTGAAGCCCTTCTTTACCGAATCTTCATCGGCATGGGCCAATCCCAACACCGCCAAACCTAGAACCGCACCCGCCAAGCGCATCGTCGTTACTTTAGTCATTGCGTCCTCAAAGTAGTAAATGATTCATAGCAGCGCGCGTTGCACCAGCGCGCTCTTTAGCACGGACAATCCGTCCACCGCGCTCATGCCCCGGTTACGAAGAGTACGAATCAAGGGGCTGTCCACGGCGAAAAGCCTGTGCAATCCATCGGTCAGCGCGAACACCGACATCGTATCCTCCAGCCGCAGCCGTTGGTACTTCTTCAGCAAACCCACCGCTCCGACATCCGTGCCAAAGGGACGTTCCCCAAGCACCCGTGCCAGGGCTTCCACGTCGCGCAAGCCCAAGTTCACGCCCTGCCCCGCCAAGGGGTGAACGCAGTGGGCCGCGTCCCCTAGCAAAACCGTACGTAACCCCGTAACCGCCCCGGCCCGCACTTGCCGCAAGGGAAAAGACCTCGCTGGTGTCACCACGGCCAAAGCGCCCAGCACGTTGGCGCTTGCCTCCCGCACTTCTTGCGCGAGATCGCCTTCACTCAGCGCACAAAGCCTGGCCGCATTCTGCGTGAGCGTGGACCACACCATCGACACCGTACGCCCTGGCAAAGGGAGCAAAGCCAGCACCCCATCGCCCCGAAACCACTGAAAGGCGCGCCCGTCGTGGGCTTTATCGGCCGCAAAGTTGGCCACTACACCCCCTTGTCCATAGCTTGCGTACGAAACCCCCAGGCGCGCTTTGGATCGCACGAAGGAATCGGCTCCATCCGCGCCAATCAATAGCTGTCCCCGAACGCTGCCGCCATCGCCAAGAACAACACGGACGGCATCGAAGGTCCAGTCAATCGATTCGATGACGCACGGCGCCATGACGCGTATAGCGGAGCGTTGTGCAATCTCCTGCTCCAAGGCGCTCTGAAGGCGGTTGCCCTCCACAACACAGGCAAGGTGGCTCACTCCCGCACGCATGGCGTCGAAGGCGATCTCGCCATCGGATGTGTCGCCATGCACTTCCATCCGGTAGAGCATTCCAAGACGGGTGGCATCCAGGCGAGCCCACGCGCCCAACTCTCCCAACAACCGCTCGCTTCCAGGGCTGATGGTGTAGACCCGAGAATCCCAGGGACCAGCGGGCTTACCGGAAAAACCGTTGAACGGTTTGGTGTCGGTCAAACAAACCGAGAGGCCTAGACGGTCCAAGGCCAAGGCGGTGGCGCACCCCACGGCCCCGGCGCCTGCGATGACAATATCAAATTCCAAGGCGGCTCACAGTTCTGGTGGGAATCCTGGTCGGTGAATGGCCGGCAGTTTAATCCACCCTTGCACTGAGCGGACTGCGCGGGACTGCATGCAGGAGCCAACCCTTACCGCTTTCAATACGAAGTATCACGAAGGGGGCGCGATCACCGGCTTGTGGGAGGGGGTCACGCATGTATAACTGTGTGGGGCGCAGATGTCCGTAAGGACCAATATGCAGTTATACAGGCACGACCCCATCCCCACGACTCAGAGGCGCTTCCCTGATGGGAAGATTCAACAGCGCAGCCGCCAATGCGAGCGCGGCATCCGCATACCACATCCACTGATAACTGCCCGTGCTGACCACCGTGACGCCGCCCAGCCACGCACCGAAGAATCCGCCAACCTGGTGCGAGAACAAGGTCAGTCCGAACAGTGTTGCCATGTAGCGCATGCCGAAGAGTTTCCCTACGAGGCCGGCCGTGGGTGGCACTGTGGCGAGGAAGGTAAAGCCCATGCCAACCGCGAAGATGTACAGCGTGAGCGGGGTCTTGGGCGCGGCGAGATATCCCAGGATGAGAATGGTGCGGGCGGCGTAGAAGCAAAACAGAAGATTCTTCAGGCGAAAGTGCTGGCCCAGCGTCCCGGCCGCCAAGCTGCCCGCGATGTTGGCCAAGCCAATCAGAGCGATGGCGTTGGCGGAAACCTGCGCGGACAAACCGCATAGGGCTACCTCGCCGGGCAAGTGCGTCATCAGAAACGCCACGTGCACGCCGCAGGTGAAAAAACTCGCATGGAGCAAAAGGTAACTGCGATCCCCCATGGCCACGCGCAGTTGTTCGCGCAGTGTCAGGCCTGCGGTGGCGGTTGCCGTCTTCGGTGCGGCGCGCCCGCGTAAGGGCCGCGCGAAGGGAAGGGCCGCAATGGAAAGCGCGGCGAGGGAATACAGTGCGCTCATCCAGCCAAAGGCGGTGATGAGCCCTTGCACCAAGGGTGCGAACACAAACTGGCCAAAGGATCCGCCAGCGTTGATGAATCCCGCGGCGAAGGAGCGTCTTTCGGCCGGGAGTCGTTTAGCGACGGCGCCGATCAATATGGAGAAAGCTCCCGCGCCCGCGCCGGCCGAGGCCAGCACACCCAGCGTGATGACCAAACCCCAGCGCGTGGGGAGCAAGGGCGCCAATGCGATGCCGGCGGCGCCTAGTAGGCCGCCCAAGACCAGCACACGGCCCGGCCCATAACGATCGGCGACAGCGCCGAAGATGGGCTGTGCCACGCCCCACATGAGTTGTCCCACCGCGAGTGCGAAACTGATGGCGACGATTCCCAGGCCCGTCGAGGAATTGAGCGGCGAGACGAACAATCCCATGGATTGGCGGATGCCCATGGTGACCATGAGCATCAGCGCGGCGGGCAGCAGCAGGCTCCAGTAAGGCGGCCGCGCTACGCCGCCTTCCCCTGCTGTCAATTCATCACCATGCCACCATCGACGTGGAAGGACTGGCCGGTGATGTAGTCCGAATCCGCGCTTGCCAGAAACAGCGCCATGCCGGTCAAGTCTTCCGGTGCCTCGGGGCGCCCCATGGGGATGCCGCGAATACGGTCCTTCCAAGCTTCGCCAAGGGGCCGCTTGTCGGATTGCGTCCATTCGCGGTCGATGGTGCGCCACATTTCCGTTTCCACCACGCCGGGGCAAATGGCATTGACGGTGATGTCCGGCGCCAAGCCAAGGGCCGCCGATTGGGTGATGCTGATAGCCGCGGATTTACTTGCCGCGTAGGCCGCGAACATGGGGCGCCCGCCGCGCCCGGCGATGGAGGCGATGTTGATGATCTTGCCGCGCGGACGTCCCGCCGCGATGGGAGATTGCTGCACCATTTGGCGTGCGCCCGCCTGCAACGCGAAGAACAGCCCGCGCGCATTGACATCGTTGACGAAATCCCAATCCTCGGGCGTGAGTTCCAGAAGCGGGCGCACGCGCACGACACCGGCGTTGTTCATCATGATATCCAGCCGGCCAAAGCGCTCTACGACGCGCTTCACCATGCTGATGCTCTGTTCCGTCTCGCGCAAGTCCGCACGCATGGCTTCGGCTGTCCCGCCGCGAGATTGAATCTCGGCCGCCACGGCCTTGGCGTTGTCTTGATCCAGATCGGCGATGGCCACCGAGGCCCCCTCCTGCGCGTAGCGCAGCGCGATCGCGCGGCCGATTCCCCGTCCGCCGCCCGTTACCAATGCCACGTTGTTTTTCAGCCTACTCATTGGAGTCTCCGTTCAATGAAAGTATTGGATCATGCCATGGTACAACGAGTGTGGCTGTGCTCCCTCACGCGAACGCACGCGAACGCGAGTACACTTTTACCACCGGCCATGCCGAAGAAGGAGATCCCATGAGCGCCATCACCCCGAAAGCCAGCCACCACGCATCTCTTGCGCCACTTGCCTCCCGCTTCGTCAAGGTGCCGGAGATGGCGTGGGAGAAAAATCCCATCTATGCCGGCATCGAGACCAAGACCCTGCTGGTGGACCCGGCTTCGGGCCTGCTCACGATGCTGATGCGCTTGGCGCCGGGCGCGCGCATTCCCGATCACGAGCACGTGCTGATCGAGCAGACCTATGTGCTGGAAGGTAGCCTCGTTTGCGGCGAGGGGGAATGCAAACCCGGCGAGTTCGTGTGGCGCCCCGCGGGCAGCCGGCACGAGGCGTGGGGCGGAGCGCATGGCGCCGTGCTTCTAGGCATGTTCCAAATCCCCAACCGCTTCTTCAAGGAGAACGGAAGGGTGGAGGACTTCCTAGGTAACTTGTGGGATACAAAGTGGGGCGAGGTTCTCAGCCGCCACGAGCAGGCGCAGTTTGCGTAATCCCTAGCGCGGCTCGCCCGCGAATCCGCGTTGTATCGTGGCCACGCTTTCGAGGGCCGCTGGGGACAGCGGCCCTTTGTTGGCGCTCGCGGCGGCGTACTCGAGTTGGCCGAGGGTGGATAGCCCCACCAACACCGTGGACAGCGTTGGCGTGGAGATCGCGTAGCGCAGCGCCGCTTCCACAACGCTTTGCGCGTAGCCTTGCCGGACCAGATCCTGGAACCGGCGCGCACGCGCCACGTCGGCGGTATAGGTGCTGGCGGACCCCAGTGGATCGACCTTGGGCATCCCCAGAGGATGGCGTTCCTCGGTGGCGCTCAGCGCACCCCCCGCGAGAATGCGGATCGCGATGGTGCCCATGCGGGCTTTCCCGGCACGTACCAGCAAACACCCATAATCTTGCGCGGGGTAGCGCTCAGGCATCACGGTGGCCGCGGTGGGATTGAGCATGTTGTAGCTCACCTGCACCGTGTCGAAGAGGGCCGAATCCACCACTTCGAGAAGTGCCGGGGTTTCGCCTAACCCAGTGAATCCCGCGTGGCGAAACTTGCCTTGTGCGCGCAATTTCTCGAAGGTAGGCACGACTTCATCGCGCACGATGCGCGGGTCGAAGGTCTCCTGGGTGTCCAGTGCCGCGATGGGATCGTGAAGCTGAAACAAATCCACGCTTTCCATCCCGAGCCGGCGCAGGCTTTCCTCAAGGGATTGAGCGATGATCTTGGCGATATTTGCGCGGTCTCGTATCCACACCTTGGTGCCCACGAGCACCGCGGGCCTGCCGAGATTTTTCAGCACGCGCCCCAGGTTGCGCTCCGATTCGCCGTTGCCGTAGAGGGCCGCGGTGTCGAAGTAGTTGATGCCCAGTTCGATGGCGCGTGCGACGGCGCGCTCCTGCTCGGCCGGTGCGCCGCGCACCATCAACCCGCCGACGGCGCCGCACCCAAAACTCAGAGCGGAGACTTCTAGTCCTGTTCTCCCGAGGGTGCGCCGTTCCATCGGCTTTAAGCGTGCCGCTCGATGTCCAGCGTGGTGACCCGGCGCAACTCGCGGCGGTACTTCTTGTCGTCGTAAGGCCGCCCTCTGTGCATGGTGGCGCGGTTGTCCCAAATCACCAGATCGCCTACGCGCCACGAATGCCGGTAGACGAACCGGGATTGCGTCGCATGCTCCATCAACTCTAGCAACAGCAGCCGCGCCTCGGGCACTGGCCAATCCATGATGGTGGAGGCGTGGGAAGCCACGTACAACGCCTTGCGCCCCGAGCGCGGCAGCGAGCGAATCAATGGATGCACCGCGCCCTTCAACATATCCTGCTCTTTCTCGGAGAATTGGAAACCGAGGGTCTGGCGCGAGTGAGCAATCGAATGATTTGCTTTAAGTCCTTCAAGCCGCGCCTTCATCTCATCAGAGAGCGCATCGTAAGCCGAACGCGTATCGGCGAATTCCGTGTCGGCTTCCACGGGCGGGACGACCACTGAGAACAGCATGGAGTAGCGCCCGGGAGGATCCTGAAAAGAAGCATCCGTATGCCACAGCCGGTTGCCTAAGGAATACATGCGGCGCCGGTCGCTGGATTTGAAAATTTCCCCGTTCTCGTCGACGTTGGAAATATCGGAAAGCGCTTCGTTCCCGAACCGGTTCTTGGCGATGGCCGCGGCGCCCGTCTTGGCGTGAATCTCCCCGTCCAACCTCTGCGCGAACTCGATCTGGTCAGTACCCACGAAGGCCTGGTCGCGGAATACCAGAACAGCGTACTTGTCCATGCCCGCGCGGATTTGCTCCAGCGTGTCCCGGCCGTGCGTTTCGCGCAGATTAACCGGGCTTACTTCGGCGGCGAAGGTGGGGTGAAGGGGGGTGAATGAGAGGTTCATGGTGGCTCCCGTGACCATCGGTGATTGGCGGACATTGTAGGATGATCTGGGCGCCCCCGCATGGAGTAATCATCACATGTCAGGAGTAATCATCACAAGCGTGGAAGATGCGAGCGGTTTTGCTGCGGGTTAACCATGGCGGCCCCGCGGGGAACTAGCATTTCTACGTCTACGCCGCCCCCTGGCGCCCCGCGCGGGGTGACCAACACGGCCAACCAGTTGCGCTGGAGCTGGACCAACACCGAACCCTTCGGTATAACCCCCGCCAACGAGAACCCGGCGGGCTTGGGAGCCTTCGCCTACAATCTACGCTTCCCGGGACAGTACCTGGACAAGGAGAGCAATCTCTTCTACAACTACTTCAGGGATTACGATCCGCAGACGGGAAGGTATGTGCAGTCGGACCCAATCGGGCAAGCGGGCGGTATCAATACGTACTCGTATGTGGGGGGAATCCGGTTAGTTATGTGGATCCAGATGGGCTGCGAAGGGTGATATGGCGAGATCCTCCGCGTGCAGTGCAAGAGCAATATGGAAGCACCTATCAGCCCAGCGAAAGTTTACCCCCCCGTTGGCTGGCAACCAGTTGTACCCGTGCGAGAGAATCGCCACGCGCGGCATGAGATTTGGGAGTGGGCGAAGGGGGGGCCGACTGGATGAAGGGATACCAGAAGCAACAGTGGTCGCAGCAGTTCCCAGATCCTGGGTCATCAGAGTCCGTACGACCGGTCGGTTGTATTCTTATCTGCGATGAGTCGAATGCTTGCAGTCCCTCGAATCCGAGCGGGGAATCATGCCGGTATTGGTGCGGTCCTTCCGTAGGTCCCTCCTAAACGTCCGTAAGTCAGATGAAGAGGTTGTTGATACTTACGAACTATAAGCAGGAAGCCGCGATCAAGGAACTCATGATCTCGCACGGTATCGAGGTCTCCGAGTCAGAAAGTAGCTTTCTCGACCAAACATCGCTGTGGGTGAAGGATGAAGACTATCCAAAAGCGAGAGAACTTGTTGAAGCGCGAGTTGCCTTGGATGGAATTGAGGCACATCGAAAATTTACAGACGAACGGAAAGAGCAATGGGGCGGATCAAATTGGCGTTGGTTCTTTGCGGCTATAAAGAAAAAGCCTCTTCTTCTTATCTTTAAAATAATCCTTCTGATCACTCTTCTCTGGATATTCCTACTGGTTCCCATTTGGACAATCTTTCGAGGGTCGGGGTAAGGGCACCTGGTCAGGCTTGCGAGGGAGGGGTAGAGTAGAGGACAGGCTTTCGCCTGCCCACCCTTATCAAACTGTGCATGCAGTTTTCCCGCACACGGCTTTCCGATGTTCTTCACGCCAAGGCATGCGCCGAGCGCCAGCCCGCCGTCGTAGGAACCTTGTATAGCCTGTAGCGCTCGTAGAGAACACGGCTCGTGGATCAGGGTCTGGATCAGGGTCAGTTCTATACTTTGGATCAGGGTCAGTTCTATACTTTATACCTATCCGAGCCCAAAAATCTTCGGTCGCGAGCCTTCCTTCCATTGGCTAGCACCCAGCCGCTACGTGTCCGGCGGGGTGATGAACCCGATGGGGCGGGTACGCTACCGGGTCTCGCTCCAGGCGCAACGTGAGGACGGCCCGCTTCCCGATACATCATTCGCGCGAAGCAGCCAAGCACATAAGCGAGCCCGCATCGTCCGCGCGATCCAGCGACCAGACCGCCTGAATCAAAGGCGAAATACCGCAACCCGGTGCACCATATTGCGCGAGCTCCTTGAGCTTGCATTCAAGATCGGCGTCCGTGAGGGGGCGGGCGGAGCTTCCGCGCGCTTGGGCGACGAAGTGAGAGAGGGGTTCACCTGTGCGCCTATGCACCGTTACCCGCGCGGACTCAGCCGTATAACTCGCGTTATCCACGAAACGAACCTTGTTTCCTAGGGCGCGTAAGGCGGGGTCCGCAACGCACTGATCGCTGAATTCCGGTAGCCCGGCCCGTCCTGTCGTGAGGGCCACGGAGGTGCCATGCTGCGCGCTGACTTGTGCCTCGCGGCCCGTCTGGACGTTCGGCCGGTCGGTGCGCTCGCGCAAAAGGGGATGGCCGGTGATCTCAATCCGCTCCACTTGCGCGATATTAAGTTTCGGACTTTGAGATAGGGCGAGGCATGCCTCGATCACGGGGTTTAGCACCACGCCGCAGGGGTAAGGTTTGTAGGTATTGGAAAGGATTTCCCAGCGCTCGCCAAGGCCATCGGTGATGCATTCGAAGTTTGGACTCTCGCCAGTGACGCGCAGAAAACCGCGTGCACCTTCCAGAGGCTGGTCAGGTCCGGAAAAATTCCGCTCTGCAAGTAATGCGGAGAGCAAGCCGTTGCGGGCGGCGTTGCCCACGCCGATGCTTTTGGACATGCTACCGAGGGTCTCGACCAGTCCCGAGGACTGCGCCGAAGCGTTGCCTAGTGCCCATTTCATTCGCTGCCCGCCTAGTTCAAGCGCCTTGCCAGCCGCCGCGGCGGCGCCGAAGACGCCGCACGTGGAAGTGATATGCCACCCGCGCTGGTAATGCCCCGGCGAGATCGCGTTGCCTATTCTGCATTCGGCTTCCACACCCAAGATAAATGCGAGGAGCAATTGTTCTCCGGACATGCGCGAGGATTCCGCCAGCGCGAATAGGGCGGGAGCGACCGGGGCCGTGGGGTGGATGATGGTGCGCGTATGAGTGTCGTCGAAATCGAAAACGTTGGCGCTCATGGCGTTGAGGAAGGCCGCCGTGAGCATATCGCTCGTTTCTGGGCGGCCGGTGATCGTCGCTGTTGCCTTACCGCTAAATTGTCCGAGAACGGTGGCGGCCGTCTCGACGGCAGGATCGCGGCACCCAGCAAGGCTAGTAGCGAAGTAGTTCATCAACGAACGCTTCGCCTCATGCCGGACTTCTGGAGGAATATCGCTCCAGCGCGCTGAAGAAAGAAAAGCGCAGAGGTGTTCGGTTATGCGGTTGGGGGCGCTCGCCGGTTGGATGGACATGCTTCTTCCTCTTTAACCTCACCTACAATTGAACATATGAAGCGACTCGATGCGAGATTGCCAGTTTCATCATACGCGAACAATATTCAGGCGCTTGGTGGCATCGAATGAGGATGCCATGCACGGACGCACACCGGCCATATGGTTACTAAGCCCGTATTGATCGTGGGTGGAGGTATCGGAGGTCTGGCGGCGGCCTTGGCATTGGCGCGCCAGGGATTGGAGGTGCGTGTGTTCGAACAGGCCTCGGAAATGGGGGAAATTGGTGCGGGCATCCAGCTTGGCCCCAACGCCTTCGCCGCCTTCGATGCCTTGGGAGTTGGCGAGCAGGCGCGCGCACGTGCGGTTTACATCGAGAGAATGCGCATGCTGGATGCGCTGGATGAGTCGGAAGTTGGCAGTATTCCGCTGGGGGATGCCTTCCGTGAGCGCTTTGGTAATCCCTATGCGGTGATCCATCGTGCAGACGTGCACCAGACGTTATTGGAAGGGGTCATACAGACGCGGCGCATCGAAATCGTGACATCCGCGCGAATCGAAAGCTTCTCTCATGGGAGCGATGGAGTAACCGTTACCAGTGCGCAGGGACCGGTTCACGAAGGGTGCGCGCTCATCGCCTGCGACGGCGTCAAATCGGCCATACGCCAGCAACTCGTGGGCGACCCGGTGCGCGTTTCGGGGCATGTCGTTTACCGGGCCGTGGTGGAGGCGCGTGATTTCCCGCCAGATTTACGCTGGAATGCCTCCGCCGTTTGGGTTGGGCCAGATTGCCATCTCGTGCACTACCCATTGCGCGGCGGCGAACAATATAACGTCGTGGTGACCTTCCGCAGCAAGAAGCCCGAAACCTGGAGCGTGACCGATGGCAGCCGGGACGAAGTGCTGCCTTATTTTCAGGAAATCCGCGCGAGGCCGCGCCAACTGCTGGACCTACCGAAAAGTTGGAAGCGGTGGGCCACAGCGGATCGCGAGCCCATCGCAAAATGGTCTTACGGCCTCGTCACGTTGTTGGGTGATGCCGCCCACCCGATGCTGCAATATCTCGCGCAAGGAGCGTGCATGGCGCTGGAAGATGCGGTGACGCTTGGAGAAGCGGTAGCCGCACATGGGGGCGACTTGGCCGCGGCCTTCGCGCGCTATGAACAATCGCGCGTAACTCGTACCGCGCGCGTGGCGCTCATGACGCGAGAGATGGGGCGCATCTATCACGCCAAGGGCGTGGAGCGCATGGTACGTAACGAACTATGGAAAGGACGAACTCCGGGGCATTACTACGATGCTCTAGAGTGGCTCTACGGATGGCGCGCGGATGCTTGCTTGCGCGATTGATAGAAAGCAGGATATAGCAGACCGGCAAAAGTATATTCATACGAGGCGTACCGATTGTCTACAGAGCGCTGAGCGTCAATGACATCACTGGGAACGTACTACCCCTGCCTAGCCGGACCTAAATCGAGATTACAAGGGTCCGCACCGGCAGGGGCCGGGGAAGTGCCGCCTCTATGAAGGTATGAGCGCCCGCTTGAACTGCTCCGCGAGCCGCGCGCCCGTGGTTCTGTTCCAGGTCTCGTTGACGTAAATATTGAATACGGCGCCCTCCGCAGTACGCGTTGGTTTCGCTAAAACCATTTGCTGAGGCCGTAGGCGTTCCATGAGCGCCTCGGCCTTGGATTCCGCGACAATGAGTTTGAAGATGTTTGTGCCATTCGCTACGCGTTCGATGCGCGCGGACTTTCCTTTGATCGCCGCCATAAACTCGTTGGATACCGCGATGGCGGATGACAGCCGCTCGATGAATCCCCCGGCGTAGTGCTGTGCTAGAAGGGCAAAGGGCCACGCGCTGAACAGGGCGCCGCCGAACATGCGCCTTGTGTGGAACATGCCGTCCAGCAATGAGGCGGGGCCCGCGAGAATGGCGCCGTTGAGCGAGTTGAAATACTTCCACAACGAAACGTAGACCGTATCGAAGGGCGCGGCGTAAGCGGCGGGCGAGATGCCGGTGTAGGCCGATGCGATGAACAAGCGCGCGCCGTCCAAATGTAATCCGATGCCGCGCTGCTTGGCTTGCGCGCAAATGCGCGTCATTTCCCCGTGATCGAATAACTCGCCAGAACGGCGGCGAACGGGCGACTCGATGGATAGGGCACCCACTGACGCCAGCACGCGCCCAGAGGCGGTTCGGTTCAGTGCCCGTTCCGCTTCTTCCCAGGTGAATGTTGCCCGCTCGGGTGCAAGGGGCAGCAGAGTTTGGCCGCTTAGAATTTGGCAGGCATCCCCTGTGTCGTTGTAGACATGACTCACGTCCTGCACGATGACGCGCCGTTTCTCCCCGGCCAGCGCGCGCAGGGCAAGTTGGTTGGCGAGCGTGCCCGTGGGCATGAACAGAGCACGCTCCTTACCGAGCACGCGCGCGAAGTATTGCTCCGCCTCCTCAACGATACCACCCAATCCGTAAATATCCATCTTGGGTTCGCGTAGCGCGCATAGGCGGGCCAGCTCCGTGCTGGTTTCCGATGCGGTGAGACCAAGCCCGTCCTGATCCATGAAAACCGTGGTGGACGCCGCTTGTGCCGCGGCCTGCGCGCTACCCACGAACGGTAATCCGAGGGTGGCCGCTCCACTCATCTCCAGAAATTGGCGCCGCGAAGGGCCGCTCACGCCTACTCCGCCTTGATGTTGGCGCCGTGGATGATCTTGGCCCAAGCACTCAATTCCTTTTGGACGAATCCGTTGAGCGTGGCGGGATCCATGTAAGTGGCGTATGCGCCGTGCTCTTCGATCTGTTTGCGATAACTCTCGCTCTCCACCACCTTGCGGACTTGCGCGCTCATGCTGGCTACGATTTCCTTCGGTGTGGCGCTGGAGACGAACATCGCGAACCAGGATTCCACTTCGTAACCTGGAAGTCCGGCTTCCGCTGAAGTGGGAATAGAAGGCAGCGCGGGATGCCGTTTATTGGCGGTCACCGCGAGCAGTTTGAGTTTTCCCGCCTTCGCGTGTCCCAGCACCGAAGGCGGCGTGGTGATGAACATGTCCACTTGCCCGCTGATGAGATCGATGACCGCGGGCCCCGCGCCCTTATAGGGCACGTGCGTCACTGGCACTTGCGTGGCCTGGCCGAACATCTCGCCGGCGATGTGCTGGATGGCCCCTTGGCCCGCGGAAGCATAGAACAGCCCTTTTCCCTTGCGGCCGTAATCGATGAGTTCCTTCAGCGTGCGTACGGGAAGCCCCGCGTTTACCGCGATAACGTGCGGCCCGCGCATCAGCATGGCGGCGCCGGTGAAGTCTTTGGTGGGACTCCAGCGCAAATCGGGGAACAGCGCTGGATTACCCACGTGATACCCCGAGTATTGAATCAGCCACGTGTAGCCGTCGGCGGGCGCGCGCATCACGGATTCGGTGCCGATATTGCCGCTGGCTCCCGGCTTGTTGAGGATGACGATCGGTTGCTTGAGCGCCTTGGAAAGATGATCGCTCAGGATGCGCGCGACAAAGTCGGTGCCCCCTCCCGGCGGGCTACCCACGACGAAGGTGATGGGTTTGCTGGGCCACGTCTGCGCAAAGGCCTGTGGGATGGAGAACGCGAAAACGAGTAGGGAGGCAAGAAGTTTCATGGCTAGATGTTAATGCATATACCGCCCGCGCCAAGCGCGGGCAGTCATCTGCGCTAACATTCAAATTGTCACGCAACCCGCAATGTCTTCATGAAAATCACCAAACTGGAAATCTACATCCTGCGGGCGCCTGAAACCGGGCGCCCTCACTGGGTCAGCAATTTCATCGTACCGCGCGCCAACGAAATCTTGGTCAAGATGCACACGGACCAAGGCATCACGGGCATCGGCATCGCCACCAGCTATACGCCCATTGAAGCCGCGGTCCACGCCTTTCGCAGCGGGATAGCCGAGTTGATTGTTGGGGCCGACCCCACCGCTCCGGAACAGCTCTACCAGAAGTTATTTTCGTTGACCTGGCAGCGGCTGGCCCACGAGAAAGGCTGGGCGCGCGAGGCGTTGGTGCGTATATCCGCCGCCATGGACATCGCCTGCTGGGACATCATGGGCAAGGTGGCGAATCTGCCCTTGTATCGCTTGTTCGGTGGCTATCGCAGCCAAGTGCCCTGTTATGTGACTTGCGCTTACTACCGCGACGGGAAAACTATGTCCGAGTTGCGCGATGAGATGCAGATGTTGAAGGCCCAAGGCCACACCGGGTTCAAGGCCAAGGCCGGCGGCGTTTCCTTGGCCGAAGACATCGAGCGCTTGACGCTCATCCGAGAAATCATCGGAGACGATAAGGATCTCATGGTGGATGTGAATCGCGGCTGGGATCTGGCGACCGCCATCGAAGGCGCGCGGCTGATGGAGCCGCTGCGGCCGCGCTGGCTGGAGGAGCCCGTGCGCTGGGCGGACGACCGGCGCGAACTCAAGCTGCTCGCGCGTGAAACGCGTATTCCGCTCTCCGCGGGCGAGAGCGAACTTACCAGTTACGGCTGCCGCGCGCTGCTCGAAGAGAAGGCCATTCAGATCCTGCAATTCGATTGCACCATGATGGGCGGCTTCACGGAAGGACGCAAACTCGCGGCGCTGTGCGAGTTCGAACACGTGCAGGTCGCGCCCCACCACGATTGTTTTATTCACGCTCATATCGTGGCGGCGACACCGGCGGGATGCATCGTGGAATCCTTCACAGACCCGGAGCGCGACCCGCTACAGGCAGAACTATTCGAAGACCCGCCCAAGATCGCCAAGGGATGGTTGACGCTGAAGGAAGCGCCAGGTCTGGGGTTAACCCTGTCGGAAAGAGCGCTGGCGAAGTTTGGCGAAAAGATTCTTTAGCGTATATTTCCCTTGAACTATTAAATACCGAGGAGACGTAAGCATGGCCAAGAAAGACGGAAAGTCCAAGACAAAATCTGGCGAGCTGTTGCGCTCGCAGCGCTGGTTCAAGAACCCCGACAACCCCGACATGACGGCGCTGTACCTGGAGCGCTATATGAACTGGGGCATCACGCGCGAAGAGCTGCAAGCGGGCAAGCCCATCATCGGTATCGCCCAGTCGGGCTCGGACCTCTCACCTTGCAACCGTCACCACCTGGTGCTGGCGGAGCGCGTGCGAGAGGGTATTCGCGAGGCGGGCGGAATTGCATTCGAGTTTCCCGTGCATCCCATTCAGGAAACCGGCAAGCGGCCCACGGCAGCCTTGGATCGCAACCTGTGCTACCTCGGCTTGGTGGAGATTCTCTACGGCTATTTCATCGATGGCGTGGTACTCACCACGGGATGCGATAAGACCACGCCCGCTCAGTTAATGGCGGCGGCTACCGTGGATATTCCCGCCATCGTGCTCTCGGGCGGACCGATGCTCAACGGCTGGTTCAAGGGCGAGCGCACGGGTTCTGGCACCATCGTATGGAAAGCGCGCCAGATGTACGCGGGGGGCGAGATCACCTACGAACAGTTCGTGGAGTTGGTGGCCTCCTCGGCGCCCTCGGTGGGACATTGCAATACGATGGGTACGGCCTCGACCATGAACTCGCTGGCCGAGGCCTTGGGTATGTCCCTGCCAGGATGCGCCGCGCCGCCAGCGCCGCACAAGGAGCGGGCGCAGTTGGCCTACGAGACGGGAAAACGCATCGTTGATATGGTGCATGAAGATTTGCGCCCGTCGAAGATCATGACCCGCGAGGCCTTCGAGAATGTGATCGTGGTGAATTCCGCCATCGGTGGTTCCACTAACGCGCCGATCCACATCAACGCTATCGCGCGCCACATCGGCGTCAAGCTCGACAATAACGATTGGGAGAAGGTGGGCTACGAGATCCCGTTGTTGGTGAACCTCCAGCCTGCCGGCCAATACCTTGGTGAGGAGTATCACCGCGCGGGCGGCGTGCCGGCCGTGGTCAACGAACTCATGAAGGCGGGGAAAATCAACAAGAGCGCGCTCACCGTGAGCGGCAAGACCATCGGGGAGAATTGCAAGAACCGCCCGGTGCAAGACTACGACGTGATCAAACCCTACAAGAAACCCATGGTGAAGGCCGCGGGCTTCCTCAACATGAAGGGCAATCTCTTCGATAGCGCCATCATGAAGACCAGCGTGATCTCGGAAGAGTTTCGCAAGCGTTATCTTTCCAATCCAAAAGATCCCAACGCTTTCGAAGGGCGTGCCATCGTCTTCGAAGGGCCGGAGGATTATCACAAGCGCATCGACGATCCCAAGCTCAAGATCGACGAATCGTGCCTGCTCTTCGTGCGCGGCACTGGGCCGAAGGGTTATCCGGGCTCGGCCGAGGTGGTGAACATGCAGCCCCCTGCGAAGTTGATCAAGCAAGGGATAACGGCGCTGGCGTGCATTGGCGATGGCCGCCAGTCCGGCACGTCTGGTTCACCTTCGATTCTCAACGCCTCTCCCGAGGCTGCCAATAACGGAGGTTTGGCGGTCATACAAACCAACGACCTCGTCCGGATCGATCTCAATAAGCGCACCGCGGACATGCTGGTTTCCAAGGAAGAGCTTAAGAAGCGCTACGCTGCCCTGGAAAAAAATGGCGGCTTCAAATATCCGGACCATCAAACGCCGTGGCAAGAGATCCAGCGGGGGATGGTGGACGAGCTGTCCCACGGAATGGTGCTCAAGCCCGCGGTCAAGTACCAGAAGATCGACAAGAGCAAGGGGATTCCGCGCGACAACCACTAGGGCAAGCGGGCCCCGCCATGGGGTCCGCTATTGAATGACGTAGCCCAGCTTAAGAAGCTGCTGGTAGATCGCTTTGCGTTTGCCCATGATGTCCGCGGGGCGGTTTTCGCGGGCATGTTTGGCTTCGCTTGCGCTATAGGGAGCGAAATCCCGAGGTAGCGAAGGTCCGGCGAATTGCCGGATCATCCAGGAAGTCACGGCGGCGGCGCGATCATCGGGTAATCCGGAGCTTAGCAATCCGGGCACTTGCATGACGAACTCGCGCCCTTCCGGCAGGCGTTGAAAGTGACCCACTTGGCCTACAAAGTTAGGGATCCCTTTTTCCGGATTCCCCGTGCCATCCTGCCCATGGCAGCCGGAGCAATGCAGAAGAAAATCGAGCCGTGCACGCACTGCGTTTTTATCTTGCGCACTCGCCGTTACGGCGGACAGCGCCATGACTACCGCCAGAACAATACGCCCCTTCATATAAAACCCGCTAGCCGGTAGCCGCAAGGCAACCAGCTCGGAACACTTACGCGTTCGACACACCAACGATGACCGACACGGTGCAGTGATACATGGTTTGCGTGTCGGCCATGCACCAGTTGATGTCGTTGTGAACGCCCATCCGGTAGGCGGGCCGCTCGCGTTCGTTGTAGTTGCACAGGCAGCGCGCACAGGCGGTCTTGCCGCAGCAATCGTTATAACTCACCAGATAATCCTTGCCGTCTTTCGGATTCTTGCATGTGCCTACCCAGGTGACCTTGGAGGCTTCGGTGCCGGGGGGGCAAGAGGTGACGGTTCCGCCGCAGCAGGTACACAAGAATCCATCGATTGCGCAGTTGCGCCAGTAATCGCAACTTTGCGGATCGTCCGCGCTGCCGCCTGCCCCGTGTTGGGCGTGGGCCAGACCTCCCGAGCGGTCGAAGGGCAGCATGGGAAGTACGGCACCGCCCACCAGCATGGTGCCGATCTTGGCGATGGCACTGCGCCGTGAAGTGAGTTGGGCCGCGGCACGTACGCGCCGCTCGCTCAGGCGGTCAATCCATTGTTCGATGAGTTTCAGCATTCTCGTTCTCCCTTGCTTTTATGCGATATCAAACTCAAGCGGTCCCTGTGCGTTGCAGATAGTCCTGCACCGAGGCGACTCCAATTTCCTTCGCGTTGAATAAACTTTCCAACTGCTCACGATTGTTGATCAACCCCTTTGCCCTGATGATCCCATGCTCGTCCAGCAAGACGGCATAGGGAAGACGGCTTACCCGGTAGGTCATACCCAGATCCGTGGATAGGACGTAAGGGAATTGCTGCAATTTGGCGTCGCGGTAAAAGGCAAGATGTTGTGTGGCGTCGCCGTCGCTCGCGAGCACTACGTCGAGCCAGTTCTTCTCCGCCTGCGAGGCGGATTTCAGGATGGGCAGCAGCTTCTTGCACACCGGGCAGGTCGGGGAAAGGAAAAAGATGAGCTGGCTCTTGGCGCGCTCCCCGCCGATGGCGATATTCTCCCCAGCCAGCGAAGCCAATGCAAAGGTAGGAGAGGCTTCTCCAAGCTTGGGGCCGGCGTCGGTCATGAGGGCGCCCATGGGCGCCACGCGTTCGTAAAGAATGCCAACCTGGCGGGCGAGTGCCCATAGCGCGATGATGACGCCCAGCATCAGCACCCACAATAAGGCGTTGGAAACCGCGATGCTCGTCATGACGGCGAACCCCCGTTGTGCGTACGCGCCATTCGGCTTGCTTGGCGCATGAGTTCGTCCGCCGCGAGATAGGCCGCGTAGAAGGCGAGGACCCCAAAGACCAGGGTTATGGCGTCAGTCCAATCGAAATTGCGTTCGGTACCCGGTCCGCTCACGGCGATCGCGGCGCCCGCGAGGATGATGTTGCGCATGACTAATCCCCAAGACAGGGGATGGGCAGCACCACCGCAACCGCAATCGATGTAGTCGCGGCCGCGCATGAGATTGACCGCCATGGAAAGAGCGTACAGCAGCATGAGTCCGGCGGTACCCATTAAAGCGACGCCGCGCGTCACCGGTAAAAGCAGACCCAGGCCGAGCACGGTCTCGATGGCCGGAACCGCGCGTGTTGCTGGGCCCAGCACTACCTCCGGGAGCAGACGGTACCCCGCAAGCGCGGATAGGAAGGCGTTGGGTTCGGCGAATTTATGCCAAGCCGCGCCGAAGAGAATAAGCGCGAGCACTCCCACGACGATGCCGGTGGCCGCGGGGTCGGCTAGAACAGCAATCCAATCCATTCGCGCGGGCCGTTAGTTCGATTCGATCTGGCTTGGGAAGGTCCCGATGGGAAAGGACCCAACCACCTTGGGTTTCTTGCCCAGGTTAACGATGACCAAGGACGCCTTGAGCGCGTTGATGGCGAATAGCTTGGAGCCATCGGCCGAGGTACTCACGGCGGTGGAATCGTGCCCAGGCATCTTCATCATCCGTTTCTTGCTGGCGATGTCGAAACCCCAGATCTCCTTGGCGGGTAGCTTGTGGGAGCCTTCCTTTCCGCCGGCATGCATCGTTACGAACATGTGGCCTGTAGCGGGATCCAGAGCTAAAGGTTGATATCCCCCCGGACGCCAGCCTTTCTTACGCTCAGCGGCGGTGACGAGGGACCACTTTCCAGCCGCGGCAGCCCTATCGCCCTTCATATCGATACTGACGACGTTCCCGGTGAAACTCACGAAATGATAAGTGTCTCCCGTAGGTTCGCCTTGAATGAATAGGGCATCCGCATCGGGATCGAAGAGCACATCGGAAACGCTGCGCGAAGCCGCGCTACCGCCGGCTGCCAGCGTAACCATCTCCACCTTGCCATCACCGCAAAGGGAGCCAAAGCGATTGGGCTGGGACTTCACCGGATAAATGGCATAGCAGCCGGGCATGTCGATCTCGGAGGCTACCGCTTTCGCCTTCAAGTCCACGACGGTGACGGATGTAGCTGGAGTGGCGTTTTGCACGAACAACCAGCGGCCATCGGAGGACAAGCTCAACATCCATTTGTAATTGAGGGCCATCGCGCGCTTGTTGCTGATGGGGATCTCGTACTTGAAGCTGAGCTTTTCGGCGTCCCATACTTCCACGATGCTGGTCTTTTCTCCCCGCTGGCCGCGCGAGTAGTAGGAGGTCGCTATGTAGATGTCCTTGGCATCGTGGCTGAGCTTTACTTGGCCGGTAAAACCCGTCCCAATCACGCCTTGGTAAGCGCCGGAATCCGCGTCCACGACGTGAAGCTTGCCGTCGGCGATATTGTTGATGGCGACATCTGGGACGTAGACCCGGTTCTTTGCCTTGATGGCCGTTTCAACAGTTAGAGTTTCCACCGGCAGATCGGCGGATGCAGGTGACTGGATGAGGCCCGCCATGGCCGCGGCTAACAGGCCGCGCCAAGCACGATGGTTTATCGCTTTCATTGTTCGGTCTCCCTAAGACATGCAGCACACGTCCAAGCGTACACCGAAGTTTGACGTCGCGAAACTTTTTGGGGGCAAAAAAAAAGCAGCGGGGTTGCCGCTGCTTGAATTCCCCGGTTAAGGGGGAGGAGACCTAGGATTATTTACGGAGAGGGTCCGCGAACCTTGAGGGGATTTCGCCCGCGATAGGCAAAAAAAAAGGGCAGCGAGGGGGAGGAGACCTGCTGCCCAGAGTTCCCCAACAGGGGGAGGAGACCTGAACCATGAGAAAGTTGGCTTGGAGTCTCAGACTGCCATCCCATCCATCTCATCTACGCCCTACAGATAGCATTAGGTGTGCCAGATTGTTAAGCTCCCTCTGTAGCGCTCGTGGCGAACCTTGATGCCGGTCTCCAAGTCGTCGTCCATGAGAGACTTCAATAACCAAGACAAGGTGTTGGAGACGAGATCGCTTTGAGCACAAGCTGACAATTTTTGTCATAGGCGCCAAAGGATATCGGTGGCGTCCCACGGGCGGCGTCGGTAAGGACGGTTTCGTCTTTCCAGTCTCGCGGGCAAAATGATGCCGGCATGAGGCTATACTTCGCCGCCCAAAGCAGGTTGGGACACCGGCCCCCTCAGCGTGCTTAGTGCAATTGGGCTCAAGATTAAAGTGTCCCTATCGATGAAACGCCTGGCCCGACAAAATCCACACCCATGAAAATCCACGAATACCAAGCCAAGGAAGTGCTGCGCAAATTCGGTGTGCCCACGCCAAGGGGCGTCGCCTGTTACTCCGTAGATGAAGCCGTGGCCGCCGCGGGCACATTGGGCGGGAAAGTATGGGTGGTCAAAGCCCAGATCCACGCGGGGGGCAGGGGGAAAGGGGGAGGAGTAAAGCTAGCGAAGTCTAAAGACGAAGTACGTGCTTACGCCGGGCAGATATTGGGCATGCAGTTGGTGACCCACCAGACGGGCCCCGAGGGCCAAAAAGTCAGACGTCTCCTGATTGAAGAGGGCGCCGACATCAAGAAGGAACTCTATCTGGGCATGGTGGTGGACCGGGGAACGCAGCGCGTAGCCCTCATGGCTTCGAGTGAAGGCGGCATGGACATCGAAGAAGTGGCCGCCAAGACGCCAGAAAAAATCCACAAGATATTTATCGACCCAGCCGCCGGGCTTCGCGACCAGGAGGCCGATGACGTGGCGCGCAAGATCGGCATTCCCGAGGCCTCCCTCCCACAGGCACGTGCGGTATTCCAGGGGCTCTACAAGGCCTTCGATGAAACCGACGCTAGCTTGGCGGAGATCAACCCCCTCATCCTGAGCGGGGATGGCCGTGTGGTTGCCCTCGACGGCAAGATGAATTTCGATTCCAACGCGTTGTTCCGCCATGAGGATATCGTGGCCATGCGCGATTTGGACGAGGAAGATCCGGCGGAAATCGAAGCCTCCAAATTCGATCTTTCCTACATCTCGCTGGACGGCAATATCGGATGCCTGGTGAATGGCGCGGGTTTGGCCATGGCCACCATGGACATCATCAAACTCTACGGCGGCGCACCGGCCAATTTTCTCGACGTGGGGGGCGGTGCCACCACCGAGAAGGTGACTGAAGCCTTCAAGATCATGCTGAAAAACCCCAACATCCGCGCCATTCTGGTGAACATTTTCGGCGGCATCATGAAGTGCGACGTCATCGCCACGGGCGTTGTGGAGGCGGCAAAGATCGTGGGCCTCAAGGTTCCGTTGGTGGTTCGCCTAGAGGGTACTAACGTGGAGCTAGGCAAAAAAATCCTGGCCGACTCGGGCTTGCCCATCATTTCGGGTTCCAACATGGCCGACGCCGCGCAGAAGGTGATGGCGGCGCTCAACAAGAAAGGCTAAGGCCGATGTCCATCCTGATCGACAAAAACACCAAGGTCATCACCCAAGGCATTACTGGCAAGACGGGCCAGTTCCACACTCGTATGTGCCGCGACTACGCCAATGGCAAGAATTGCTTTGTCGCAGGCGTAAATCCGAAGAAGGCGGGGGAGGACTTCGAAGGCATCCCCATCTTCGGCACTGTCAAGGACGCGAAAAAGGCCACGGGGGCCACAGTATCAGTGATTTACGTTCCGCCGCCCTTTGCGGCGGCTGCTATCGACGAGGCTGTGGAAGCCGAACTCGATCTGGTCATCTGCATCACCGAAGGGATACCAGTTCGCGACATGATCCGCACCAAATACAAGATGAAGGGCAAGAAAACCCGCCTGATCGGCCCCAATTGCCCCGGTATCATCACCCCCGATGAAATCAAGATTGGCATCATGCCGGGCCACATCCATAAGAAAGGGCGCGTAGGCGTGGTGTCGCGCTCGGGCACACTGACCTATGAGGCGGTGGGCCAACTCATGGAACTTGGGCTAGGCCAATCCTCTTGCGTGGGGATTGGTGGCGATCCTGTCAACGGCATGAAGCACATCGACGTGCTCAAACTCTTCAACGACGATCCCCAAACCGAGGCCGTCATCATGGTGGGGGAGATCGGCGGTTCCGACGAGGAGGCCGCCGCGCTTTGGGTGAAGGACAACATGAAGAAGCCCGTTGTGGGGTTTATCGCCGGGGTCACCGCGCCGCCGGGAAAGCGCATGGGCCACGCTGGCGCCATCATCTCCGGAGGGAAGGGCACCGCGACGGAGAAACTCGCGGTCATGGAAGCATGCGGCATCAAGGTAACGCGCAATCCCGCGGAGATGGGCAAACTGCTCAAGTCGGTGTTGTGACATAAGAGGGCGCTAACGCCCCCAAGGAAGAGGAGACCGTGGAGTTTACAAGCCCTCTGTCTTGGATGACGCTGATGCAGATCATCGGCGTAAATATCGTTCTATCCGGCGACAACGCCGTGGTGATTGCCTTGGCCGCCCGCTCGGTTGCGCTGGAGCAGAAGAAAGTGGTTCTGTATGGCAGTCTCGCCGCGATTGTCACGCGGGTGATTCTTACCATCGTGGCGGCCAAGATGCTCACTTTGCCTTGGCTAAAGATCACCGGGAGCGTGCTCCTGCTATGGATTGGCATCGAGCTGATCGTTCCGGAAGGCGACGCCGGATACGGGGAAGGCGGGGGCTCGTCGAGCGCCATGGCAGCCATCCGGACCATTCCCATCGCCGATCTGGCGATGAGCCTGGACAACGTGATTGCCGTGGCGGCGGCGGCGAAGGACAGCATTACGCTCCTCGTGCTGGGTCTGGCGGTTAGTATTCCCCTCATCATTTTGCTGCTGGGTTCCGTGGCCGCCAAGGTGGTTCATCTGGCGCCGGTACCGGTGGTTCTGGTCAAGTAGACTGGTTCTCGTTCGCCGCACGCGATTCTATTTCTCGGGCCAGACACCGGGGGCAGAAACACGCCTGCGTAGCCGCCGGCACAGATAGCGCGTGCGGATACTCCGCCGCGCACCAGCAAGGAGTGGCGTCTTGCATGCCGCAGTGAAAATCCTCCGCGCACGCAGTGCACTTCATGGCGTGGCCGAGCCCTGCGGTATTGACGTGCTCTGACCTTCCTTGTGGTGGCGCACGCTCCCTAGCACCATCGGGCTCAATCGCCGCGAAAGGCGAATGCAAGGAGACCTAAGATGTATAGAAAGCCTTCCCATGGGCTCACCCAGATAGAGTTCGTCACCATGCTCACGGTGCTCAGTACGCTTTCCGCCGTGGCGCTTCCCAAGATGAGTGACTTGAGCGGCGAAGCCCGGCGTGCGACGCTCATGCACCTGGCGGGTACCCTCACCCAGGCTTCTGTCCTCAACGCGGCCCGGGGCCAGCTGCGCGCGAATGCGGACCTTGTGTCCCATTGCCAGGATGCCGGCCCCCTCATCGTAAATGCCTCCATGCAGGATGACCGCATGCGATGGCAAGAGCGCGATCTGCGCTTGTCGAACGCGGGGGAAGCCGAGCCTTCGGCCGTCTATCGCGAGTGTGTTCTTTCGGATGTGCAGGCGCCCAGCATGGAGCCGGTGCGGTTTTTCATCCGCCGCTGCACGGACCGGCACTGCGGCGAGGCTTAACCCGAAGACCCGGCTGAGCATACGCGGCACTTCGGATCCTTGCGCAGCTTCACCGAGTGCCAGGTCATGGTGAGCGCGTCGAGGAGTTGTAGCCGTCCGTTCAGGCTTTCGCCCGTTCCCGAGAGAATCTTTATGGCTTCGGCGGCCTGCATGGCACCGATGATTCCCACCAGCGGCGCGAATACGCCCATCACCGCACAGCGCGTTTCCTCTATCTCCTCGCTCTCGGGAAAGAGGCATTCGTAACACGGACTGGAGTGATCGCGTAGATCGAACACGGAAATTTGTCCGTCGAAACGCACACCGGCTCCGGAAACCAGGGGCTTGCGGAACTTCACGCAGGCGCGGTTGATGGCATGGCGCGTGGGGAAATTGTCGCTGGCGTCGATGACGACATCCGCGTCCTGGACGAGTTGTTCCAGCCGGTCTCCTTCCACGCGCTCGGGAACCGGCTCGGTATGGACTTCCGGATTGATGCGGCCCAAGGTGGCCTTCGCCGATTCGACCTTCAACTGGCCCACCGATCCCGTGTGATGTGCGATTTGGCGCTGAAGGTTGGTCAGGTCAACTTTATCGGCGTCGCACAAGGTGATTTTTCCAACGCCGCTTGAAGCCATGTACATGGCCACCGGACTTCCCAATCCGCCCAGGCCTACGATCAAAGCGCGGGCATCGCACAACTTCTGCTGGCCATCGATGCCGATCTCCGGCAGCAGGATATGGCGGCTATAGCGCAGAAGCTGTTGGTCGTTCAGATCCATGGTCATCAAAGAAAAAGGCCGCCGGGTGGCGGCCTTTTTCTAGAGGTTGCGAACTAGCGCTTGCTCAGAATCTGTAGGCCCTTGAGCAAATTGATGGCTTGGTTGAGTTGGTAGTCATACTTAGAGCCATACTCCATGGCGGCGGAAGGCTTCTTGTCGCCATCGCTCTTGGATTCCGAGTCGCCCGCGGGCTTCGCCGAAGGTTTGGCGGGATCGCTTCCCTTATCCTCGGTGGGATTGGACAGATGGCGCTCCAAGTCCGCTTCCCGCATCCTTAGAGCCGCTTCGGATTCGGTGATGGTGGCTTCTTCCACCAGGATATCCGGCGTAATGCCCTTGGCCTGGATGGACCGGCCATTGGGGGTGTAGTAGCGCGCCGTGGTAAGTTTGATGGCGGTGCTATTTCCCAGGGGCAAAATGGTTTGCACGGAGCCCTTGCCGAAACTTTGCGTGCCCATGATGACCGCGCGCTTGTGGTCTTGTAATGCGCCCGCGACGATCTCTGAAGCCGAGGCCGATCCGCTGTTGACCAGGACCACCATGGGGACGGTCTTTACCCCAGCAGGCAGTTTCTTCATGAAGTCGTCCCGGCTGCCGCGCAGGTAGTACTCGGGACTGGCGTAGAGCCGCAT
>JBJXGQ010000366.1:0-14733 GCA_046160525.1 Burkholderiales bacterium
TTGCGCGTTAGCCCCCACGAGGGCGCGCAACATGCCCATGGTGTCCGAATCGCCGCCGGCTCCTGGGTTGTCCTGGGTGTCGGCGATGACCACGGGCCTTGTAGCGTTAGCGGAAATGGCTATCGCTTTGCGCACACCATCTTCCGGCGAATAGACCGCGCTATCGAAAGCAGCCTCGCGTTCCTCGACCAGGCGCAGAAGAGCATCCGCGGTTTCCTGGGCGTGCGCATCGTTCTCGCCGTAGACGAATACGCGCGGCCCGCATTCGGGAAAATCGGCGGCCGGAAATCCGGGCGTGAAGGAGAGCGATACAGTACCCTTTCCCTCCATCTTGCCCAACTGGGAGTAGAGGGATTGCGTGGGTTCGAGCATGGTGGATTGGGCCTGCAGCGGGATCAGAAACGGCACGCGGCGGCTGGCGAGTGCGGGGCGTGCCATGCCACCCAGGAGGCGCGTCAGATAGTGCGCCACACGTGCGCCCGTCTCCGCCATATCCACGTGCGGATAGGTGCGGTAGGCGATGAGCATATCGGCCAAGCGAAGCATCTTGCGCGTGACGTTGGCGTGCAAATCCAGGCTCGCCACGATGGGAGTTTTTTCGCCCACGACCTCGCGCACGCGCGCCAACAGTTCGCCTTCACCATCTTGCACATGCTCGGCCACCATGGCACCGTGCAGGTCGAGGTACACGGCGTCCACGCTACCGGCGCGTTTAAGTCTCTCGATAATGATGCCGGCGATGCGCTCGAAGGCATCCTCGGTGACGTGGGCGGAAGGGCTGGCGGCGGCCCACGCCGTGGGAATGAGTTCATGGGAGGTGGCTTTCATCGCATCGATAAACCCGGCGACGGGCAAGTTGATGCCCGCCACGCCGTCGAATAGATCATGGCCTTGGAGCAGCGGCGGCCAACCACCCCCGCGCATGAACTCCTCGAAGGTGGCTTTACTCGGAGCGAAGGTGTTGGTTTCGTGCTGAAAACCGCCGGTGGCGATACGCATGGATTATTTCCTCACGGCTTAAAGTGTTTCCTCCGAGGTATTGCTGGCCTCGCCGAACTCCTTCAGCGCGCTGCGCAGCTCGGAAACGCTGTTCTTCACCAACAACGAACTATCCGACATGACCCGGCGCATGTTTCTTGCGCCGGGTTGGCCATGATAGAGCCCCAACAAATGGCGTGTGATGGCTCGCAGAGGCACGCCACGGCCGCGTTCTTCGTCCGCGTAGCGCAGCATGGTTTCCAGCACTTCGTCGCGCGTGGGTATCTTGCCCGGCGCGGGAAATAGCAAGCTGTCCAGCTGTGCCAGCAAGTAGGAGTGATGATAAGCCACACGTCCCAGCATGACGCCGTCCACATGGGCCAGTTGCTGGTGCGTGCTCGCGAGCGTCTCCAACCCGCCGTTGATGACGATCTCCAAGTCCGGAAACTCGCGCTTCAGGCGGTACACGTAGTCGTACTTCAGCGGCGGTACCGTACGGTTGTCCTTGGGGCTCAATCCTTTCAACACCGCATTGCGGGCGTGCACGATGAAAGTGCGGCAACCGGCGGCGGCTACGGCTCCAACGAAGTCCCGAACGAATTCGTAGGATTCGATTTGGTCGATGCCCAGCCGGTGTTTGACGCTCACCGGAAGGCTCACCGCGTCACGCATGGCTTGCACGCAATTGGCCACCAGTGCTGGCTCGGCCATGAGGCAAGCGCCAAAGGCGCCGCGTTGCACACGCTCGGAGGGACATCCGCAGTTGAGGTTGATCTCGTCGTATCCCCATTGCTCGCCCAGTTTCGCGCAATGCGCGAGATCATCCGGTTCGCTACCGCCCAATTGCAAGGCGGCAGGATGTTCTTCGCCGCGAAAATCCAAATGGCGTGCGACGTCCCCGTGCAGCAAGGCACCCGTGGTCACCATTTCGGTGTAGACCACGGCATGAGGGGCGAGCTGGCGGAAGTAGTAACGGCAATGGCGGTCGGACCAATCCATCATGGGAGCCGTGCACAACCGGTGATTCAATGCAGTCAAAAGGCGTGTCCTGGGTTGAAATTGAGTTGCAAAAATCAAACTGCTCGCGTTCTTTTTTTTCCAAGGGCTATGCAAACCGCATTAAAAGGGATCACAATTCGCCAAACCTCCCGCATGCACGGCGGCAACGTGAAGGCGGAGAAGGGGCGGTAGAAAAAAATATGGATGTGCGCACTTTTTTTCGTTTTCGGAGGAAGTCACGTGGCATATTTCTGTATGAAATGCGGCCAGCTTTTTGTATCGAAGGACGCCGCAGCGTGCTTGCAGTGTAATTCCCAGTGGGGAGGAGAAGAATCCTTACTGGGATATCTGAGCGATATTACAGGCTCGCCCAATACTAACGGCCCAGCCTCGTCCGCAAGCCAGCTCGAATTCGAGTATGAACCCTTGAGGCGAACGGGAACCTGAACTTGCTAGACTCTACCCTTAGCCGGTTAAGGGTGGAGCAAGTATGTTGAAGGGCAAGACAGCGCTGGTCACGGGTTCGACCAGTGGCATTGGCTGGGGCATCGCGCAAGCACTCGCCGCGCGCGGTTGCAATGTCGTGCTCAACGGTTTTGGCCAAGCCGCGGAGATCGAGTCCAAGCGGGTCACGCTCGAGCGCGAGCACGCAGTGCGCGCGCATTATCACGGCGCCGACATGACTCAGGCGCCGCAAATCCGCGCCATGGTGGCCGATGCCATCGCCCGCTTCGGCGAGGTAGGCGTACTGGTGAACAACGCGGGTATTCAGCATGTGGCGCCCGTGGACGAGTTTCCCGAGGAGAAGTGGGATGCCATCCTTGCCATCAATCTGACCTCTGCCTTTCACGCCATCAAGGCCGCATTACCGTCCATGAAGAAAACGGGTTGGGGGCGCATTATCAACATTGCCTCGGCTCATGGTTTGGTGGCTTCGCCCAACAAATCGGCGTATATCGCCGCGAAACACGGATTGGTGGGATTGACCAAGACCGTAGCCCTGGAGACGGCGGGCAAGGGGATTACCTGTAACGCCATCTGCCCTGGCTTCGTGTTGACGCCCTTGGTGGAAAAACAAATCATCGATCAAGCGGCTGCCCATGGTTTGGAGCGCGATGCGGCGGCGAAAATGATGCTCGAGCGCCAGCCCAACAAGTCTTTTGTAAAGATCGAGGAGGTTGCCGCCCTGGCGGCGTTTTTAGCCTCGGGGGATGCGGCATCCATTACCGGAACCGCGATGTCCGTGGACGGCGGGTGGGTAGCCCAGTAGTGCATACGACTTAGAAAAAGCATTTCAACGCAAAGGACGCAAAGGACGCGAAGGAATTCAAGAATCGAAATTTAGCCACGGAGGAGCACCATGAACAAAATTACCACGACCGCGAACGGTTCCCTGCATTGCACCGGTGCCATCGAAGTGTCTGATGCCCATGGCAAGCTATTGAAAAGCGACAAGGAGCTTTGGCTATGCCGCTGTGGGGCTTCGGGCAATAAGCCCTTTTGCGATGGGAGCCACAAGGGCGCGGGCTTTAGCGATGCAGGGATGCCGGCACCAGGGGAAATCGCGCCCGCCGCCGCAGACGCACCTCTGCAAGTGACCCTAAGAGAAGATGGCCCGTTGAAATGCTTGGGACCCGCCGAAATCGCGGGCGCGGACGGCCGCGTTGTGTGGCGAGGCACGGACACGGCCTTGTGCCGCTGCGGGGCCTCGGCGAAGAAACCTTTCTGCGACGGTACTCACCGGCGCATCGGTTTTAAGTCCTGACCTACCTCACCAGCGCCTCGTCACCCCTCACCCCTCACCCCTCACCCCTCACCCCTCACCCCTCACCCCTCACCCCTCACCCCTCACCCCTCACCCCTCACTATTTCATCAAGGCTTGATAGACCAGGCTTCTAAATAGAATCCTGTACTGCACGCGCTGCTCGGGCGATTGCATCATCATCACGGGAACCAGTTGTTCCTTTGGATCGACCCAGAAGGCCGTGCCCGCGTAACCGCCCCAGTTGAACTCGCCTACGCTGCTAGGCCACTGGGAGAGGCCCGTGTCCTTGCGCACGCCAAAGCCCAGGCCAAAGCCGTAGCCCGGGCCGGGGATGAAGAAGCTGCCTTGGCTGATCTTGTCGCCCACGTGGTCCGAGGCCATGTAGGCCACGGTCTTGGGCCCCAGGATGCGAGCGCCCTCCAGTTCGCCGCCATTGGCGAGCATTTGCGCGAAGCGTAGGTAATCCCCGGCGGTGGAGACGAGGCCGTGGCCGCCGGCGAACATGGCTGGTGGCTTGGTGACGTCTAGCAGGTCTGCCGCTTTTCCGGTGGCGGGATCGGCTTGTGGTTGCGCGATGCGCGAGTGTTTCTCCGAAGGCACGTGGAAGGCAGTGTCCGTCATCTTCAGCGGCGCGAAAATTCGCTCCTGAAAGAACACATCCAGGGATTGTCCCGAGGCCACCTCGACAACGCGGCCCAGAATATCGCTGGAATGCCCATATTCCCATGCCGTTCCAGGCTCAAAGCACAGGGGTAGCTTCGCCACTGCTTTCGAGAAGGCATCGAGCGACAGCGTGGGAGCGAACAGATCGGCCTCCTTGTACAAATTCTGCACGTGGTAGCGCAGGGGCGTGAATTCGCCGTAGGGCATGCCCGAGGTATGCCGCAGCAAATCCTGCACGGTGATGGGGCGTTTGGCGGGCACGGTGCTGAAGGTCATCTTGCCCGTCGCGGCGTCGGTGGTTTCCACGCCTACCTTCATTTCCTTGAACTCCGGCAGGTACTTCGAGATGGGTTCCTGCAAAGTGAGCTTGCCTTCTTCCACCAGCATCATGGCCGCTACGCTGACGACGGGCTTGGTCATGGAATAGGCGCGGAAGATGGAGTCGGTGCGCATGGGAACGGCCTTGGCCTTGTCCTGCATACCGAAGCTCTTGCTGTAGACCAGCTTGCCGTGTCTGGCCAGCATGACCACGACGCCCGGCAAGTCGCCCTTGTCGATGGCTTTTTGCATGACCTGAGTTAGACGCTGCAGGCGCTCCGAGGACATGCCCGCGGATTCTGGCGTGGCTTCGGGCAAAGGCGCGGCGATGGCGGGGAGGCATGACAGCCAAGCCGCGAGAACGAGTGTGAACAGCCGGTTGGCGTACATTGGGGCCTCCAGTTTTTATTGATTGCAAAGCAGTTGAACCACAGAGGCACAGAGACACAGAGAAAACCGGGATCTCATGCAAATTTGCAGCACGAGAACGACGCAAACTCGCCAAATTTTCGTTTCTCTCTGTGCCTCTGTGCCTCTGTGGTGAGGTTTCTTGTGCCTAGGGCGACGAGCTATCCGTTGATGCGGCGCACTTCTGCCACGCGCGGTACCCGCTTGGGCAACGCATCCTTCAACTTGTTGCGCGTGTCGAGCAACAGCTTCTCCGTGGTGGGCCAATCGATGCAGGCGTCCGTCACGGAAACGCCGTACTTCAGCTTGGACAAGTCCGCCGGAATGGATTGGTTGCCGAAATGAATGTGGCTTTCCAGCATGGTGCCGACGATGGATTGGTTGCCCTCGATGATCTGGTGCGCCACGTCGTTCATCACCAGGGGTTGCAGCGCGGCATCCTTGTTGGAATTGGCGTGGCTGCAATCCACCACGATGTTGGGCGCCAGCTTGTTCTTGGCCAGATCTTTTTCCACGATGGAGATGGTGACCGAATCGTAGTTGGGGCCCTTGGCTCCGCCACGCAACACTATGTGGCCGTAAGCATTGCCCGTGGTGCGGATGACGGACACTTGGCCCGACTTGTTGATGCCCAGGAAACTGTGCGGGCTGGATACGGACAGCAGCGCGTTGATGGCCACTTGCATGCCGCCGTCGGTGCCGTTCTTGAAGCCCACGGGCGTGGATAGGCCGCTCGCCATTTCGCGGTGAGTCTGCGATTCGGTGGTGCGCGCGCCGATGGCGCTCCAGGAAATGAGATCGCCCAGGTATTGCGGCGAGATGGGATCCAGCGCCTCGGTGCCCGTGGGCAATCCCAGCTCCGCGATGTCGAGCAGCAGTTTGCGGGCACGCTGCAGGCCTTCGGCGATATCGAAGGAATCGTTCATGTGGGGGTCGTTGATCAAACCCTTCCAGCCCACGGTGGTGCGCGGTTTCTCGAAATAGACGCGCATGGTGACGAGAAGCGTGTCGGAAACTTGATCCGCCACCTTCTTCAATCTGCGGGCATAGTCCATGGCCGCCACCGTATCGTGGATGGAGCAAGGGCCCACCACCACGATCAGGCGGTGATCCTTCCTATCCAGGATGCGTTCCACCGCCGCGCGCCCTTCCAGGACCACGCGCTCGGCATGATCGGTCAGGGGCAGCTTGAGCTTGATCTCATCGGGCGTGGGCAGAACTTCCTGCGCCGCGACGTTGACGTTGTAAACCAGCTTCTCGTCCATCATTGAATCCTAGTGCTTGAGTTTGAATCCCGATTCTACGCAATCGGCTGCGAGGGCGGCAACGCGCTCCACGAAATGTATGTAAACAGACCCTGGCCCCTGCCGATAACTCAGGCTGTGCCAACGAATGATCCGAAATTTATGCGATCCACGCCTGTGTCCTTTGTCCTTCTGGCCAGTCTATGGGCCGGATTTGCCAGCGCCGCGCCTTGGTCCACCGTTGCCCGCAATGGTGAATCCGTGGTGGAAATCGACTCCGGCAGCCTCACCCGTAAGGGTCAGACGGTGCGCGCCTGGAGCCGCCAAGTCTACGGCGAGGACCAACCATTGCCCTTGGGAGACCCGCCCTTTCGCGCTGTGCGCTACCTCTACACCTATGAATGCGGCAAGCGCACCGCGCTATTGATCCGGCGTACCTATGTGGATGAGCAAGGTGAACCCATCAAGGACCAATTGCTCGAGGGCCTGGAAATGGCCAAGGAAATCGTTCCGGGCACATTGCAGGAGCGTGTCTACGATCAAGCTTGCAAGGTGGCCAAGGAGACCGTCGCACGTAAGGAGCCCACAGCCAAGCCCGCGGATGCGCACAAGCCCAAGGGTAAATCCGCTGCCAAAGCGGTGCCGGCAAGGGTAGGGACAGATGATCCCCTGGCCGAGCCTGCGAGCGCCGAGCCCGCCAGTGAAGCAAAGGGCCACGATGAGCCGCAAGCCGAACAAGTGAAGTCCAAGCCCCCCGCCAAGTCCGCGGGCAAGCGCGCCAAGCCCATGCTGGTTGCCAAGGCCAAGCCCGCCAAGGAAGAAGAAGCGCCCCCAGCGGAACATGCGGACACCGGCGAGAGCGGGCAAGGGGCCGAAGGCCCCTCCAAGGAGGAGGACAAGCCCGAAAAAGTGGCGCTGTCCGAGAAGAATCCCAAACACGAATCCAGTGAGGATTGCGATCATTGCGAAGACGATGAAGCGGCGGCCGGGGACAAGCCAAGTAAGCCGCTACCACCCTCCCATTGGGACTACCAGGGCAACAATGGCCCGCAGAATTGGGGCAAGCTAAGCCCGGAGTTCGCCGCCTGCGGAAGCGGAAAATACCAATCGCCCATCGACATCAAGGAGGGCATCCGGCTTAGCCTGGAGCCCATCGAGTTCGATTACAAGCCCGGCCCGCTACGCATCTTGGATAATGGCCACACAGTGCAGGTCAATTACGCCGCGGGCAGCTCCATCACCGTGAACGGCGAGAAGTACACGCTCGCGCAATTCCATTTCCACAAGCCCTCGGAGGAGCGCATCGCGGGCAAGGGTTTTGACATGGTGGTGCACTTGGTGCACAAGAACGTGATCGGACAACTGGCCGTGGTGGCGGTGATGCTGCGAAACGGAGCCCCCAATCCGCTGATACAAACGCTATGGACCCACCTGCCCCTACAACCGGGCAAGGAAGGCGGTCCGCGGAACGTCAAGATAGATGCAGCGCAACTGTTACCCGCGGATCGTTCTTACTACACTTTCATGGGATCGCTTACCGAGCCGCCCTGTACCGAGGGCGTGTTGTGGCTGGTGATGAAGAACCCCATGCAAGTGTCGCGCTCCCAGATCGCCGCCTTTGGGCATCTGTATGAAGCGAACGCGCGTCCCGTGCAGCCCACCAACCGGCGGCTCATCAAGGAATCGTTGTAATGTAAGAGGGCCCGGTGGGGAAAGCACCGGGCCCTCCGGGTTACTTCATCTTCGAGTAGGCAGTCGGTGCGAGGAACATGTTCTCGATCTGCTGCACCAGGGGGCCGTTCTTTTCGGTTTCCGCGCGCGCGCTGAGCCACGCCGGGTCGGTGGCGAACACATTCCACTTGCGCTCGCGGTCGGCCATGCTCTCCCATTCCAGGATGTAGTACAGGGCGTTATTGCTGGGCCCCACCGCCACGGTCCAAAAGCCCACTTGCTTGATGCCATGCTTTTCCCACATCTTCAGCGTGATGTTGGCGAAGCGGTTATTCAGATCGGGCAGGCGGCCGGGGACGGCGTGATAGATGCGCATTTCGTAGAGCATGAACTCCTCCTATAGTTGGGTGATGGATTCGCCAGTATGACAGAGGGCGGGCACCGCTTTCACTTGGAGTTTAGACAACGATCCCTAAATTGGCTCAGAGAGAATTCCCTCTAGGGTATACTTTTTAAGAGTAATCAATGAACTAAAGATTGCGCCCAGATTCGATTGCGCCAAGTTTCAACCGAGGTTCCCGATGCCGATTTACGAATACCGTTGTACCGCCTGTGGGGTGACACGAGACATTCTCCAGAAACTCTCCGATCCGCCCGCGACGCAATGCGCCAGTTGCGGTAAGCACGCGCTTGCCAAGCAAGTTACCGCTGCCGGGTTTCAATTGAAAGGTTCCGGCTGGTACGCCACCGATTTCAAGAACAGCGGTGCCAAGCCCGCCGAAAAAAGTAAGTCTTCAGAAGGTGGCTCCGGCGGTTCGGACTCCAAGTCCAGTTCAGAGGGTAAGGCCCCGGAGAAATCATCCACGGACTCCTCCAGCAAAGCTGTGGCGGCGTCCGCGCCCGCGGCGGGAAGCTCCACTTCCGAGTGATATGACCGGGTGAAGAAGTACCTCATCACCGGCCTACTGATCTGGATCCCGCTGGTCATAACCCTGTGGGTACTGAGCTTGGTGGTCACCACCATGGACCAGAGCCTGTTGGTTTTGCCCGAGACTTGGCGGCCTTCCACCTGGATCGGTGTGCATGTCCCGGGCTTCGGCGTGATACTGACCCTGCTGGTGATTTTCTTGACGGGCATGCTCGCCGCCAACATCCTGGGCCAAAGGCTGGTGGTATTCTGGGAGAGCTTGCTGGCCCGCATTCCGGTGGTGAAAACCATCTACACCAGCGTCAAGCAAGTCTCCGATACGATTTTCTCCAGCAAGGGCGAGGCTTTTCGCAAGGCGGTATTGGTGCGCTTTCCGCACCAGAATTCCTGGACCGTGGGGTTTCTCACGGGGGCGCCGGGGCCGGAAATCGCGCGCCGGCTGGGCGGCGGGTACGTCAGCGTATTCATTCCCACCACGCCCAATCCCACCTCGGGCTACATGATTATCGTGTCCAAGGCCGACACGGTGGAACTGGATATGAAGGTGGACGAAGCGCTGAAATACATCGTCTCCATGGGGGTTGCGGGTCCTCACACTCAATCGCCAGCGCCGCGAAGCCCTACAATCTAGGCTACGTTTCTTTCCCTCATCGCCCGCCCCCTTCCGGGACGGGCTTAATTTTTAGAACAAGAAGTTTTTATGCGCACTAACTATTGTGGATTCATCGACCAGGCTTACCTCGATCAAACTGTCACGCTGTATGGCTGGGTACACCGGCGCCGCGATCACGGCGGGGTCATTTTCATCGACCTGCGCGACCGCGAAGGATTGGTGCAGGTGGTATGCGACCCGGACACGAAGGAAGCATTCGCCACCGCGGACCGGGCGCGCAGCGAATTCGTGATGCAGGTCACCGGCCGCGTGCGCCGCCGCCCAGACGGCACCGTGAACCCCAACCTGCGCAGCGGCGAAATCGAAGTGCTGGCGAAGGAAATCGCCATCTTGAATCCCTCGTTGCCCGTGCCTTTCCAGATCGACGACGAGAATTTGAGCGAGAACGTGCGCCTGGAGCATCGCGTGCTCGATTTGCGCCGTCCTGATATGCAGCGCAATTTGCGCCTGCGCTACAAGGTTGCGCTCGCGGTGCGTAAATTTCTCGACGACAAGGGCTTTATCGACATCGAAACGCCCATGCTCACCCGCTCCACGCCGGAAGGCGCCCGCGACTACCTCGTGCCCAGCCGCGTGCATCCGGGAGAATTCTTCGCGCTGCCGCAATCGCCGCAGTTGTTCAAGCAATTGCTCATGATCGCGGGCTTCGACCGTTACTACCAAATCACCAAGTGCTTCCGCGACGAGGATTTGCGTGCGGACCGGCAGCCCGAATTCACGCAGATCGATATCGAGACATCCTTCCTGGGCGTTCCCGAGATCACCGCCATCATGGAAGAAATGGTGCAGGTGGTGTTCAAGGAAACCATCGGCGTGGAATTGCCCAAGATTTTCCCGCGCATGACGTACGCGGATGCCATGGCCAAGTACGGCTCGGATAAGCCGGACTTGCGCGTGTCCCTGGAGATCACGGAACTCACCGATGCCATGAAGGACGTGGAGTTCAAGGTATTCAGCAGCGCTGCCAACATGGACGGCGGGCGCGTCGCCGCCTTGCGCATTCCAGGTGGCGGTAACCTCCTTACACGTAGCGAGATCGACGGCTTCACGGCCTTCGTCGCCATCTATGGCGCGAAGGGCCTGGCCTACATCAAGGTGAACGAAGCGGCCAAGGGAAGGGAAGGCTTGCAATCCCCCATCGTCAAGAACCTCTCCGACACGGTGCTGAAGACCGTCATCGAGCGCACCGGCGCAAAAGATGGCGATGTGATCTTCTTCGGTGCGGATAAGGCGAAGGTAGTCAATGAGTCCCTCGGTGCTTTGCGCGTGAAGATCGGCCACGATAAGGGTCTCGCGGTGAAGGAATGGCGTCCGTTGTGGGTGACGGACTTTCCCATGTTCGAATGGAACGAGGAGGAAAAGCGCTGGGATGCGCTGCATCACCCCTTCACCTCGCCTCAGGATGGCCATGAGCAGTATTTGGAAAGCGATCCAGGTAGGGCGATTTCCAAGGGTTACGACATGGTGCTAAACGGCTGGGAAATCGGCGGAGGTTCAGTGCGTATCCACCGGCAAGAGGTCCAAGCGCGCGTCTTCAGCGCGCTCAACATCGGCCCGGAGGAGCAGCGCAAGAAATTCGGTTTCCTTCTGGACGCCTTGCAATACGGCGCGCCGCCTCACGGTGGCTTGGCCTTCGGCCTGGACCGCATCGTGACTCTCATGACTGGCGCCACCTCGATCCGCGACGTCATCGCATTCCCCAAAACGCAACGCGCCCAATGCCTGCTCACGCAAGCACCCAACGAAGTGGACGAGCGGCAGTTGCGCGAGTTGCACATCCGCATCCGTAAGCCTGAGAAGGTTTAGAACCCTTCAACGCAAAGGACGCGAAGGACGCAAAGGAAATCCAAAGAGAAACGCCGCACAAACGCTATTCCCTTGTGATTCTTCGTGCTGCCCTTTGTCTCGTTATCTGGATCCACGGCTCCCCCGCGGGAGCCGTGGATGTGTTGACGAACAACTACGACAATTACCGGACCGGCGCGAATCTAGCCGAGTCCGTGCTGAACAACACTAACGTCGCCCCCGCGACCTTCGGGCGGCTGTTCGGCTACCGGGTGGATGGTCCTGTCTTTGGGCAACCCCTTATAGCGACCCGGGTCGAAATACCTGGCGAAGGGCTGCGAGATGCCGTCTACATCACCACGGCCAACAACTCCGTCTTCGCCTTCGATAGCGGCGGCAGTACGCTCCTGTGGCAGCGCACTTTTTCGCAACTGCCCGATGGCCGTGCCGCGATGGTGAGCGGCATCCTAAGTACACCCGTTATCGCTCGCACCACGAACACGATCTACGTCGTGACCGGTTTCATGGATGGAACGCAGGGCAAGTTCGTATTGCACGCCTTGGATCTTGGCAGCGGTGCGGAGAAACATTTAGGTCCCGTGTTGGTGGAAGGTTCCGTCAAGATCGGCGCCGCGGTGGTGCCTTTCGAACCAACGAATACACGCATCGCCGTTCAGCGCGCTGCACTGGCCCTTGCCCAAGGACGAGTGATCGTGGCCTTTGGCGGGGATTTCTTCGAGGGCTGGGTTTTTTCCTTCGATAAGGACAATCTGCGAGCCCCGCCCCGCGCCTTTTGCACCACCTGCACGAGCCGCGTGAGCGCCATCTCGAAAATCGATTACCTCGACGCGAAGTGCATCTTGCTGGGACCCGGTGGCGGCATCTGGCAATCGGGGCGCGGCCCCGTCGTGGGCGAGGACGCAACGGTTTACTTCTTCACGGGTAACAAGCAACACGTCATCAAGGATGGTTGCCACATACTTCCAAGCGATAACGCCTGCTCGCAATGCCGTGATCCGCAAGGCTGCCAGTGCAAGGGAAACCGCTCCGCGGGGGCATGCAGAGGCCACGATGCATGCGAGGCGAACCAAGCGGGCGCGCAATTCGATACGAACGATGCATTGATCGCCCTCACTCCAGTGCTTGGTCTTACGGGTTGGTTCCGGCCCAGGAACTGGAACATCGCGGGCGTGAACGGCCTGGAGTACAACGATCTGGATCTCGGAGGTTCCGGACCTGTGCTGATTCCCGGCACATCGCGGCTCATCGGAGGCGGAAAACAAGGTGTGATGTACACCCTGGACACGGCACTGCCCGCCACGCCCTGCGTGCCCTCGCTCGCGAACACCTGCATAGCCGCGCAACCCGTGCAGAGCTTTCAAGTGGCACCTGTTCCCTTGCGGCCCAACGAGTACTACCGGCACATACTCGGCGGCCCCGTGCTGTGGCAGCGCTCGCCAGAGGAGGGCGGCCCGCACGCATACCTGTGGCGCGAAAACGACACGTTGCGAAGCTATCCGTTATCTGTCCGCTTCGAGGGGTGCGACACGAAGAATCCCGCGCCCACGACATCCCATAATTGTCCGGCCACGGCGCAAAGCGAAGACTTCATCGACCACCATCCTGGCGGCATCCTCGCGCTCTCGGCCCATGGAAGTGCTCCATCGAGCGCCATCGTGTGGGTGTCCAAGCACAATTCCATGAGCGGCCCGGCCAAGCTCATGGCCTTCAAGGCGCTGCCCGATTCGTCTAATCCCACGCTATTGCCCAAGCTATGGGACAGCAGTTACTGCGAAGGCGATGCCTTGGACGCAGGATCGGAGTTCGTGCCACCTACCGTGGCCAACGGTAAGGTGTATCTCGCTACAGGCGCGGGCACCGTTGAAGTATTCGGCTTGATACCGAAGCGCGAATGCGTGCGGCAGCCCATGCCGGTGAATTTGGGGCCGATGATGCAGTGAGACGTTCCCGCCTCCTTATGCGGACCGTTTAGTTAGCGTTGACAAGCCCCAATTGAATGTATACGCTCGCCGTATATACATAATGCTGAAATCAGATGAAAACCGCACGTGTCTTCATGACCGGCAATAGCCAGGTCGTCAGGCTCCCAAAGGAATTTCGCATGGACGCCGATCGCGTCGAGATTCTCAAACGTGGCGAAGAAACCATTTTGCGTCCGATCAAGCGCAGTTTGGAGGATGCCTTCCATCTTTTGGCTGGATTGCCGGATGACTTTCTAAGCGGCGGACGAAAAGACGCGGCGCCGCAAAAACGCAAGGGTTTGTAGTGGAGCAGTTGTCCGCCCCGAAGTACATGCTGGATACCAACATCTGCATTTACATTCGGTCCAAACGCCCGCCGGCAGTCCTACAGCGTTTTCGGGCGCTAGATGCCGGGATGGTCGTGATGTCGGTGATTACGTTCGGAGAGCTATGGTACGGGGCCGTGAAATCCGCCAATACTAAGAGTGCGCGCGAAGCCCTGAGGGCGCTTTGCGAATTCATTCCTGTACTGATGATCCCACCAACTGCCGGTGAGCATTACGGCGAGGCGCGTGCGAGCTTGGAAAAGGCAGGGACGGTCATTGGGAACAACGATCTGTGGATCGCCGCCCACGCCCTCGCGGAGAACCTCATCGTTGTCACGCATAACACGAATGAATTCGCACGAATTCCGAAGCTGGTCGTGCAGGATTGGAGCCGTTGAGGGAGCGCTAGCGCGCCCGAGAGGTTCTCACGAATTCGCCTGACCCCTGACCCCTGACCCTTCCCAAACGGCTGTTTTGCTTGTCCCTCCCCTTCCGCCGCGCCGGGCAACTCGGTGGGCTCGCGGGATTTTGGCTTCGGCCGGTCGCGATGCCTGTCCCCGGCCAACAGGTTCTAGCAAAACGAAGCATGACGACCTGCGGTAATGCAGGCGCGGGCGGGTGCCCTTTCTTTTTGCCCCTTCCCCTGCTCGCGGGGGAAGGTTGGGATGGGGGCGCTTTCCTAGCGAAGGCCCGCCCTCTGCGTCTGCCGGCAAAGTAAAGTCGCCGGGGGTAGCCCGGCAGCTAGTGACTTTCTTTTGCGCGGCCAAAAGAAGCTCACTAAAGAAAAGGCCGTCCCACTGAACCGCCCCTAGCGGGGTACCCTGCGTTACTCGGCGCTTCAGAAGGGGGGCACGTCAACACACAAACCCGAATTTCCAAGACCGAAAACCAAAAACCTACTTCCTTCGCAAACCACTGGTTTGCCTGTCCTCCGCCAGAATCGGCAAGTCGCCGAGAGCGTTTCGCAAGGCTTCAAACAATTCAGCGCCAGG
>JBJXGQ010000367.1:0-15368 GCA_046160525.1 Burkholderiales bacterium
CGATTTGCTTGTCCGCCGCCTGGAACGCGACGGCCATGCTGTTCGGCAGGCGGCCAACGGCCGCGAGGCGCTCGGGTTGCTGCGATCTTTAAGCGTGAATTTAGTCTTACTCGACGTACGCATGCCCAAACTAGATGGCTACCAGGTCTTGCAAGAAATCAAGGCCGATCCTGCGTTACGTGACATACCGGTGCTCATGATATCCGCCGTGGACGAGATCGAAAGCGTGGTGCGCTGCATCGAGTTAGGTGCCGAAGACTACCTCCCAAAGCCCTTCAACCCCGTCCTGCTGAGGGCGCGTATCGGTGTTTGCTTGGAAAGGAAACGCCTGCGCGACCAAGAAGCGAAGCACATTCGGCAACTGGGCGAGTGGAACGACAAGCTGGAACACCGCGTCGCCGAGCAAATCGCCTTACTCGACCGGCTCGGCCGGCTGAAGAGATTCTTCTCTCCCCAATTGCCGGAACTCATCGTAGCTGGCGGAGCGGACGATCCCCTCAAAACCCACCGCCGCGAAATCACCGTCGCTTTTTTGGATTTGCGCGGCTTCACCGCCTTCGCGGAAACCGCCGAGCCAGAGGAAGTGATGGGCGTGCTACGCGAGTATCACGACGAGATGGGCAAGCTCATCATGCAGCACGAAGGCACATTGGAGCGTTTCACCGGCGACGGCATGATGATTTTCTTCAACGATCCCGTGCCAGTACCCGACGCGGGCGCGCGCGCCGTGAAGATGGCCATCGAGATGCGCGACCGTGTCATGCTACTCATCGAGAAATGGCGTGACTCTGGGTACGAACTCCACCTGGGCATTGGCATAGCACAAGGCTATGCCACCATTGGCGCCATCGGGTTCGAGGGCCGCTGGGATTACGGCGCCATCGGGTCCGTCACCAACCTTGCCGCGCGTCTATGTAGCGAGGCAAAAGGCGGCGAAATTTTGATCTCGAAACGCGTGCTTTCCACCGTGGAGGAGTTGCTCCACGTCACCCCCGCCGGCGAGCTGTCCCTCAAGGGATTCCACCGGCCCGTTCCGGCGTTCAACGTGATCGGGGTAAAGGGCTAATCAAACCAGTTGCCCCAATAGCGTTCCCGCGGGGGTGACGCGAATGCCATCGGGTGTTTCATAGTCCTTGGTCCCCACGGCGCTAATCTGCCATGCGGGCACGCCGGGAAAGCGCTGGTGAAGATAGCGTAGAGACGGCGACACCTCCGCATCATCCCATTTGCATTCCACGAAACCCACCGGTTTACCGTCGTGTGTCATCACAAAATCCACTTCCCGTCCGTCCACATCCCGAAAGTATCGCAGTTCCACGGCATGGCCTTGGGTATCGGTTTGGAAGTGAACCCATTTGAGTAGGTGCGACGCCACCAGATTTTCGAAGCGCGCCGCCATATTGCCAACGACGGTCCAATCGAAGTGATAGTGCTTCTGTTCCTTCTTGACCGCACGCAGTATTGGGGTGCCAAAGGGCGGAACTCTGAAGATGGCGTACAGGCGCTCCAGTATCTCGATCCAGCGCGCGACAGTGGCATGACCGGTTTGCAGATCCTCGCGCAGGGAATTAATGGCGAGCGGGCTGCCCACCCGGGCCGGCAGGGATAAGGCCAGCAATTCCAGTTTCCCAATATCGCTGACGGACTCTAGGCTCGTGACCTCATCGCGAATGAGCCGCTCCCGGTAGGAGAGCGACCATCTGCGCGCCTGCGTTTCGCTACCGCCTAGAAACGGCTCTGGGAAACCCGACAACCTCAGCAGCGCGCCCAAATCCGCGGTGGAACGCCCGCCGGTTTCCGCAAACGATAGGGGATGAAGTCTGAAGTAGAAATAACGCCCTTGCAGGGAATCTCCGCCGAACCGGTAGAAATCCAAACGCGCGCTCCCGGTCACCAGGATTTGCTTGCCCAAACGGGCATCGTAGAGTCCCTTCAGGTAGTTGCGCCATCCCCGGTATTTGTGGATCTCGTCGAAGAACCAGGCTTGCGTGGCGGGAAGCTCCCCCTTGAGAATGGCCTCGCGGTGGGTAGCCACGTCGAAATTCAAATATGCCCGCTCGCCGGGAATAAGCATGCGGCCAAGCTGCGTCTTGCCTACCTGCCTAGGCCCGCCCACGAACACCATCTTGCGGAGCAAGTCGCGCTCGATATGCGGTTGCAGGTATCTCGGTATCGCCGTCATTGGAAACGTACGAGGTAATGGACGCGAGTAATTTTACCCCTACTGGAAATTACTCGCGAGTAATTTCCAGCCCGGTGCAAATCAGTAGATCCCGGGGAAAATGTCCTTCAAGGCACGCCCAGCCTGCGCGGCCTTAGGCCATCTCGGCCAGCATGTCCTGAGCGCCTTCCCACAATACCCGCCGCCCCATCTCCGCGAGCAATTCATGCCCGGAAGTGAGCGTAAGGAAATGGTTGCCCGCAAGCTGGCCCACCTTGCTGGAGAAGCAACAGCTACCGTAGGGGAACAATATCTCGGTTTCGCTCGCTCCCGCCGGGTAGAGCAGAATGTCGCCGCGCGACGGATGGCTGGTGGCGTTTTCCGCGCCCAAGGCCAGATCGAGATCGCCCAGCGGTACCCATGCCGATTCGCCGCTCCAGCGCGTCTGAATCAGCTTGTTGCGGAAGGGAAGCAGCTTACGGAAAGCCGCGCATGTGCGCGGGGCCAAAGCCTCCTCGAAGCGGGCGGTAAATATAAGATCGCCGTTCTTGCCCACCGTAATTCTTACGTTTGACATGAGTCTTTCTCCGTAGTCTAAACTTGCGGTCATCCAGCACTACAAGGTAGCACACCCCGCGATGCGCCAAGATCCCAGGTTCAAGAACGTGTTCGTGCTCGACCATCCTCTTATCCAGCACAAGCTCAGCCATATGCGCGATAAGACCACTTCCACGCGTACCTTTCGCGAACTGCTGCGCGAAATCACCTTGCTCATGGGCTACGAGGCCACGCGCCATCTGCCGCTTACCACCCACACCATCGAGACTCCCCTGGTCACCATGTCCGCCCCCATCATCGCGGGCAAAAAACTCACGGTGGTGCCCATCCTGCGCGCGGGCATCGTCATGGCGGAGGGTCTGTTGGAGCTCATTCCATCGGCCCGCGTGGGCCACATCGGCGTGTACCGCAATGAGCATCACTTGCCCGTGGAATACATCGTGCGCCTGCCGGAAATCGAAGGCCGTGCTTTTCTATTGTGCGACCCCATGATCGGCACGGGCAATTCCGCGGTGCATGCGGTCGATGTCCTGAAAAAGCGCGGCGTCGCCGCCAAGGACATTCAGTTCCTCGCCTTGGTCGCCGCCCCAGAAGGCTTGGATACCTATATCAGTGCTCATCCCGACGTCCCGATGTTCGTTGCCTCCATCGACGATCACTTGAACGATCACGCCTACATCGTCCCAGGACTGGGCGATGCGGGGGACAGGTTGTTTGGGACGAAGAATTAGGATCTAGGAGATAGGATGCAGGGGCTAGAGGAATTCGCGTTCTGGAAAGTACACTCCCGCCTGGTATTCGCCTCTTACGCAAATCGTAGTTTCGTCTTAACACGACGCCTAATCCATTGTCGAGATAAGGCGATGACTAATGCACGCGAAATTATTGAAGTCACCGCTGGAGAAATTTCGGCCGAGTTGAAGCGGCGCGGAATCAGTTCCGATGAACGTGTAACGTTAACGATTGAACCCGAACCGGAAGTCATCCCAGGACGCCGAGAATCTCGTGCACGGGTCGTCGCGGCTGGTCTAACTGACGAGGACATTGATCGTTTAGTGAAGAAGGCCCAAAAGGAAGTTGAGCCTCGAGCCGGATGAGGGTTGTCGTCGACACAAACGTTTTCGTAAGCGCGGCCCTAAAAGATACTTCCTTGCCGGCCTTGGCAGTTCACGTGGTGCAACGTCGCGATGTTCTACTGAAATCCACAGCAACCGAGCGGCAGTTATTCGATGTCTTGGCTCGCCCTTATTTACTCGTTCTGAATCCGTTTCGGGGAATTCCGATTGTCTCCCCTACAATATTCGTAAAGGGCGCTGCACACTAACCTACGACGCATCCGGCCAAGTTGGTTTTACGGACCTTCTCCAAGGAACGCGAGCAGTTGAGCTACAACCCAGGCGGGGCGTTCTTCGGGGATCCAATGCCCGCAGTCCTCCGCAATACCACCGCGCACATCTTCCGCCACCCTCTGCCAGGATTCCAGTGCGCCTATTCCACGCCCGCGCCCGTGCGCGCCACCGTAACAAAGAACCGGCATCCGTAGTTTTCCTTGCGCGCGAAACGCCTCGTTGCCGGCCACATCTTGTGGTGTGGCGCGGTAAAGATTAAAACCCGCGCGCATCGCTCCCGGTTGTGTGTAGGTGCGCAAATATTCGCGCTGCGCCTCCTCGGAGATGGCATCAGGCCGGGCGCCCCAGTTGCGGTAGAAGAAGGCGAGGTACACGCATCGTGAACGAGGCGCCAGATATCCTGGGCAATCGTTTTCTTGTCGTAGCCGCCCACCGGCCGCGATGAATCTCCCAACCCACGCAAGTCGGGCGCAATCACCCGATAGTGTTGCGCCAGCCCAGGAATGATGTCGCGCCACATGTACCAGGTCTGCGGCCAGCCATGCAGCAGCACCACGGCGGGCCCCTGCCCCGCGCTTACATAGTGAAGCCGGACATCGCCGAGAGCGGCGTAGTCATGGTGAAGATTCGGGTGCATGGGAATCCTTTAGTGCGGCCGGACGTATATTTAATCCCGGTAGGTTGGGCTGAACGAAGGGAAGCCCAACGCTTCGGCGCTAGACAAATGCTCCTACCTTTCCGTTCAATTGCATCCCTCTCGCGCGCATTTTTTCACCGAAGGTCGTTGGGCTTCGCGCGGAGCGCTCAGCCCAACCTACCAAGCTGGGAAAGCCGGGCGATTGAGGGAAGACGCGCCCGCGAGCGCAAACACATTTCGAAGTGCCCGTCTTCGATTCATGATTGCCTCCCTCTGAGAACCGCCCTACAAGACTTCGCGCATCCCTATATCCCAGATCCTAAATCCTAGATCCTGCTTTCAAAGTTTCTTGCCCGCCATCAGGCGCTCACCCCCCGCAGCCGTGCCGTAACCCAGCGCACCGATCCTGCCACGCCGAAGGGCATGAGGTAGACGAAGAACAGCAGGAACAATCCATACACCGCCCAAGGCGCCGCCTTGGAAATCTGGTCGGCGAAGTTGGGAACGAATTGGATGAAGAAGGCACCGTAGATGGCGCCGGAAATGGACGCCACGCCGCCGATCACCACGCCCACCATGAAGCTGATGGATAGCCCCGTGGGAAAGCTGTCGGGCGCGACAAACTGAATCACGATGGCGCCCAGGGCTCCCGCCACGCCGGTGTACAGGGCGCTGATGCCGAAGGTCATGGTCTTGTAGAGCGAGATGTTGACGCCCATGGCTTCCGCCGCCACGGGATGATCGCGGATGGCTATCAGGGCGCGGCCTACTCTTCCTCGCAGTAGATTCCACGCAAGGATGAACATCACCACGGTGATGGCAAGTGTGAAGAGATACAACCATTGATCGGGCGCGATCTTCAACCCGAAGGGCGGATCGGGCTTCATGATCACGATGCCTTGCACGCCCCCTGTCCATTCTTCCAGGTGCTTGTACTTGAGCAATTGCGGCATGGCGACACCCAAGGCAAAGGTCGCCAGTGCGAGGTAATGCCCGCTCAATCGCAACGCCGGCATTCCAAACAGGAAACCGGACACGAAGCACACGATGCCCGCCACGGGAATGGTGCTCCAATAGGGCCAGCCGAATTTGTCCATCAAGACAGCGGCCACATAGGCCCCGATGGCATAGAAGGCACCGTGGCCCAGGGAGATCTGCCCGTTGTAACCCGTGAGCAGATTCAAACCCAGCAACACGATGGCGTAGACCAGCACCATGTTGAACTGGAACACGCGGTAGTTGCTGATGAAAAACGGCAGCGCCGTGGCGAGCACGATGAGCGCTATGACGCCGATGACCTTGGAAGCCGGCGTGTTCATCTTAAAACCTCACCACAGAGGCACAGAGACACAGAGAACAGACTGACTCCTTGTGCATGCATTGTGCGTCAAGTGCAGCGAGCGCGATTTGGCCGCAACCTCGGTAGGTTTCGATTTCCTCTGTGCCTCTGTGCCTCTGTGGTGAAAACTTTTCTGTCTCATCCCTCATACGCGCCTCACGAACACCTTGCCGAAGAAGCCGCTTGGTTTCACCAGCAATACGATGATGATGATGGCCAGGGCCACCGTGAGTTTGAGTTCCGTGCCGATGAGATAGGCACCCAGCAAATTCTCCAGCACGCCCACTAGGAAGCCCCCTACCACGGCACCGAAGGGACTATCGATGCCGCCCATCAATGCGGCGGCGAAGGCATAGAGCAGCACACCGGCCATCATGTTGGGTTCGAGATAAATCACCGGCGCCACCAGCACGCCGGCCACCGCACCGACCGCAGCGGCCAAGCCCCAACCTAAAGCCAGCATCCAACTCACGCGAATTCCCGCGAGCTTGCTGGATACGGGGTTCTGCGCGGCCGCGCGCATGGCGAGCCCCAAGGGCGTGAACCGGAAGAAGCAGTACAACAGCACCAGCATCACCAAGGTGATCCCGATGGTGCCCAGTTCGTGAGAGGAAATGTATCTATTGCCGAAGGGCGGCGCGGCGGGAAAGGGGCTGGGAAAAGTTTTGATGGTGTAGGTGTAGATCCAGCCCGCAATGCTGTTCAGAATGACCAAAAGCGCGACGAACACCGTGACTACCGATAGCACTGGCGCGTTTTCCACGGGACGGATGACCACACGTTCGATGATCACACCGGCCACGAAGGATATGGCGATGGTGGCCCCGAAGGCCACCCAGAAAGGAAAACCCGCCTGCGCCATGGTCCAGGCGAGGTAGGTGCTGAACATCGCCATCTCGCCTTGCGCGAAATTGATGTGGTTGGTGGACTGGTAAATCATCACCAGCGCGAGCGCCAAGCTGGCGTAGATACCGCCGGTGGCAAGGCCTGAAAATACTTGGTGAAGAAATGCTTCCATAATCAGATAGGCGGCCGTTTATTGAACCATGGCTTCGCCGCTTCCAGCTGGCTTGCCAAGCGAATCAAGATCGCTTCCTCGCCATAAGGCGCGGCCAGTTGCACGCCCACGGGTAATCCGTCTGCCGTCCAATGGAGCGGTAGGCTCACTGCTGGTGAACCGCTGGCGTTGAAAGGAGCGGTGAAGGAAGTCAGGCGGGTAATGGCGCGTGCGTAATCATCCAAAACGGGCGAATCCATGTTGAACACGCCGATTTTTTGCGGAGGATCTGGCAACGTAGGCGTCAACAGAAGATCGAATCCCGCGAACCATTGCGCCACATGGCGGCCTGCGCCGTGAATGCCTAGCACGGCCCGCGCATAATCCGCCGCGCTTGCCTTGCCGCCCATTTCGTAGAACATCCAGGTGACGTATTCGAAGAATTCGCGCTGAACTGTTTTTCCTTTCTTCTTTGCGTAGCTGTCCACCGCCGCGCGAATGTTTCCGCCAATGGCGGTGCGAAAGGATTCGGAAAAATCTTCGGGGAGCGGGGACAGCGTTACTTCCTCCACATGATGTCCGAGGGCGGTGAGTATTATCGCGGCGTCACGCACTGCCTCGGCACATTCGGCGTGCAATGCCTCGCCTGCTGGGGTTTTCAGAGCCAACCCAATGCGCAACTTTCCAGGTTCGGCTCCTACTTCCGCCAGGAAGGGACGCTGAGGCCGTTCGGCGAAATAGGGTGCTCCCGCATCGGGCCCCGCCGTGAGATCGAGCAAGGCTGCGCTGTCGCGCACAGACCGGGTGACGACATGTTCATGGCTCATGCCCGACCATCCCTCGCCTCGGTCTGGCCCGGCGGGATTGCGCCCCCGCGTGGGCTTCAATCCCACCAACCCGCAGCACGACGCCGGAATGCGAATGGAACCACCCCCATCGGTGGCGTGGGCCGCAGGTACGATGCCCGCCGCCACCGCTGCGGCGCTGCCCCCGCTGGAACCGCCGGCCATGTAGTCCGCGTTCCAGGGATTGCGCGTGGGTCCGTAAACCTTGGGTTCCGTGGTCACGGTGAGACCGAATTCGGGCGTGCTGGATTTTCCGAAAATGACCAAGCCGCCGCGTTTATAACGCGCTATCTGCGCAGTATCGTGATCCGCCACGTTGTCCTGGAAGAAGCGGCTACCGTTGGAACTCAGCGTGCCGTTGCACAAGGCGTGCAAATCCTTCAGCACGAAGGGCACACCAGCAAAGGGTCCCGGGGGCAAACCGCGCTTGATGGCCTCGCGGCCATGCTCGTAACACGGGACTGAGAGCGCGTTGATCTTGGTTCGCAGCGATTCGTTGCGCGTGATGGCGGCTTCGAGCAGTTCGTCCGCGCTCACGGCTTTCGTTCGAACCAGATTCGCCAGGCCCATCGCATCGAATTGTTCGTACTCTTTCATTTTCGCCTCTCAGTGGCCCAACTCAGTGTCCTAAATAAGAGCGGCGCACGGTCTCATCCTTCTGAATCTGCTCGGAAGGCCCTGAGGCAACGACCCGCCCCGTTTCCAATACGTAGGCGTGACTGGCGAGATCCAAGGCGAGTTTCGCGTTCTGCTCCACCAGCAGCATGCTCACCTTGTCTTCCTGGTTAATGCGCCGCATGATGCGAAAGATTTCCTGCACGATGAGTGGCGCCAAACCGAAGGAGGGTTCGTCGAGCAACAGCAAGCGCGGCCGCAGCATGAGCGCACGGGCGATGGCGAGCATCTGCTGCTCCCCGCCCGAGAGCGTGCCTGCCTGCTGGCCACGCCGCTCTTTCAATTTCGGGAAATAGGTAAACACGCGCTCCAAATCCTGCGCCACGCCGGCTTTGTCCTTGCGGGTGTAGGCCCCTACGCGCAAATTCTCCTCCGTGGTGAAATCCACGAAGGTCCCGCGCCCGTCGGGCACCTGGGCAACGCCTAGGCGCACAATATCTTCCGTCGCCTTGGAGGCGATGTCTTGCCCGCCCAAACGCAAATCGCCGTCACGCTTCACCATGCCGCACACGGCACGCAACAAGGTGGTCTTGCCCGCGCCGTTGGCACCGAGAATGGCGGTGATGCCGCCATCTTGCACGCTGAAGGCCACGTTCTGCAGCACGGGCGTCGCCCCGTAGCCCGCGTTCAATCCGGAGGATTCCAGTATCGCGGCCATCAATCTGCCCCCAAATAGGCACGAATGACATCCGGGTGCGCTTGCACTTCCGAGGGCTTGCCATCGGCGATCTTGCGGCCGAAATCGAGCACCACCACCTTATCGGATACTCGCATCACCAAGTTCATGTGATGTTCCACCAGCAGCACCGTGAGCTTCAACTCATCGCGCAAACGGCGAATCATGTTCACAAGGTCGCCCACCTCTTCATGATTCAAACCGCCCGCGGGTTCATCCAACAACAGAAGTTTTGGCCGGCTCGCCAGGGCGCGCGCTAATTCCACGCGCTTTTGCGTACCGAAGGGAAGATCCATCACGCGCTTGTGCTGCACTGCGCCAAGGTCCAGCAGGCCGATGAGTTCCGACGCTTGGGCCTCAAGGTGAGTCTCCTCTTGCTTGGAAAGCGGAAGGCGCATCAGATTCACCAGGAATCCGCCGCGTGTGCGGCAATGGCCGCCGAGCATGATGTTTTGCCTCACCGTCATGGTGCGAAACAAGGCGAGGTTCTGGAAGGTACGCCCAATCCCCAGGCCCGCGATCTCGTGGCGCGGCACCTCGGTCAAGGAACGGCCCTCGAAGCGAATGGTTCCGCGCTCGTAGGTGTACAGGCGCGAGAGGCAGTTGAAGAGCGTGGTTTTGCCAGCCCCATTGGGGCCTATGAGCCCCACAATCTCGCCTGCGCCCACTTCAAATGAAACGCCATCAAGCGCGACGATGCCGCCAAAGCGTACCGTCACGTCCTCGATGCCAAGCAGCGTCTGCGCCGCCAGTGCCTGCGCCTCCCCCATAGTCGTTCTACTTATTTGTTTGGTGCGCGGATACTGCCATAAGCCCTAATGGCGGTAAAGCCCGCGCGAATTACGGTCTTTCCATGCTGCACCTAATTGGCGGTACAGCGTCCTTGGCCTCGGCCTTGGACACCGTCTTCCACCCGAAGCCCGTGTTGTCCACATCGAACTTGACCCCAGATTCACCTGCCTTGGTAAGCCGCGCGAGGTAGAGCGGAGCAACCATCTGGTGGTCCTCGCGGCGGATCCATGTTCTGCCTTCGGGCCCGTCGAATGCCATGCCTTCCAGAGCGTAGGCGACTTTCAAGGGATCGTCGCTGCGCGCTTTTTCCAACGCCTGCGCTAACACCGTGATGGCCCGGTGCGCCGGGATGTAATCGAAGTTCGACGTGCTCTTGTACTTCAACTTGTATTCCTCGTTGAAGCTTTCATAGGGGTTGGATTCCGCATTCGCGTGCCAGGGAAACAGGCTGAACACTTTTCCCACGCCGGCGTCGCCGAGACCCGCCGTCGTTCCCGCGATGTTGCCTACAAGGACGTAATAACGCACATCGAGTCCGGCGTCGTGCCCTGCCCTCACCAACAGGAACATGTCGTTGCCCCAGTTTCCGGTGACCACGCTATCGGCCCCGGAGGCTCGGATCTTCGCGGCGTAGGGCGCGAAATCCTTCACCTTACCGAGGGGAATAAGGTCCTCGCCCACGATCTGCACACCAGGGCGTTTGCGTGGCAGTTGCTCGCGGGAGGCGCGCTGGATCGCCTGGCCATAGGCGTAGTCCTGGTTGATGAGGTAGACCTTGCGCACATTGGACTGCTGCGCCAGATAATCGGTGAGGAAACCGACCTCGGTATCGGTGTGGTAGTTAAGGCGGAAATGCCAGAAATTGCACTTCGCCTCGCTCAACGCGGGGTCGCGCCCGTCGGTGTTGATCAGCAAGACGCGGCGGTCTGGATTGCGCGCGTTGTACTTGGCGATACCGTCTGAGAGCGCATGCACCACGCTCGATATGTTCGAGTGAATATAGCGAATGTTCGCATCGGTGGCTTGCTTTAGCGCCAGCAAACTGTCTTGCGCATTGGCTTTGCCATCCAGGGCGACAATCTCGATCTTGCGGCCATCGAAGATTCCGCCCTTGGCATTGAAGCGCTCGGCCATGGCCCTGAGCTGCTTGGCGATCTCCTCGCCCTGCAACGCAAAGGGCCCGGACAAGGGCTGGATCGTGGCAATGCGAAGCGGCTCGGCCGCTTGGACGCCTTGGCGTGCAAGCAATGTTGTGGCAATAACTACGAGTAGGACTCTTCGTACCGTATACATGGCATCTCCCCACCTTGTTGGAATTCGGCTGTGCAAATCAAGATGAATGGCCGCCTTGGCGGCTATTCATGCCCGGTCACATCGGAGAATAGCACCCAGCGCTTGCCGTCGAATCGCGCCGGTTGAAGTTGTTCGATCAAGAAGTAATCTTCTGGGCCGGTATTGAGCTTGATCCCAGGCAAGGTAGCGCCGAGCGTGACATCGCGCAAACGCGTGGCCTGCCTCATCACGTTCTCCCGGAAGAGATCGTCACCGCAGGCCTTGAGGGTGATGACTTGCGAATCCACCGTGGCGTCGGTGGATTCGTAGCTCGCCTCGGCCACGATCATGTTCGCCTTCGAGCCCAAACCATCCTTGAAACCCTTGAGGTAATCCTTGCCCGAATCGTCGTTCTGGTAGAGCACGGCGATCTTCGCGTCCGGCTTGTTCTGCAGAATGTACTTCGCGTAGATCTTGGACTCGGTCTGGTAACTGGGATTAAACCCGATGGTCCAGGGGAAATTCTTCGGATCGCCCCACTTCGTGGCGCCACTGCTCACGAATAAATGCGGGACTTTTTTGGCGTTCACGTACTTATGAATGGCGCTATTCGTAGGCGTGCCCAAGGTATGAAAAAGCGCCAGCACCTGATCCTCCTCCACCAGCTTGCGCACTTGTTCAACCGTACGCGGAGGGGAGTAACCGTCATCCAGGCTGATCAAATTGATCTTGCGGCCATTTATACCCCCTTGCTCGTTGAGCATCTTGAAGTAGGCCAGTTGCGTCTTGCCGGTCACACCGTAGGCCGACGCCGTTCCGCTGTAGGGCATGGTCTGGCCGAGCTTGATCTCGGTATCGCTTACACCAGGGCCGTATTTCTTTTCGGCGAGCGCCAGACCAGAAGCAATGAATAGAGTGTCACACAACGCGCAAAGGGCGCGGGCTTGAGACAGCGCTTGTGCGGCCATGATTGCACCCTTCCTCTTCGAGCGCCACATGCATTACTCTTGCGGCTAGCCTCTTCAATCCACCGCGCATTCATGCAACCCAGCGATTACGCTATCTGGCCCAAACATCTTCCAACCCATCTCAACGTACCCAAGACGACTCTTTGCCATCATCTTGAAGTAGCGGCCCGGTTATATCCAAACAAGCCCGCCATCATTTTCTATGACTCCGAAGTTACCTACCGGGAGTTTTACGGCCAGGTGGAAGCGCTCGCGGGATTTCTTCAACATCGCTGCAAGGTCGCGCGCGGAGACCGTGTTCTTCTCGACTTACAGAACTCCCCTCAGTTTCTAATTGGCTATTACGCCATTCTGAGGGCGGACGCGGTGGTGGTTCCGGTGAGCCCCATGAATGTGACCGCGGAACTGGATCATTATTTTTCCGACAGCGGGGCACGCACGGCGATTCTGAGCCAAGACCTCCTGCCGCGTTTCGAGCCCTTGTTGGGCTCGCGCTTCGACAATGCGATCCTCGCTACTTACTCCGATTACCTCACGGCACAAACGTCTCTCGCTATTCCTGATTTGCTCAAGGACGAGCGCCGCGATTCCAGGCACGCAGACGTATACGCATGGATGGATGCCACCGGCGGTGGCATGGCACCGCATGCTGCCCGCGCCGTCACGGACGATCTATGCGCCATCCTTTACACCTCCGGCACGACCGGACAGCCCAAGGGTTGCATGCACACCCACCAAACCATTCTGACCACGGCCATGGGCGGGGCATTGTGGGCTGGCATGGACGCTCACTCGGTGGCACTCGCCACCGCGCCCATGTTTCACGTCACGGGCATGCAACACAGCATGAACGCACCAGTTTTCAGCGGTGGCGCCATTGCGCTATTGCCGCGCTGGGACCCTGCCGTCGCAGGTGCCATGATCGAGCGTTACCGGTGTACCCATTGGGCCAACGTGCCCACCATGGTGGTGGATCTTCTGGCCCATCCGGATACGCGTAACCGCGATATGTCTTCTCTCAAGAACATATTTGGCGGCGGGCTCTCCATGCCCGAAGCGGTCGCGCAGCAACTCTATGAGCGCTGCGGGATACGCTACATGGAAGGCTACGGCATGACGGAAACCATTTCGCAGACCCACATCAACCCGCCCGGGGATTTGCGCAAGCAATGCCTGGGCATTCCCACTTTCGATACGGAATCCATCGTCGTGGATCCGCAGACCTTGCAACCCGTCCCCCGCAACGAACCGGGAGAAATCCTCTCCAGGGGGCCGCAGCTTTTCAAGGGTTATTGGAACAATCCGCAAGCCACCGAAGCCTCGATGGTGGAAATCAGCGGTAAGCGCTTTTTGCGCACTGGCGACCTGGGCCGCGTAGACAAAGACGGCTTCTTCTATATATCGGACCGCCTGAAGCGCATGATCAACGCCAGTGGCTACAAGGTTTGGCCCGCGGAGGTGGAGTCCGCCTTGTACAGACATCCTGGCATCAAAGAGGCCGCCGTGGTCTCGGCACCCGGCGGCAGGCGCGGGGAAACAGTAAAAGCCTACGTGGTGTTAAAGGATGGAGCGCAACTTGACGAAAAGAGCATCATTGCTTGGTCCCGCGACAACATGGCTGCCTACAAGATCCCTCGCAAAATAGAATTCCTCGGCGCACTGCCGCGTTCCGGCACGGGGAAGATCCAGTGGAGGCTGCTCCAGGAGCGGGAATGGCGCGAAAAATAATCCTACGCCTGGGTGCTTTTGCTCCAGTCATGCTGGCGGGCTGCATCACAGTGCAGCTTCCCGAGCCGGAATCCGCCCCCGCGCCACGAGTGGCCACGGCGGCCCCTGAATCTCCCGCTGTAGAAACCCCTACACTGCCGCCGGCGCAACCCGAGCTGGCACCACCTCCCGCCAGCGCGCAAGAGCCGGCACCGGCAGCGGTCCCGCTCCCAGAATCTGATCACCCCGCGCAAGCCGCCGAGATCGCGCTATCCATGTTGGGCCGGCCCTACAAGCGGGGCGGCAACACCCCAAAGGGCTTTGACTGTAGCGGCCTGGTCCAATTTAGCTACAAAAAACTCGGCCTATCGGTTCCGCGCGATACCCGCGGATTGTTAGCCGCCAGCTCCGCCATCGAATCTGGCGAAATGCGCGTGGGAGACCTGATTTTTTTTCACGTGGAAGGCAAGCGCAACTCCCACGTGGCCATTTATCTCGGCGCGGAGCGCTTCGTTCACGCCCCCTCCTCCGGCGGGGAGGTAAGAATCGAAAGCCTGACCCTCCCCTATTGGGCCAAACACTTCGCCTCCGCCCGGCGCCTTGCCCCATCGCCTTGAGGGCCCATGGTCCCGCGAATATTCAATTAGCATACGGTCTCCATACCAAACAACCAGGAGGAGACCGCAATGAGCTTCACATCGGAATTCAAGGAATTTGCCATGAAGGGCAATGTGATGGACCTCGCCGTGGGTGTCATCATCGGCGGGGCCTTCGGCAAGATCGTCGATTCCGCCGTCAACGATTTGATCATGCCGGTCATCGGCCGGATCGTCGGCAAGGTCGACTTTTCCAATATGTTCATCGTCCTGTCCGAAGTGCCGGCCGGGACGGCCAACACTTTGGATGCCCTCAAGAAGGCGGGCGTACCCGTATTCGCCTACGGTAGTTTCATCACCATCCTCATCAACTTCATCATCCTGGCCTTCGTCATCTTCTTCATGATCAAGCAGATGAACCGGCTCAAGAGGCAAGCGCCACCGGCCCCTCCCGCCGCGACACCAGAGGACATAGTGCTGCTACGCGATATTCGCGATGCATTGAGGAAAGCGTAACGCGGGAGACGGGAAGCGGTAAGCGTGAGGGGTGAGGGGTCAGTCGTTTCCCGTTTCCCGCTTCCCGTTACCAAAACCCGAAGTCCACGTCGGGTTTTTGTCCGGACATGATGTGTGCGATAGCCTGCCCCGACCCGCAAGCCAGGGTCCAGCCAAGGGTGCCATGACCTGTGTTGATATACAGGTTATCGTAGGTTGACTTGCCGATGATGGGTACGTTGCTGGGCGTGGCGGGGCGAAGCCCCGCCCAGCGCTGGGGCCCCCCCCAACCCCCCCAATA
>JBJXGQ010000368.1:0-6723 GCA_046160525.1 Burkholderiales bacterium
CGGGTGCCGATCTTGCTCTCGGATGAGCCGGCTTAGGCGGGGGCACGCATTCAAGAAGAACTTTTCCGCTTCGAATCGCCAAACGCCTTCAGTCCAGCATGCTCACTCGGATTACATCCATTATGAATGGCGATTCGATTCCAGCGTGTAAGGTCGTAGTTTCGAGCTTTTTCCACTTAGACCGCATGGGCGTATGTCTCGTTTGCTCCGGGTAATGCATGCCAAGAACCGCTGATCCATTCCCTGCCACCGCGGCCGCGCCGCGGGTCCGCATCCTTGAAAATTCGTCATGCTGACGATTAAACGTCTACTTGTGTGGTTGGTGCTGGCGGGTCTGGCGGCTGCCGCGATGGCGGCCTGGTACTTCGACCAGCCGGAGGAAAACGCGCAAAGATTTCTCACCGCCAAGGTGGCAAAAGGCGACATAGAGGAGTCGGTATCCGCGATCGGCAATATCCAGCCTTCGCGCTTTGTCGATATCGGTACTCAAGTGACCGGCCTGCTCAAGAACATGTCCGTCGATATTGGCGACGTCGTGAAGAAGGACGATCTGCTCGCGGAAATCGACCCGGCCCTTTTGATGGCGCGCGTGGATGGCACTCGCGCCACGCTGCTGAACTTGAAGGCGCAGCTCAGGGAAAAGCAGGCGACGGAACGCTTGAGTGGCCTCACGCACGAGCGCAACAGGGAGTTGTACGCGAAAGGCGCGGCGAGCAAGGAGTTGTTGCAGCAAAGCAGCGCGGCCCTCGAGCAAGCGGAAGCTCAAGTCGCGGCACTGCGCGCCCAGATTCAACAGACCGAGTCGCAACTGCGCGGGGACGAAGCCAATCTGCGATACACGAAATTTTTCGCGCCGATGGCAGGCACCGTAGTTTCTATCGCCGCGCGCGAGGGCCAAACACTCGTGGCTTCCCAGCAAACGCAGACGCTGCTGCGCATCGCCGACCTGAGCACCATGACGGTGTGGGCGCAGGTTTCCGAAGCCGATGTACCGAAAATCACGCTGGGCATGCCCGTCTATTTCAATACGCTGGGACTGGTGGACCGGCGCTGGGAGGGTAAGGTGAGGCAGATCATGCCAACGCCTGAGTCTGTCAACAACGTGGTGCTCTACAACGTCTTGTTCGACGTGCAAAACCCGGACGGCGCGTTGCGCACGCAGATGAGCGCCCAAGTGTATTTCGTGTTGGGCCGGGCGGACGGCGTGTTGAGCGTGCCTACCGCTGCGCTGGGTCCCTTGAAAGACGGCGCCAAGGCGGGCAAGGTGTCCGCAAGCGGCACTCCTTCTTCCGAGGCCAACGATGCTGGACAGCCATCCCGCGCGCAGAAATTCATGGTCCGGGTGCTCAAGGAGGGCAAGCCGGATGAGCGGCTCGTCAGCGTGGGCGTGATGAACCGGGTATCCGCGCAGGTCCTGTCGGGTTTGAGTGAAGGCGATACCGTGATCACCGGTATCGACGAGGGCAAGGGCAAGGGAAAGGATAAAGATAAGACGAAAAGCCGCGAGTTGCCGCAGCCAGGCCGCACGTGAGCCCGGCGGCCACGCAATCCACGCAACCGCTGATCGCGTTGCGCGATCTGACCAAGACTTACCAATCTGGCACGCTGCCGGTCCGGGTTCTACACGGCATCACGCTCAGCATTTTCGAGGGGGAATTCATCGCGCTCATGGGGCAATCTGGGTCGGGCAAGACGACCTTGATGAACATCCTGGGTTGTCTTGACCGCCCCACTTCCGGAAGCTATGTGCTCGGCGGGCGCGACGTCTCGCTGTGCACGCCAGACGAGCTGGCGCTATTGCGCAGCACCACGTTCGGATTTATTTTTCAGCGCTACAACCTGATCGCCACCGAAAGCGCGCTCGAAAACGTGGAGATGCCTGCCATATATGCCGGCATCGCGCGCCGCGAACGCCGGGTGCGTGCGCGCGGCATTCTTGATTCCTTGGGGATCGGGGAGCGCCTCGATCACCGGCCGGCCCAGCTTTCGGGCGGGCAACAACAGCGCGTGTCGATCGCCCGGGCGTTGATGAACGGCGGGCGCATCATCCTTGCCGACGAGCCGACCGGGGCCCTCGACAGCAAGAGCGGGGCGGAAGTCATGGGCCGGTTGCATGAACTGAACCGTGAAGGCCACACCATCATTCTGATCACCCATGACGCGGCGATCGCCAACGAGGCCCACCGCATCATCCAGATCAAGGACGGGTTGGTACTTTCGGATTCCGGCCCGGCGCCTGGCACAACGCCGCACCCAAGCGCATTGCCGAGCGCCAGCGCTCCACGCCAGCGCTCCTCCGCGCTGGTTTCGGACATCAGCGAGGCCGCCAAAATGGCCATGCGTTCGCTGCGAGTCAATTTGTTCCGCACGGTACTGACACTGCTCGGGATCATTATAGGTGTCGGAGCGGTGGTGGCCATGATGGCCCTCGGGGATGGCACCAAGCAGGCGGTGTTGAGCCGTATAGAGGCCATGGGGACGGATCTGCTGGTGGTGCGGCCCGGCGCGAAAAACGTGCGCACGCGCGAGGAACGCGCATCGCTCGTGGCCGAGGACGCCGAGGCCATCGCGGAATTGCCCAATGTCCTGCGCGTGGCCCCGGAGTACGATGGCGCCGTGACGGTGCGTTATGCGGATACCGATGTCGTCACGGAGGGTGTTGCCACCAGCGCCGATTACGCAGCCGCCAGAAACTGGCCCCTGGCCCAAGGGGCGTTTTTTTCCAAGGCCGACCTGCAAAGTTTTGCGCCGGTCGTGGTGCTCGGAGACACCGTCGCTACGACGTTGTTCTCGGAGGAGACCAACGTCACTGGACGCAACATTTTGGTCAACAACATTCCGTTTCAGGTGGTAGGTGTGCTGCATCCCAAGGGCGCAACGTCATCCGGGAGGGACATGGACGATGTAATCTTCGTACCGCTATCCACCGGGCAGATGCGTTTGTTCGGACGCCGCTATGTGCGCTCCATCACCATCCAAGTGGAGGACGTGAAAAAAATTGACGCGGTGCGCGACGCGGCGCACGCGCTGCTGGAGGAACGCCACCAGCGCGTTGATTTCAGAATACGCAATATGGCCTCGCTGCTGGAAACGGCGACGGAAACCCAGGACACGCTCACGCTGCTGCTCGCATCGATAGCGGCGATTTCGCTGATCGTCGGGGGCATCGGCGTGATGAATATCATGCTGGTTTCGGTGACCGAGCGCGTGCGCGAGATCGGCATCCGCATGGCTTGCGGCGCGCAACAGTTGCACATTCTGCTTCAGTTCATGACGGAAGCGCTGGTGGTGTGCTCCGCGGGCGGATTGATCGGCGTCGCCGGCGGGCTGGGCACCGCGCGCATTTTCGAGTACCTGGGATCCCCGGTCGCATACTCGCTCGTGCCGGTGCTGTTGGCGTTCGGCAGCGCCTTCGGGATCGGCCTGTTGTTCGGATTCTTGCCGGCCCGCCGTGCCGCCAAGTTAGACCCTGTCGTTGCCTTGGCTCAGGATTAAGGAATGCACGAATGAAAATAACACCGGCTAGATTCCTTGCAGTGCTGTTGTGCGCTTGCGCGGGCGGTTGCACGGTCACGGGTGAGCCTTACCGGCAACCGCAAGTCTCGACACCGGCGGCGTGGGAGGGGGAACGCGAAGGCATCGAAAAGGGTGCTTGGCCAGACCCGCAGTGGTGGAAACGCTTCGAGATGCCCGCGCTCGATCAACTCATCGCGCTCGCCCAGGAGCGCAACCACGATCTGCGGGCCGCGAGTGCGCGGGTCGCCCAGGCGCGCGCGGCCCTACGAACAGCGGGTGCCGGGCGCTACCCGGCTTTGGCGGTAGCGGCGGGCGTCGCGCGGTCAAAGGATGGCGGCGAGAACGCGGAGACTCTCAGCGCGCTGGGGCCCCAGGCGGCCTATGAGTTCGATTTCTGGGGCAAGAATCGTTATGCCCGCGATGCGGCGAATGCGTTCGTCAATTCCAGCGTGTACGCGCGCGAGGCGTTGAAACTCAGTCTGACGGCGGACGTCGCCAATACTTATTTCCTGATCCTGTCGCTCAATGACCGCATCGGCACGTCCAAGAACAACCTCGCCAACGCCCGCCAATTGCTCGATCTGGTGAACGTGCAGCGCCGGGCTGGGCGCGTATCGGACTTTGAAGTTGCGCGCCAGCGAGTGGAAGTGTCTGCCGCGGAAGCCGCGATTCCCGCGTTGATCCACCAAAGGCGCATAGCGCAGGATGCGCTCGCCGTGCTGCTGGGGAGGCATTTCGAAGCGGCGCAAACCGGTACGGAGTCCTTGCGCGAGGCGCGCCTGCCAGAGGGTGTTTCTGGAGTGCCGTCGCAGTTGGTGGAACGCCGCCCGGATGTTCGCCAGGCCGAGGCGGCATTGGCCGGCGCCAATGCCAATATCGGCGCGGCACGAGCGGCGCTTTTCCCTGGCGTCACACTCAGGGCAGAGGGAGGCTGGCGCGGCGATGCGGCGGCCAGCCTGTTCGCTGCGGGAAGCGGATTTTTTTCCGTTGGCCTAGATCTACTGCAGGTCATCTTCGATGGCGGCAGGTTGCGTGGCCAGGTCGATCTCGCGATCGCGGTCAAGACGGAACTGGTCGAAGCCTACCAACAATCCATCGTGGTTTCCTTCCGCGAAGTCGAGGACGCCCTGTCTGGGGTGGAGCAATTCGCGCTGCAAGAGAATTTCTTGCGACAGGCGGTTGTCCACGCACGCGAAGCTTACAGGTTGGCCGATGCCCGCTACAAGGCGGGCGCGGTCGATTTCACCACGATTCTAGATGCCCAGCGCGCGCTGCTTGCGGCAGAGGCCGCGGCGGATCCCGTGCGGCTGGCACGTTTTACTTCTCAGGTCGGTCTGTACCGTGCACTGGGCGGAGGGTGGAAAGATCCGGCGCCCGCACCGGCTAGCCGGTAAGCCCGCCTTCTGCTTGGATGTTAATCGCGAGCTAGTACTTTAAGCAGCAGGCCGCGCGTGGACGGGTCATGAGCGCTGCTTGCTGATCCCGCCGCGATGTCCTCCATGACCTTGTGCGCCAGTTGCTTACCCAGTTCCACGCCCCACTGATCGAAGGAGTTCACCCCCCAAACGCAGCCTTGCACGAAGACCTTGTGCTCGTAGAGCGCGATCAGCGCACCTAGCGTGCGGGGCGTGAGTTTGGGCAGAAGTAGGGTGTTCGTGGGCCGGTTACCGGGAAATACTTTGTGGGGGACGAGGCGCTCAAGGGCTTCGCCCTGGTATCCCTGCTTGTTAAGTTCCGCGCGCACTTCGGCTTCGGTTTTCCCCTGCATTAGCGCTTGCGTTTGCGCTAGGCAGTTGGCGATGAGCATGTTGTGATGCTTGCCCATGGGGTAATGGGACGCGAGCGGCAGAATGAAATCGGCGGGCGTCCAATAGGTGCCTTGGTGCAGTTGCTGGTAGAAGGCGTGCTGGCCGTTGGTGCCGGGTTCACCCCACACGACCGGGCTGGTGTGATATCCGGCGGGAGCCCCGTCGCCCGTGACGGATTTGCCGTTGCTCTCCATGTCGAGCTGCTGCAAGTAGGCGGTGAAACGGTGCAGCGACTGGTCGTAGGGCAGCACGCCATGGGTGTGCCGGCCCCAGAAATCGATGTACCAGATGCCCAGTAATCCCAGGATAACGGGCATGTTGCGCGCGAAAGGCGCCGTGGCGAAGTGCTCGTCCATGGCGTGCGCGCCGGCCAGTAGTTCCTCGAACTTATTCATGCCTACCGCGATAGCGATGGGCAGGCCGATGGCGGACCACAGCGAATAGCGCCCGCCCACCCAATCCCAGAAGGCGAACACGTTGTCGTCGCGAATACCGAAAGCTTTGGTAGCGGCGAGATTCGTGGACACCGCGGCGAAGTGCCGGGACACCGCGCCCTCGCCGCCGAGTTTCGCCACCAACCATGCGCGCGCGCTGGCGGCGTTGGTAAGCGTCTCCTGGGTGGTGAAGGTTTTCGAGGCAACGATGAAGAGCGTGGTGCGTGCGTCCAGCGATTTCAGTTTGGCGCCTAGATGCGCCCCGTCAACGTTGGAGACGAAGTGCATGCGCAAGCGTTCGTGGCGGTAGGGTTCGAGCGCTTCGGTGACCATGAGAGGCCCCAGATCCGATCCGCCGATGCCGATGTTCACCACATCGGTGATGGCCTCGCCCGTGGACCCCTTGATATTGCCGGACCGTATGCCGTCGCTAAAGCGGCGCATTTGCGCCAGCACGGCATTGACCGCGGGCATCACGTCCTTGCCGTCCACGGATATGGGCCGGTTCGCGCGGTTGCGTAGTGCCACGTGCAGTGCCGCACGCGATTCGGTGCTGTTGATTTTTTCGCCAGCGAACATCCCCGCGATGCGCTGTTCGAGCCCGCCTGCGCGCGCAAGCTCGGTGAGTAGGCCGAAGGTTTCGCCAACGATGAGATTCTTCGAGTAGTCGAGGAATAGACCACCGGCTTCCAGGGAAAATTTTTCGAAGCGGCCGGAGTCTTGCGCGAACAGATCGCGCAGATGAATGTTGCCGAGAACTTCTTTGTGCGCGGCCAGGGCTTGCCAAGCGGGAGAGCGGTTGATCATGGCGTTCTCATGAGTATGCGTTGCGCATTCTACGTTGCGTCTCGCAAAACGGCGTGCCCGCCGGGCACGCCATATCCGGCCAACAAGCTGCGTTACAAGCGTTCGTAGATGGCAGCGATACCCTGCCCGCCGCCGATGCACATGGTGGCCAGCGCGTA
>JBJXGQ010000369.1:0-12816 GCA_046160525.1 Burkholderiales bacterium
CAGTTGTAACGATGGGGCCGCTAGTAATGGCGGCCCCTTTTTCAGGGAAACTGTATCGCCCTGACGCCTCCTCGTAACAATTCAGCCCTAGGATGCATTCCTGGCGAATAACAACAATGGCCAGAACTCGGTCCGTGGGAATGTGGTTAGGTACAGATCAAATAGTGCGGCTGTTGCGGCACGCCGCAGCCTGTGTATTCGCGGTTTTCTCTGGGATGCTACTCGCCGCTACGACCACCTTCGACATACTCGAATACGAGGTGAAGGGTAATAACTTGCTACCTCAAACCGCGGTCGAGCGGGCCGTCTATCCTTTTTTGGGACCAGGGCGCGGAGTGCAAGACGTCGAGGCGGCTCGAGCGCGCCTGCAAAAGGCTTACCGAGATGCGGGCTATGCAACCGTGGTGGTGGATATTCCGGAGCAATCAGTGGATTCGGGCGTTGTGCAATTGCAGGTAACCGAATCCAAAGTGAGCCGGGTGCGGGTGGTCGGCTCGCGCTATTACGAGCAAGGCAGAATCCGCGCGGGGACGCCGTCCGTCACCCCAGGCAAGACCCCTAGCTTTACCCAATTTCAGAATGACTTGCAAACCGTCAACCGTTTTCCCGGAAGCAAGGTAACACCGGTACTGCGCCCGGGCGCCACCACCGGCACCACGGAGATCGATCTGGTTGTGGAGGACAAGAACCCGCTGTCGGCGAGTCTCGAACTCAATAATCACCGCAGCCCGAACACAACCTCGTCTCGCGTGACGGCGTCCGTGAGTTATGCCAACCTTTGGCAGGCGCAACATAACTTGTCTGTTCAGTACCAGACTGCGCCGGAGAAACCCTCGGAGGCCAAGGTCTGGGTGGTTTCCTACCTCATGCCCCTGACAGATTCGGACAAGATGTTGGCCATGTATGGCGTGCGCTCGCGCAGCGCCGTCGCCGCCCTGTCCGATTTCACGGTCATCGGCAACGGCGACATCGCGGGTCTGCGCTTGGTGAATCCGCTCCCGCCCCTTGGAGCTTTATATCATTCGGCAACCCTTGGGCTCGACTACAAGGATTTTCAGGAAAACCTTGTTCAACCTGGCACGCCAGGCGTGCAAACCCCCATCCGCTACGTGACAGCCGGAGTTTCGTGGGCGGGTAGCCGCGCCAGCGCAAAAGGCGAGTCGCAGTTTGGTACAGGACTGGTGTTTGGTGTGCGCGGCGCGGGCAGCGACGAACTGGTATTCGACAACAAGCGGTTCAAGTCGCGCGGCAACTTCTTCGTGCTCAAATGGGAGGCGCAGCGCACGCAGGCAATATCGAAGTCCATGGCGCTGGCTACAAAACTGGATGGCCAGTTCGCCGACCAACCCCTGGTGGCCAACGAGCAGTTTTCCGCCGGCGGGGCCGCGAGCGTGCGCGGTTACCGAGAATCGGAGAGGGTGGGCGACAATGCTGCCCACGCCATGATTGAACTGCGCGGCCCATCGCTTTTGCGCGGTGGCGCAAATGCCAGATTACAGCCGTTGGCCTTTGTAGAAGGCGCTTACCTGTGGCTCAACAAACCCTTGCCGGGAGAGCAGTCCGATTTCTCCTTGTACTCCGCGGGTGTTGGACTACGACTCAGCGATTGGCACGGGCTCGATGCCTCGTTCGAAATCGCGTGGCCGCTCAAGGAGACCCTCTATAGCAACGTAGGCGACACGCGCGCCGTACTGAGCGCAAAGCTCAAGTTCTGATGGAAGGAACTCACCCATGAAGGCTCACATGCACCCTGGCTCCGTTCTCATGCCACGGCGTCTCCGGCGCACGGCGATATCCTTGGCCGTGGGCGCGGCGCTATGCAGCCCGCACTCATGGAGCGCGCAGCCTGGACAGACTCTGCCCGCCGGCACCATTCCGCAATATCAGGGAACGAAGCCCCAGGGGGTTAAAGACCCCATAAACACGGCAAGCGGCAAGTTGCTGGTTATCGACCAGGCCACCCAACGGGCGATTTACAACTGGAGTAGTTTCAACATCGCGCGCGGTAGCGAAGTGCGGTTCAACCAGCCCAACGCGGGCTCCTCGGCGCTGAACCGCATATTCGACGCCGACCCCACGCTCATCCAGGGCGCGCTCAGTGCGAATGGGCAGATCATACTGTTGAACCAGAACGGCATCCTGTTCGACCGCGGGTCTCAAGTGAACGTGAGAAGCTTGATTGCTTCCACTTTGAACATCACTGACGACATCTTCAAGTCAGGTATAAGCTTCGAGAGGGACACGGCGGCGCTGCTCTTCGAAGGGGTGACTGGGTTCACTAGGATCGATATCGGCGGCAACGGCCCCGCTAACGCCGCCCCGGCCACGCTTACCGCCACGCAAGGCGGAAGCATTATCGTGTTGGCGCCGGACATCGTGAACAACGGAATCATCCGGGCACCCGATGGGCAAGTCATCCTGGCCGCCGGTCACAAGGTGTTGCTATACCAGCCGCCGGACCAGGACAGCGCGCAAATTCGCGGTTACTTCGTGCAAGTGAGCGCGGAAAAAACCTCGCTCAATCTTACCTCGCTAGTAACCAATCTTGGCAGCATAAGCGCTGACCGGGGCAACGTCACGCTGGCGGGGTTGGCCATCAACCAGCTGGGCCACATCTCGGCGAAGACGGCGGTCAACCGCAATGGATCTGTTTGGCTGATCGGGCAAGACAAGGTCGTATTGGGCGCGCAAAGCATTACGGAGACGCCGCTCGATCTGGCGGACACCACCACCTTGGCCGAAGATCAGTCGTATGACGGCTACCGCGCTTCCGTGAAGGTGGAAGCCAACACGATCATTCACCAAGGCCGCATTGTCTCGCCATCCGGCGTGGTATCGCTAGCGACCTTCAGTGCCGCCAGCCTCGACGCGAGCGGCAACAGCGCCGTCATCGCGCTCGGAGATACGGCGAATAGCGGCCCCACCAGGATATTCCTGGATCAAGGGAGCCTCACCGACGTTGCCGGAAATTGGGCCGATGTTCCCGTGAGCAAAAACTTCATCACTGTGCCCATCACCAGCAACGACTTGAAGGATACGCCTGTGCAAAAAGGCGGGATCTTGCTCGGCAAGAGGGTCACGATAGATGTTCGAACGGGTACTCCGCTTCTCGATATTTCCGGGCATGCCGGTGCGATTCCCCGCACCATCGCAGAGAAGGCGGCTGCCGGCGGCAACATCTCGCTGCTTTCGCAGGGGGACATCGTTGTTCGAGGTGGGGCGCTACTCGATGTCTCGGGAGGGGGCTACCGGTATGCTTCCGCGGCCGTGAGCACGACCTCGCTATTGGGTAATGACGGCAAGGTCTACGACATCGGCTCCGCGCCTAAGGATCTTCGTTACGCCGCGGCCTTTAACAACGAGCACGTAAGATTCCACCGAAAGTGGGGCGTCACCGAAACTTATCGGGCCACTCTTGGCACGTCTGGCCGTAGCGAGCCCGGATACGTGGAAGGCAAAGCAGCGGGGCGTATCACGCTCGACGGGCGAAGCATCGTGCAGGAGGGTTCATTCCGGGCCAGCGTCACGTCCGGCCGGTACCAGGCCGCCGCCGGCAAACAGCCGGCGCTGGGTACCTTGAGCATCGGTATCCCTGTGCCCAACCGGCCGTTGCGCTATCTTTTGAACGAAGTGGTCCTCGCGCCGCAAAACGAGAATCTGCCCGCCGGATTCGGGCCAAACGATCCTTTGCCCGGCGAGAGGGAGGGAAGGCTGTTGCTACCCGTTCAAACATTGGCCTCGCGGGTTGCCGCTACGGATACTCAGTATGTACAAGAGGGATTCGGCTCCATCACCCTAGGCGCGAACGAGCGCATTGTCTTACCCGAAGGGGTGGTCCTGAATCTGGCCGGCGGCGCTAAATTGGAGATGTCCGCCTCGGAAATCGCCATCGGCGGGATCATCAACGCGCCCGGTGGCACGGTGTCGCTCAACGCCCTGAACACAGGCGCGAGCAGTCCTCTGCGAATTTCCCTTGCCGGCCATGCGGCCATCAACACCGCGGGGGCGTGGATCAATGACCGTCTCGCGTTACTCCATAACCTCACGCCGGTGTTTATCCAAGGCGGAAAAATAACCCTTGACAGCGAAGATGCCATCGATCTCGCGCCGGGGTCCCGGCTCAATGTCTCAGGCGGGGCGCAGTTCACCCAGGCTGGCAGGGTTGTCGCTGGAGATGCCGGCACTATTACGCTAGGGGTGGGGGCGGTGGCTGGCCGCCTAAGGGTTGGCGGCGAGTTATTCGGATACTCCGCGGCGAAGGGCGGCACGCTTGCCTTGAGCGCCCCAGGATTCATCATCGGCGGACCGGCGGCCGATGAGCGCACCGTGGCGCTTAGCCCCGCGCTCTTTCAAAGCGGGGGGTTTTCGCAATACGCTCTGAAGGCCTACTTCGGCATCACTCTCAAGAGCGGTACGTTGTTGGAACCCTCCACGCAGAGTCTGGCCATCGATCCTGGCGTCGTGACAACGCAGCAATCGGGCGCGGACTTGCTAAACTTTTCATGGCGTATGCAGTTGCCGGCTTGGCAGCGCTCGCCGGCTACCCTGTCATTCACCCAGACTGCCAGCCAGTTTGAACAGGGCGCGGCGCTCAATCTGGAGAAAGATTCCATCATCAGGTTGAAGCCGGGGGGTACGTTCTCAGCCACCTCCACCGCCGCGCTCAATGTGCTCGGAACCATCGAGGCACCCGGCGGAAGCATAGTGCTCACCCAAAAATCGGATCAGCAGGACGCCCCCGCATTGCATCTGGGGCCATCGGGGCGGTTGCTCGCCCGCGGCGTGTTTGTCGAAACCCCGAATGACCGGGGATTACAGACAGGATCGCTGTACCAGGGCGGTACGGTAAGTCTAGATGCGACTGGTGAAATCGTTACGGACTCCGGTGCCATCATTGACGTCAGCGGGGTCTCGGTTCCGATGGACATCGCAACGTCGCCCAATACGCGCGGAGGATTGGTAAGGACGCTGGTCAACGGTAACGCCGGGGTGGTGACGATGACTTCGCAAAGTAGCATGAAGTTAGACGGGACTCTACTTGGGCATGCCGCCGGAGGGGCGGCCGGCGGAAGTCTTCTCATCGATCTGAAAGGCGCCAGCACAAGCGGGAGCGTGCAGAAGCTGATCGTGCGCGCACTGGGTAGCTCCGGTGGAGCGCCGGCTCCAGGCATCATTGCCTCGGAATTTAATCTCGCGCACTGGACCCAGAGTGGCTTTGACAAGCTGAAACTGTCCAGCTTGGGCCAGATCGAATTCGACGGTAACCTCACCTTGGCGGCCGTGCGCGGCATCGAGCTCAGCGCGCCAGTCCTCAACGTGGCGAGTGGAAACGCTGTGATTTCATCGGCGCGCGTGAGTATCGAGGGCCGGCCCGCCGATCCGATGGACGCTCTGAAACTGATCAAGAACGAGACCACGCCCGGAAATGGCACCTTGCGGGTCGATGCTGGCCTTATCGATCTTACTGGCGGCATTACCGTCAACGGAGTATCGAACCTGTTCTTGCGCAGCCAGGGTGATTTGCGCGTTACCGGAATACCGGCGCGAACCGGCACGCTTGCCCCAGGGATCACAGACAGATTGCAAGGATACTTGGTGACACCAGGGAACCTGGAAATCACCGCGCGGCAAATTTATCCAACGACGCTCAGTGATTTCCGCGTCTCGGTCGCCAGTGTCACACGGGTGAACGGCAGCCTCGTTGAAACGCCCGTGCAAAACGGACGCATCGATGTTAGAGCAGCGGCGGGCGTGCCGGGAGCAGTGTTGTCGGCGGGCGGTGGCATTTCCTTTTCAGCGGATCACATCGATAGCAGAGGTGTGGTGCGGGCCCCGCTTGGCAGTATCGATTTCCGTGGCGCGACCTCGGTTACGCTCCACGGTGAGAGCGTCGCATCGGTATCAGGCGCTGGCCTGGTCATTCCCTTTGGCGGCACCGTCAATGGCAAGACCTGGAACTATGGCCCTATACAGAACGCCTCCCTTCAGGCCAAGAATATCGCGGTGGACGCGCCTAACGTGGTGCTCGCGCGCGGGGCCACGCTCGATGTGTCCGGCGGCGGTGACGTGCGGGCGGTTGAGTGGATACCGGGCATCGGCGGTTCATCGGATGTGCTGCTGGGGAACAATACCTACGCGATTCTCCCCTCCATGCGGCTTGATCATGCGCCACTCGATAGCGATCTTCTAGCGAAAAAGGCGCTGCCCTTCAATGCGGTCTCCGGCATCTATGACACGGTCTATTTCCCTGGAGAGAAGGGTATCGCGGCGGGTTATTACCCGCTCCTGCCCGGTTATTACGCGCTGCTTCCGGGGGCCTACAAGATCAGTCCGCGCACCGGCGCGTCTTACGCGAACATAATGCCTGGCACCGGCGTCGCGCTGCCCGGTGGTGGCCAGTTGATGGCGGGCAAGTTCGCGGTGGGTGGTACGAATATAAAAGCGCAGACTTGGTCCGCCTTCGCTTTGGAGCCGGGGACTGCCGTGTCACGACAGGCGGAATACAGCCTTTCGAATGCTTCGTTCTTCTCCGCGCAAGCGGCGGCCAACGATCGCGTGGCGCCGCCGCTTCCGCGAGATGCGGGCGGCGTGAGCATTTCCGCCTCGGCGCATTTGGAGTTCGCGCCTGTGCTGCGAGGCTCGCCGGGCGCGGGCGGAAATGGTGCCAGCGTCGATATTTCCGCGCCCCAGATCACCGTCGTGTCCTCCGTTAGCCGCGTGACTGGCGGGGGTGTGCAATTGGATGCGGAAACCTTGTCCGCATTGAACGCGAATCTGTTGCTGGGCGGTACACGTTCACGCGGCAACGAGGGCACCTTGTTGCACGTGACGGCCGAGAGCGTCACGATTACGCACGGTGCAAACCTGCGCAGCCCCGAAGTCATCTTGGCGGCAAGAGACAGAGTCGAAGTGCAAGGCAGTACCCAAGCAAGCGGTGCCGACCAGAAAAATGGCGCGCGCGTGAGCGGAGAAGGGGCTTTTTCAGGCGTGGCCAGCGATCTTCTGCTGAGCGAAGGGGGCAGCGCGCTGCTGCGGGTGTCGTCGGGAAATCAGATCAACGTGGCGCGCGGCGGCGCCACCGACCGCACCCGTGGCACGATCTTCACGGGAGAAGGCGCGCTCGTCTCGGCCCAGAAGTCCATGGTTCTTGACGCCACCAAGAGTACGGAGTCGGGAGGCACGCTGTCGCTTCTTACAGGAGGGGCCCTTACGCTGGGCGCCGCGAACATCAGCCTTGGAAGCACGCCCGAATCCGATGGCAGCCTGTTCATCGACAATGCGGTTCTGTCGGCGATCAAGGGTTTGAGCACGGTCACCTTGCACAGCTACGGTAGTATCGATTTCCACGGCGATATCGAACTGGGTTCAGAGACTCTTGATGGGCTCGTGCTGGATAGCGCGGCCATCAACGGAGTTGGCGGCGGCGGCGTGAACATTCGCGCCCGCACTGTCGCCCTGCGCAATAGCGGGTCCTCGATTGCGCCAGCCTCGGCAGGCGGCGGGACCTTGAACATTGCCGCGAGGAAAATTGAACTGGGTTCCGGTTCCAAGGCCTTGAGCGGTTTCTCCCAGGTCACGATGTCGTCCACGGGCGAAATTATCGGGAAAGATAAGGGCGAAGTTCGCGTTGCCGGCGACTTGATCCTGGAGTCGGCGCGCATGACTGGCGCGGCCAAGTCCGATCAGGCCATCATGGCGGTGGAAGACAGCCAAGCTGCAAAGAGCTACTACAAAGTGACTACGCAGCGCCCCGCTTCACCGCTTGCGGATGCGGGGACCGAGGCGCTAGGCGCGACACTGGCGATAACGGGGTCTTCGATCGAGCATGGCGGCACCATTGAACTGCTGGCCGGCGGGGTGACGTTGAGCGCTCAAGGGAATGGCGGGATCACACTGCGCACAGGATCTGTTTTGTCCTCCGCCGGTGCCAAGAAAACCTTTGCCGATGGGAAGGCCTTCGCCAACGGCGGAACGCTCAAGTTCATAACAGCCGGGGATCTGAACGCCGAGGCCAGTTCGGTCGTGGACGTTTCTGGATCCGCGGCGGGTGGAGACGCCGGCATGCTATCCATCACGATGCAAAGCGCGAACGGCGCCTTGAGCCTCAACGGGATATTGAAAGGGTCAGCGTTATCTGGATACCTTCAGGGCGCGGCCGCGCTCGACCTTGCCACCGCGGGTAACTCCTCCGCGCTCAATGCCAGGCTAAATCAGGGCGGTTTTACCCGGGCACGTGACATCCGGATACGCAATGGGGATTTGGTGGTGAAGGGCGAGGACCCGCTATTGCAGTTGCCCGCCGACCGGGTGGTGGCGCACGAGATCACGCTTGCCGCCGATAACGGATCCATCCGTGTGTTCGGTGTCGTTGACGCAAGTGGCGCGCAAGGCGGCGGCAAAATCAGGATGTATGCGGGGCAAGATCTTGTAGCCGGAAAGGGCGCGGCCATTCTCGCGCAAGGTGGCTCAAGCGATAACGCTCCGGCGGCGGCCTACTCCCATGGCGGGGAGATCGAGCTTTCGGCGCGCGATGGCAATATCGATTTCGCGTCAGGTGCGGCCATCGATGTATCCGCCGCCGCCAAGGGCAAATCCAACGGCGGCAGCGTTCTGTTCAGCGCGCGCCGCACCACCGGCTCCGAGGGCAAGGATTCCGGCGTTGCCATGCAATTGGCCGGCACTGTCAAAGTGGGCGCGGGCACGGGCGCGGGTAAAGCGGGCTCGGTAACGGTGGAAGGGTTGCGTAGCTACGACCTCGCCGTGGATACTGCAGGGGTGGCCGACACGGCGCTTGCAAGCGCGCCCGGGAGCGTACACGCTACGGACTATAAGGATTTCATGGATGCCGCGCCAGCGATTCTCGATGGCGTGCTGCGGCCCGCCGAGGGCGAGGGCCTGCGCGTAGAAGGGGCCGATCCTGCCTCTGCGGTGCACGTCTCGGGAGGGATCGAACTGCGTAGCGGCGGCGACATGGTGATGTCCTCGGCTTGGGATCTGACGTCCGCGACCTGGATGCCGGCCGCGCAGCCCGGCCGCCTGACATTGCGATCAGGCGGAACATTACGGATCAAAGACTCGCTGGGTCTCCCGGACGACAACCTCGCCACGGCGCGTTCCTGGAGTATCCAGTTGGTGGGCGGCGCGGACATGGGCGCCGCCAATTCGATGGCAGTTTCCCATCAGTTGGCGCGCGGCGAATCGGGCGACGTGATTCTGACTAACGAGGTGCGCGGCACCGTTAACGTCGCCGGTAAAGTGCGCACCGGAACCGGATCGGTCCGCGTGGCGGCGGCTCGCGACATCGAGTTTCAGGATCCGCCAGGCGCGCTGCCCACGCAAAATGGCAGTGCCATTCTGACGGCTCCGGCAGCCGTCATCTATACCTCGGGGTTGCCACGCGCGGGAGCCGACAACCTGGATCTTTATCCCACCGGCGGCGGTGACATCGAGCTGGCGGCAGGCTGGAACATCAAGGGTGCCGCCAAGCAGCAACAATGGGTCAACGACTGGTTACGGCGCACGACCACCAATCAAGACTCCACCACGATCCCCAAGAACCCAGCGGGATGGTGGGTTCGAAGGCAGCTCTTTCGCCACAACACGGGCACTCTCGGTGGAGGCGACATCTCGGTGAGCGCGGGCCATGACGTGACCGATTTCTCGGCCATGCTGTCGGCCACGGGCCGTTTGGTTACGGGCGCGGGGCCGGTCACCCTGGATGTTCAGGGTGGCGGCGATCTGCGGCTGCGCGCCGCGGGCAATCTCGACGGCGGGGAATTCCTGATTGGCAGGGGCAAGGGCAACATCGAGGTTGCGGGGTCGGTGGGCCGCACCAAGGCGGCCTCGATTTTCTTGATGGGCCAAAGCAGCGACCCAGCCGTTGACGGCGCAACAATGAGGGTGCGTGCCGGGGGCGATCTCCATATACAAAACGTCAGCAACCCCACACTGATGGTGCTAAGCAGCATACCAGGCTTTAACGGGGCCGGATTCGGCACCAACCGTTCCGCATTCTTTACCTATAGCGAACGCAGCGGCATAGAGCTTCAGTCCACTTCCGGCGATATCGCGTTCCAGGGCAAGGCGCTGCCGAAGCTGTCGAGGAATCCAACAGCGATAGCCGCGCTCAACACCGCGACGTGGTCCGATTTTCTTCCGCCCAGAGTATCCATGACCGCCTTCCAGGGCGCTGTCACGGGTAATCATGAAGTGCCTAGTGCGGCCCCCATACTGCTCTACCCATCGCGCTCCTCCCAGCTGAGCATCTTGGCGAACGGGAATATCTCCAACGTGGCGTTCCAAGCCACCGACGCGGTTCCTTCCATTCAGACGCGCTGGGGGGGACAAACCGGAAGTGATCGTGAATGAAACGGTTACACCCACGAGGGACTATGTATTGGGGCCTAATGCATCTTTGCGCTACGTCACGCCCGGGGTCCCGGGCCAGCCGGATTTTCAGATCGGGTCCAATGCCAGCATCGTGGACGCGGTGTTCAATTTCCCGCGTGAATCGGTGGTGTCTGCGCGAACCGATCTGCGTAACGTCCGTCTCGACCTGCAGAATCTGGACGCTGGTGACGTGAACGTTGTGCGGGCGGGCCGGGACATTCGCTACACGGACGCCTATCAGAATGGCCTAGTGGATGTGGCCGGTGGCGGTTACGTGAGAATCGGCGGGCCGGGGCGGTTGTTGGTGCAGGCCGGGCGCGATATCGACCTGGGTGCGAGCGAAGGCGTCAATGCCCTGGGTAACAATTCCAATACGAGCTTACCCAGCTCTCGCAGTACGGCCCTCACGATGATGGCGGGCGTGACCAAGCGCATCGACTTCGCGGCGATCGATTCACTTTTCGCGCAGTTGAAGGCGGCGGGATTAGAGCAGGACGCGGCGGCCGGCCAGGCGGCCATTGACCGCGTGTTCAATAGCGAGAACACCGCGCCAGGAAGCATAACGATGTATCTCTCCCAGGTCCGCACGCAGGGGGGTAGTGGAATCGACCTGCTGACGCCCTCGGGAGATATCAATGCCGGTTTGCCCGTCTCGCCTTCCGGCAGGGTTGTGGGAATCTCCACCACATTTGGCGGCGATATCCGCTCGTATTTGAGTGGTGACTTCAACGTCAACCAGTCGAAGGTGATCACGCTGATCGGTGGCGACATTTTCATGTACACATCCCATGGAAATATTGACGCCGGGCGAGGTGCGAGGGATTCCAGAACGACGCAAGCGCCAAAACGTGTTGCCATCCTGGACGAAAAAGGCCAACCCACCGGCCTGTTCACCTTTGTTCCCCCCGCCGACGCCTCGGGCAGCGGGATCCGCTCCCTCACCTTCGATCCCGATGGTCCTGGGCCTCTGGCGACACCTGCCCCTGGCAATATTTTCCTTTTCGCACCCCAGGGCTTCATCGACGCGGGCGAGGCGGGCGTTTCCTCCGCGGGCAACATCTTCGTGGCGGCACTGCAAGTGCTGAACGCGAGCAACTTCTCGGCGGGTGGTAGCTCAGTGGGTGTTCCGCCAGCTTCAAGCGGAGGTCTTTCGGCTGGACTGAGTGGCGCGAGCAGCGTGGGCGCGAGCGCGGCCAAGTCGGCGGAGGATGCCACCAAGTCTCTTTCTGGCGCGCCCGCGCCCACGGTGCAAAAAGATCCCGTGCGGCCATCGTTCCTTACCGTGGAGGTTGTGGGGATGGGAGACGAGGAGGAGAAGAAAGAGCGGAAATAGTACGAACGCACTAGTAGTAGGCCGGCCTGCCGACGCCAAGCGGTGGAAACTCGGGCGTATCCGCCGCCTTGAACGGTACCTGTTACATCTCTGCAATATTGGTTGAGCACAATGCCGGGCTTGGAATTCAACGACATTACCAGCCCGAGTGAAACCCTTCTTGCTGGCCCTTAGCGGCCTGCTCTGTGCCGCCATCCACGAGCCCTGCGCGGCTTGGTGGAATAAGGATTGGATAAACCGCAATAAAGTCTCCATCGCTTCAACAGCTGCCGTGGCGGATGCGCCGGTGCTCGTGCGATTGCACACTGGGAATTTTCCCTTTGCCGATGCCAAGGTGGACGGATCGGATGTGCGCTTCGTCGCTGGCGATGACAACACGCCGCTCAAGTTCCACATCGAGAAGTGGGACGGCATCAACGAACTGGCTTTTGTCTGGGTGCGTGTTCCCGCCCTGGCGGCGGGCGCGCCCACGGACCTCTACATTTACTCTGGCAACGCGAAGGGCGTTGGCGCGGAAGACACCAAGGGCACTTGGGATAGCTCACAAGTTGCCGCATTTCATTTTGAAGAAGCCGCGCCTAGTCCCGTTGACCAAACCGCGAACGCCATCCCCGTGGCGAGCTTCAGCGCGGCCAAGACCAACAATGCGCTGATTGGCGGCGGGCTTTCCTTCGACGGGCGCGGCGGCATGACGCTGGCTGCATCCCCCGCCCTGGCCTTCGGCGCGGGGTTCAGCTTCTCGGCGTGGATCAAACCCGCCGCCGCGCAAGCCGGCGCGGTGTTGTTCCGCCAGCAGGAGGGTGACCGGCCCATCGAAATTGGCATGCAGGGCGCGCGGCTTTATGTGCGCGCGGGTAGCGCCAATCTGAGCGCCAGCGCGGATATGCCCTTGGGCGCGTGGAAGCATGTGGCGGTCACGGTTTCGGACCGAATTCTTCTGTACGTGGACGGTGTGGAAATGGGAGCTGCTCCGGCTAGCCCCGGTACATCGAGCGGCTCCGCGGAGATTGCCGCCAATTTCGCCGGGGAAATGGACGAATTGCTGCTCGCCAACCAGCCACGCGCGGCCCCTTGGATTAGCTTTGCCGCCAAGA
>JBJXGQ010000370.1:0-4451 GCA_046160525.1 Burkholderiales bacterium
CTTTCAGTGGCGACACGCTGGACCGGGTTTTCTACATGGTGCTGAACGAACCGCTCGATTTGGAGCGCTTGCGCGCGCGCGGCGTGCCGGACGAACTGTGCCAGCAGATTGGCAAGTGCACTTCCAAAGAGGCGTGGAAGCGGCCGGCAAATCTGCAGGGCATCCGGCAGGAGTTACTCAGGCTGGCCGATCCGGGGCGCGCGGCGACGATTCCGGTTCGCTCGGCGGATCTGGAAACTCTGGCAATGCCGATCCCGCTGGCCGCCACCATGGCTGCGCCGGTGCAACCTCCGCCTCCTCCTCCGGCTGCCGTCGCCACGGACGCGCGCACTGGCGGTATCGACAAGAAGCTGATCTGGGCCGGCGTGGGGGCAGTGGCCGCCGTGGTCCTCGTCGCCGCGCTGTTGTTGTCGGGACGAGGCGGCGGCGCCGATCCTTCGAAGAAAGCCGCCAACACCAACGCGGGCCCGACCCAAAAAATTGAAACGCCTACCGGTGCGATGTTGTTAGTACCCGAGGCTGCGTTTCGCTTTGGTAAGGACCAACAGTCCGTCGTCATTCCGCCTTTCTATGTGGATAGAACTGAGGTCACCAACGAGGCCTTCGCCGCCTACGCACGAGCCACCGGCGCGCCATTACCGCCGGGCTTTACCGAGGGCAAGCAGGATTTGCCGGTGGTGAATGTCACGCTCGATGAGGCGCTGGCGTTTGCGCAGTGGGCGGGCAAGCGGCTCCCTACCTCCAAGCAATGGGAGAAGGCCGCGCGAGGGCTGGATGGCCGCGCCTATCCGTGGGGTGAACAGGCCGACGCCTCGCGAGCCAATGTCGGCGCCGGAACGGGCGGGAGCCTGGCGCCGGTGACCACGTTTGTCGAAGGCGCGAGCCCGTTTCAGGCTCTGCAGATGGTGGGTAATGCGTGGGAGTGGGTGGACGAAACCGCGGCGCCTTCGGCAGCCACCGCGGCGCGGTTTGCCAAATTGCTCACGCCGCCCCCGGTCGCCGGTGAGCGCTGGGTGGAGGTGCGCGGCGGATCATTCTTTGAGAAACTCGATCCGGGCGTGATGTGGGACGCGGCGGTGATGCCGGCGCGCTTCCGCAGCCCGCGCATTGGCTTTCGCTGTGTGAAGCCGGCTGGCGGCCAATAGCGAAGAGGGGCAATGCAGTTCACTTGACGCGTTGCGCGTCTCCGATGGTTCTTGCTCGCTAGGGTCGCGCCAGATTCCCGGCTCAGATTCGGCGTGAGGGGCCACAAGCCGTGCTGGGGCGGTTCCCGTCAAAGTGACGTTCAACTTCCCCGAAGACCGTTTCTGGATCAATCTCCGCGATAAACGGACATCGGGCATATCACGCCTGCACAACCCTCGACTCTACTGCCCAGTCCACCGATGATCGCTGAAGGCCTTTAGACTCCGGCTTCTGAAACACGGATAAACAAAGCCGACATAGTTCGAATGACGGAGAGCCTAGCCCTTGTGACCGCTCCCCAGGTTCAAATCCCCACCTGTACAAGTTCGCCGCTCTCGATTTCGAGTGCGTGCTGCCGTCGCATCCCGACCGGTAGCGTTGGGTTCTGCACACGTTTTGGAAAGCCGTCGTAGGTTTGGCCGCGGAGCACCCGTCCCGTTGCTTTCTTGCGCACGCCGCCCCACTGTTTGAAGAAGAACGGGACGTTTGCTGCTGCGCATTGCTCTCTAATCGAAAGAACCCACTCCTCCTTCATGGGCCGCGCGCCGGGACCGCTTTCCCCGCCCACGATCACCCACGAGATTCCCTGAAGCGGCAATTCGCCCAAATCCTCCAGCAGCGGCTCAACTGAAAGGAACCGCACCGCCGCTGGCGCATTCTGGAGATCGGCAACTCGCGGGAGCCCGTACTTCCGATCCTCCACCGAGACACCCCACCAGATATGAGGCTCTGCTGCCGCCTCCCGCAGCGAAGCGGCTAGTAATTCCCGAAGACGTCCCGAGCGCTTTGTGAGGACCTGGTACGTATGCCAGCGCGCCAAACGCATCGTGGCGGCCACCCGAGTGATGTACGATTCCGGAACCTCGTCTTGAAAGAGGTCGCTCATCGAATTCACGAAAATCATCCTCGGCTCACTCCACCGCAGGGGCTCGCCCAGCTTGTGTGGCACAAGCCTAACATTAAAGCCTTGCTCGAACGGATGCCCTTTTACTCCCCTAAAGCGTTCCGCAAACCGCTCCGCGTAACAATGCTTGCAGCCGGGACTGACCTTGGAACAGCCACGCACAGGGTTCCATGTCGCGTCTGTCCATTCTATTTTTGAGAGCAGCGACATAGGCTAAAATCCGAGGCTCAGTTGATCGGTGCTGTATTTGAGCACGTCGTCCCAGAACTTGAATGCCGTTTCATGTCGCGAGAACAGCGCAAGGTAATACAGGGGCAAATTCTTGTCGACCGAACGGACGAGTTTCATGCGGTCCAGAGGTGTCTGGAGGTAGCCGAGCGAGACCATACTCATGGAAAATTCATCAGCAAGAAACCGCCTGAAGTCCCTTCTCTGGGCACCCGCAGCCTTCCACCGTTCGCGCCAGTCCGTATTGCCGAGGGCTTCGTCAATTTTCGTGGATTGCCCGTCGACGTAAAGGGTATAGTTTCGGTTAGCGTCCATGTGGATGGCGAGTAGCACCACGAAGTCGACAAATCCCGCTGAAAGCCGACGCAGGGTCTCGAACTTGATGCCGAAATTGAATGGGTCCACCAAGCACAGGCTCAAGACTTTGTTGCTTGACGAGAATTTCGGGATCGCCGCGCAGATCTCGTCGATCGCGGAATCACAACTCGCGGGAACGAAAGTGACGCTCGCAGCCGGCGCAATTCGCTCCACCCTGGCCTGCAAAGCGGCCATACGTTCGGGATTCTCTTCGCAGAAAATGTATTTGTCGAACGGATTGGGCACCGTGAGCGCGAGGATAGGCGACCCCTTAAGGACCGTTTTCGTTCCCTGACCACGGCAATACCCAGCGCCGGAGTACAAATCGATATACACTCGCTGATGCCATTTGTTCTTCATGCCGGTCGAGAACAATTCGTCGTACAGGGCCAGCAGGCGATACTTGCTCTCCGCCCAGCCGCCCACTTCTGGGCAGACCAAGCCGTCGTCTTCGGCATAGAGCGCATGCGGTGCCACTTTAACAGTCTATAAAACAATTGTCTCAGGGAATGTCGTCATCTCGGTGCCGGTGGCGGCCTCTGTGGTGCGTGGCGCGTCCGAACTACCTTTCTGGGAAGTTGCGCACGGGATTCCGTGACAACAATATCGTTAAGGGCATATCCACTACTCTGCCGGTTTGTCGGCATCCGTAGAGTTGCCTTCTCTGCCAGGCGCTCTCCGCCAGACAATTGGAAAGACCGGCCATCAGGAACGCCCGCGTGTTCTCCCTCAAGTGAACAGCCTTGCGCCCAGCAGTAGCTATTCGTGCGTTAGCTTGATGTCCGCCACCACGCGCGAGTCCGGGCCCGTGGTCTTGTTCACCACATAGATGGCCCGCTCGGCCCGCTCCGGCGCGGCCACTTCTTCCAGCACCAAGTCTCGCGTGTAAGAGTTGCGCATGCGTGCCACCAGCGGATCGTTCACGCTGAGATTGCCGGCGAGCATGACTGGCTCCGGCTGCGCGGCCGCCGGCGTGGGCGCGGCGCCGCCCTTGAGGTTGTAGATCACGGTGTCGAGATCTCGTTCGGGTTGCCGCGACAACACCACGAACAATTTCTCCACCCCCGGTTTAGCGTCAAAACGAAAACTAGAAGTGTGCTCCTCGCCCGCCTGCACGCGATTCGATCCATCGTTCTTCGATTTGGCGGGGAACATCACTTGCCAGGCACCGCTCGAGCCCTGAGCGATGACATAGAGGTAACCGTCGCTGTTGGTTTGAATTTTGAGTTGGATGCGATCACCGGACTTGAAGCGCGTGGACGGTGCGACCTCCACGGACTCCGCTCCATTTACTTTGAGCACCGCGTACCGCAGGCCGAGCGGCGTGCGCACGGCGTTGATAGCGGGCACGCGGGTTGATGGTCCGCTGAGGTCGCGATTTGACGACGGCGGATTGCGCTGCGACGCCGCGGCTGCGGCCGTAGCGGGTTTCGTGGCCGGCCTCGTCGCCACAGCTTTCTTGACTGCGGCCGGTGGCGCCGCCGCCTCCAGACCGCCAAAATACATCTCCCGCGCGCCGGTTTTCTCCTGAGCCACGAGCACGAGGACGGACGACGCCGTCACCACTAGAATTCGCAATACTTGTCGCATGATAGGGCACTCTTCTCCGATGCTCCTATCGTACTCTCTATCCGATGGCTAGGCAGCGCTGATGCCCAGCACGCTCAGCGTATCCCGCGCGAACATCCGCTCCATCTTGTCCATGTTCAATCGCGGCAAGTTGGTCCCTTCCAACATGTTGTTCAACCCGCGCATTCCTTCCAGGCTGGCCTTGACG
>JBJXGQ010000371.1:0-4271 GCA_046160525.1 Burkholderiales bacterium
CGCGCGCACATTGAAGCCCGCGGCGGGCGGCTGATCGATACCGCTGGCGACAGCCTGCTGGCGGAGTTCGGCAGTGCCCTGGAAGCCGTGGACTGCGCGACTCATATCCAGAGCGAACTGGGCAAGCGCAATAGCCAATTGGCGGAACACCGCAAGATGAACTTTCGCATCGGCATCAGTCTGGGCGATGTCATCGAGCAAGAAGATGGCACCCTTTACGGCGACGGCGTGAACATCGCCGCGCGCCTCCAGCAATTGGCCGAGCCCGGTGGAATATACATTTCCGGCACCGTGTACGACCATGTCGAAGGCAAGCTGCCGGTGGCCATCGCGTTCATGGGCAAGCAGACGGTCAAGAACATTCCCAAGCCGGTGCGCGCGTACCGCGTACAGGCCGGGGCAGGTGCCGCGATTGCTCCGAAACCGTGTGCGGGCAACCGTCAAATTGCGCTGGCCGGCTTCGCGCTCGGTGTGGTGTTGGCGATTGCGCTGGGCGTGGTTTGGATCGCGCAGCGGAGCGAACCGGGTCATTCCGCTTCCGCCGTTATTCATTCTCCGCAAGCCGGTTCCGAGCACCGGCCGCGGCTCTATTTCGGCACGTCTTCCAATGTGAGCGGCCTGGAGGCGATGAAGCGGAACCGCCCGCGCCCGGTTTTTTCGATCTGAATGGCGGCGCCTTGCTCGGCCAAACGCCGTTGCAACATGACGAGGCGCGCCTCCAAATTATCCTGAATATCCGGAAGATTCAGATCGGGCGCTAGGCGCAGCTCGCGATTAGTGAATTCGCAGCGCCCGTTCTTGGAGAACTCGCTGGCGAGCCTCCACAGAATCGCGCCCGCCACACCCCGAATCAAATATTGGTCGCCGAGAAACACGCTATTGTCCTGCGCAAAGCGGCGTACACGCAGTGGCGTGCCGGAAAGCACCGGCCGTTCCTTCTGGGGCGGACGCGCGGCCAGCAGTTCGATCATGTCCGAAGTCAAAGTCATCACGGCCATCTCCTTCAGAGCGAACACCTAAGAGAATTTTAGGGAACGCATAAGAGAAAGATAAGAGCGCGCGGCACACGCTCTGTCTATTCTGAAACCCGTCCCTTTTCCGTGCTGCGATTTTAACCGGAGGAATCTGAAATGAACCGGCCCCTCATCGCGCTACATGGTTTCGCCTTCGCGTGCATGCTTGCGATAGGCACCGATTTAGCGAATGCGCAATCTGGGCGCGCACCTGCCTTGCCCGCGCACCTGCGCGATACCGGTCTCTATGCAGCGGGTTCCATGAGCGCGATCGATCCGCGCAACATGCTTTTTTCGCCGCAATATCCGTTGTGGTCCGACGGCGCGGCCAAGCGCCGCTGGTTGTATTTGCCTCTCGGAACATCCATTGACGCATCGAATCCCGATGCTTGGGTGTTCCCTCCAGGCACGCGGCTTTGGAAGGAGTTCAGCCACGGGCGTGCGGTGGAAACGCGATTCATCGAACGACTTGCGGATGGCTCCTGGCGCTACGCAGCCTATGTCTGGAAAGCCGATGGAAGCGACGCAGTGCTCGCGCCACCCGAAGGCATCGCAGCCCTACGACTACCCGGCGCACCGGGAGGACGCTACGAAATTCCCGCCGAGGCCGATTGCCGTGCTTGCCACGAAGGCGCGGCGGTTCCCGTACTGGGCGCCAGCGCGTTGCAGCTATCCGCGGATCGCGACCCGCTTGCGCCGCATGCCGAGGCTGTCACGACGGGTCATGCGGATTTGCGCCATCTCGCCGCTCGCGGGTTGTTGCGCAATTTACCAGCAGCGCTCATCGAGAGTCCGCCGCGCATCGCCATTGCAACGCCCGCGGCGCGCGCGGCATTGGGCTACCTCCACGGCAATTGCGGCCATTGCCACAACGATGCGGGGCCCCTCGCATCGCTTGATTTGGTGCTGGCACAGGGCAGCGCCGCATCCAATGTATCGAAAGCGTTGCGCTCGATGATCAGCTATACGAGCCGGTACCGGCCGCGCGCATCGCAGCCCATTTCGCAGCGTGTGGTACCCGGCCACCCAGAGGCGAGCGTACTGGCGCTGCGAATGCAATCTCGCAATCCCTTGACTCAAATGCCGCCGCTCGGCACCCGCATGGCGGACGAGGAGGGCCTGGCTCTCGTCGTTCGCTGGATTCAGCAAGACTTACCCACCTCAACGGAGCACACACCATGAAGACATTATCAAGCCACCCATTGCGCACCGCCTTATTGTTCGCCGTTTCGATGCCTCTTCTTATGGAAATACCGGGCACGTTGAGCGCCGCGGAAAAGGACGCCTCCGCGAGCGCGGCGGAAAAACTCGCACGCGGCAAGTACATAGTCACCGTTTCCGGTTGCAACGATTGCCACACGCCCTGGAAAATGGGAGCAAACGGCCCCGAACCCGACATGAGCCGCATGCTCTCTGGGCACCCGGAGAATATGAACTTGCCGCCCGCACCAACGCTGCCGGACGGGCCTTGGCTAGTCACGGTTGCGGCCACCAACACTGCGTGGTCGGGGCCTTGGGGCGTGAGCTTTACCGCGAACCTGACACCCGACAAGGAAACCGGGCTGGGTAAATGGACCTTGCGAAACTTTACCGACACGATCCGCACGGGCCGGCACATGGGCCGCGGCCGGCCCATCCTGCCACCGATGCCCATCCCCATGTACAAACACTTCACGGACGAGGACCTGGCGTCGGTCTTCGGATACCTGCAATCGATTCCCGCCGTGACTAACCGCGTGCCCGAACCGCTGCCTCCCGAGCGCGTAGCGCGAAGTCCGGATGATCGCTGAACACGCCATCCAGACCGGTGGCGAGGAAGGCCGCGATCTCGTCTTGTAAGCGGCCTTGTTGGGATGCCTCGCCACCGCTGCGCAGGTTGTCTGGCAGGAAATGATTCTCCGCGCGGAAAGTCCACGCGTGGACCTTGAGCCCGGCGGCATGGGCGTGGGCGACAACGGGGGTGGTGGTGCCGAGTTGGCGGTTCGGCGTGCGAGGAATGATTAGGTTCTTGTTGGCGCCGATCGCGTTCGCGTAGGTGGCGATTTGCCGAAGACCTTCGGGTAGCGTCATCTTTGCGTAGGTAGTTTCCTCGCCACGAAGCGCGCAATCCCAGGGCTTGCCCTGGTCGTCCATGAGTTGCACCAGCGGTAGCTCCGTCAGCTTGCGCAGCGCTTTCAAATTCTCGGTTTCGAAGGATTGAATGAACACGCGGCCTTCGCGCCCCGCGTAGCCAAAGCGATGGAGCGTCTCCACCAGTTTGGCTTCCATGGGCAAACCGATGCTCTGAAAATAGGAAGGGTGCTTGGTTTCGGGATAAACACCCACCTTACCGCCAAGGCTTCCTCGCACTTTCAAGTCGTGTGCGAGAGAGAGAATTTCTTCCAAGGTGGGAATCTCGAACATGCGGTTAAAACGCGTATTGCCTGGCCGCAATTGCGGGATACCCTCCACGGCACGCAACTGCTTCAATTCTGCCAGGGTGAAATCCTCGGTGAACCAGCCGGATAATTTTTCTCCGTCGATGGTTTTCGAGGTCTTGCGGCTGGCGAAGCGCGGGTGGCTCGCAACGTCGGTGGTGCCTGAAATTTCGTTCTCGTGGCGCGCCATTAAGACACCGTCCTTGGTCATGACCAAGTCGGGTTCGATATAGTCCGCGCCCTGCTCGATGGCGACGAAGTACGCGGCCAGCGTGTGCTCGGGCAAATAACCGCTGGCGCCGCGATGGGCGATGACGATGGGTGAGGTCATGGAAGAACACCGTGTGGTTTTCGGCGACACTTTGCCAGGAACCGGATCCGAAAGGCAAGGAACGTTGTTCCTTGCCTCTAGAATTACATCGATGATGTTGCACTGTGACATCTTAGTTCAGGAGAACGATCATGTTGCGATTAATTGGAAACCGCCTGTTCGTTGCGTTGGGGGTAATGGTTTACGCGAGTGCGCTGCTAGCGGGCGGCGATGTGCCGGTGGAGCGAATAGTGAGTGAATATACGGCGATGGCCGGTTCCAAGGAGAACGCACAGTCGTTGGTGGAAGGGTTGCGCACGGGCCGGGAGGTGACTTTGGCTTCGGATGCCCAGACGGTGACCTTCACGCCACCCACGAAGGGCATGGGCAACGGTAATGTGGACCTCGCCTTGGCCATGGCGAGAGCGTCACTCGCCAAGATTGGCATCGATAACCCCACGCCTTCCCAGTTGGAGGCGGCCCTGGTAGGCGGAATTGTTACGACCGCTTCGGGAACACATACCTTCGAGG
>JBJXGQ010000372.1:0-8435 GCA_046160525.1 Burkholderiales bacterium
CCATCGGGCTCAAGCCCGCTTACAACGCGGAAAAAGATTTCTCTCCCATCACCCAGTTCCTGCGCCGCCCCGCCGTGCTCGTCGCAACACCATCGCTCAAGGTGCGAACCGTGGCCGAGTTGGTGGCCTACGTCAAGAAGCAAGGCGCAAGCGTGAGTTACGGCACGCCGGGTGTAGCGCACATGAATCATTTCGCGGGCGAGGTCTTCAACCGCCGCGTGGGCATCAACGTGACTTCCGTGCCCTATAAGGGCGAAGCCCCCATGGTTACCGATCTCATCGCGGGCCAAGTGGCCTACGGTTTCGGATTTGCCGCCACCGTCGACCCGCTGGTGAAGGCGGGGCGCCTGGTCGCGCTGGCCACCACCGGCAAAACGCGTTCTCCGCAATTGCCGGAGGTTCCTACCCTCACCGAACTCGGCATGCCGGAAGTGGAGATGTATATTTGGACAGGTATGGCGGGCCCCGCTGGAATGGCTCCCGAAATCGTGGCCCGCCTGCAAAGCGAACTGAGCAAGGTATTGCACAGCGCTGCCATCAAAGGGCGCCGGGAATTCGCCGATTCCGAAATCGTCGCCAGCAAACCGGAGGATTTCCGCGCATTGCTTGCCGCGGAGCGCGTGCGCTGGATCAAGTTGGTCAAGGAAACTGGCATCACCGCCGAGTGAGCGCGACTCGCCGCCGTATTACATCGCGGTGACGCTGCCTTAGTCTTCTAGCACTAGGAGGCACCGCTTCCTAGCCTATCCGTAGCCATCAAGATGTCATCGGCGGCCCGGATAATTCTGCGTGCAGTTCGATAACCGGCACGGAAGAAATGAGACTGTTCAAGCTTGCAATCCCCTTCACCCCGCGTGCGGTTGCGCGCGCCCGCGCGTAGGGCTTCCCCGTGACTCTGAACCACATGGGCTGGGAGAGCATCTCGGATGCTTTCGCCGTGCGCGACGAGTACGAGGCGGCGAATGCGGGCGCCTTTGGCACGATGAAGCCGGCCCTTGGCAAGGGCGAGGGGCGGCTTAGGGTAGGTTACCTATCCGCTGGCTTTAGGTGCCAGCCTTTGGCCTGCTTCACCGAACCGTTGCTGGCCAACCACGACAAGAGCCGTTTCGAGGTGGTGTGCTATCACGACCACTTGCATGAGGACGAGGTCACGCGCCGCTTCAAGGGCTATGCCGGCCTGTGGGTACCTTGCTCGAGTATGAGCGACGAGAATCTTGCTCATCGGATACGTGCCGATGGTATCGATATCCTGATCGGTCTGAACGGACATTCGGAAGACAACCGTTCTCTTACCTTTGCGCGCAATCCCGCACCTGTGCAAATGACGTGGCTGGATCATGTAGGCGGCACGGGCGGCTATCGCGTTACCGATTGGCAAGCCGATCCGCAAGGCTACGAGCTTTTTGCCGCCGAGAAATTGCTCAGGTTGCCCGCGAGTTACTTTTGCTACCGGCCGCCAGCGCAGGTGCCAGACGTTGGGGAGTTGCCCGCGCAGTCCAATGGGTACATCACCTTTGGCTCCTTTAACGACCTAGCCCAGGTGAGCGATGCGACCGTGGTGTTGTGGTCCAACGTATTAGAGGCAGTGCCTGGCTCGAAGCTGTTAATGAAGACGGATACGCTGGCCGATTGGAATGTGCGAGACAGCCTGCTACAGCGCTTCGCGGAACAGGGCGTTGCGGCACACCGGCTAGAGTTGATTGGACGCAATGAGGACGCGGAGAACCCTCTGGCGGTTTACAACCGGGTAGACATCGCCTTGGACACGTGGCCCTACAACGGCGCGGCGGCGATGTGCGAAGCCTTGTGGATGGGCGTGCCGGTGATCAGCTTGGAGGGTCCCATGCACGCCTCCAGAATAGGACTGTCCATTTTGAACGCAGCGGGCCTCGTCGAATTCGCCGCGTGCGACCCCGTGCATTACGTCGCCCTGGCCCGCGCCTGGGCGCAATGCCGCGCAAGCCTGCCGGCACTGCGCGCCCATTTGCGTGCGCGCTTGAGTACGTCCCCTCTCATGGATGAAGCCGCTTTTGTGTCCGCGTTCGAGTCGGTGCTGGTTGAGGCGGCCGCTGCCCGCTGAAGGCCATGGTTGTGTGACGGTTGGATGAAAGCCCGAATGATCCGTCTATACCATTTCACGCGGCGCTACGCAGTTTTGCCGCCGAAGGGATGTCACATTGCATCCGCATACTGGGCTGGGGACTAAACCGGCTTCCGTGAGATATTCAATGCCCAGTCGAGACGTATCCGCTTCCAATATTCGCCGTGACTCCGTCTTGGAGCATTTATCTCCCTCACAGGTCATCGAGCAACTTCTCGTGGCCGCTGCCTCGGCTCTTCACGCGGGACACCCAGAAAAAGCGGGCGCCATTTATCGCGAGATCCTCAAGAGCGATCCAAACAACCGTGACTTGATTTTCAGTTTGGCGGTGGCGGAAAACCAGTACGGACGCTTCAAGGTGGCCGAGGAGATTCTGCTTGCGGCTGCCAACCGGTTTCCCAGCGATGCCCGCTTTCCTCTGGTGCTGGGCCGTAACTTCAAAGCGCTGGGCAAGCTGGATGAGTCGGTGAAGTGGTACCGTCGCGCATTGGAAATCAAGCCCGATTATCTCGATGCGATGGTCAGTCTTGGCGTGGCGTTATGGCGCACGGGAGGTTTTGATGAGTCGGTAAAGATTCTAGAGCGAGCGCGGCTCAAACAGCCAGCATCCTTCGAAGTCACCGCCAATCTCGGCAACGCGCTATTTGAGAGCGGGCGGCATGAGGAAGCCATGGGGGTGTACCGCGAAGCGTTAGCGCTGAAACCCTCGTCCGCGGACGCGCACAACAATCTGGGGCGTGCCTTGCTGGCTCTCGGCAAAAAGGACGAAGCGACCCTGAGCTTCGAGCGCGCGCTTGAACTGGGGCCCGAACATGCCGAGGCGTTGTACAACCTTGGGACGCTGCGACTAGATCGTGGAGACGTCAACGCCGCGGCGCAGAATTTCGCCAAGGCGGTTGCACATAACGCGGCTTACATCGATGGCTATATCGCGCTGGCCAAGGTGCTGTACGACGTGGGCGAGCTCAAAGAAGCCCTGCGCTATTTAGACGCGGTGATCCAGATCCGGCCGGAAGATCCTGAAGGGTTCATCTGGCGCGGCACGGTGCTGCGAGAGCAGGGCGATATCCCCGCGGCGCTGGAATGCTTCGAACGCGTGGCAGCCCTCAGGCCGGATAACCCAGACGGCTATGCGATGCTGGGTACCACGTATTGGTTAAAGGGCGAACACGAAAAAGCGGCCAAGGCCGGTGCCGAGGCCTTGTTGCGCAACGCGCAATATCCCCCGGTGCTAAACCTGCAAGGCAACCTTGCCATTCTCGCCGGCCGCGTCAAGGAGGCGCTGGGTTGGTACGAGAAAGCGGTGAGCAATGACCCCGCTTATGCGGATGCATTCGACAATTTATTGTTCGTCAGCAATTACCACGACGAAATGAGCGCGGACCGGCTGTGCCGGCAGCATCGCCAATGGGGTGAGAACGTGATCGCATATCCGCGCTTGGCGCGGGAGCGGCGGCAGAACCCCGGAAAAATCCGGATCGGATTCGTGTCTCCGGACTTCAGAAATCACTCCGTGGCCTTTTTCGTGGAGCCCATCTTCGCCAATTTGGACCGCACCCGCTTTGAGCTGCATTTGTATTCCAGCGACCGCCGCATGGACGCGATCTCCAAGCGCTTCAGCGATTACGCCACCCAATGGACCAACATCACTGCCTTGGGAGATGAGCCCGCGGCCGAGATGATCGCCCAGGACGAGATCGACATCCTGATCGATCTGGCCGGCCATACCGCCGGCAACCGGCTGGGCGTTTTTGCGCGCCGGCCCGCAACCGTGCAGATCACCTATCTGGGGTATCCGACCGCCACCGGTTTGCCGGCCATCACGCACCGCCTCACGGACTGGTTCACGGATCCCGCGGGCAGCGAGGCGCTGAGCTGCGAAGAGCCCGTGCGCCTGTCCGCGAGTTACTTCTGTTACCAGCCGCCGGCGGACGCACCCGAGGTGAGCGTCCTGCCCGCGGCGGCGCAAGGCCATATAACCTTCGTCTCGTTCAACAACTTGGCCAAGATCAGCCCCACCACCATAAGGCTTTGGGCTCAGGTGCTAAAGGCGGTTCCCGACTCCACGCTGTTGCTCAAAAATCGCGGGCTGTCCGATGAAAGCGTGCAACGCGCCACGAGCGAACGCCTGGCATCGGCTGGGGCCGGTGCGGCGAGGATCCGGTATTCGGCTTGGGAAGGCTCCACGCAGTCGCATCTTGCACTTTACGGCGGCGCCGATATCGCCCTCGATACCTACCCTTATAACGGCGCCACCACGACTTGCGAGTCACTTTGGATGGGAGTCCCCGTCGTCACTCTGCGCGGGACAACCCATGCGTCACGCATGGGTGCCAGCATACTCTCGGCGGCGGGCTATCCCCATTTGATCACCGGTAGCGAGGAAGAATACGTGGCGCGCTGCGCCGCCATGGCGAGCGATATTGCCGCCCTGGCGCGGATGCGCCAAGGGATGCGTGAGCAAGTGCGCAACTCCGCCTTGATGGCGCACGCGGCGTTCACGCGGAATTTCGAAGCCGTGCTATGCGAACTGCTTAGCTCTCCCAAGAATAGCGAGGCCGCCCTTGAAGCCCAACTGCGCGCATGACCAGGGCTACACCTATATCGCGGCGTTGTTTTGCATCGCGATCCTGTCCGCGGGATTGGCGGTAGTCGGGGAGGTTTGGCACTCGGCCTCGGTACGGGAAAAGGAAAAGGAATTGTTGTTCGCGGGCGATGAGTTTCGCCGCGCCATCGCGGCGCACTTCGCGGACAAAAAAGATGCGGATCCCGCCAAGCGATTCCCCAAGACGCTGGAGGAATTACTGGACGACTCGGGGCTTCCCGCGCGCCGCTATCTGCGCAAGATATATCGCGATCCGATGACGGGCAAGGCCGAATGGGGTCTGGTTCGCCTGCCGCAGGGCGGTATTACGGGGGTTTATAGCCTTGGTGCAGGGGCCCCGCACAGGCGCGCGAATTTTCCCAAGGGATACGAAAGCTTTGCCTCCGCACAGTCCTACGCCGGTTGGGTATTTGGCGTGGCCGTTGGTGAAGCAGGTCCCGTCGTGGCGGTGGTCGTGCCGCCTGGTGAGCCCGCGCCCGGTACGCCCCCTCCTCCAGAACCGCCAGCGAACGTTCCCGTGGTGGATCCACCCAAAGGGCCCAGGTCTTCGCGCAAGTGCGAAATACTGGCGCTAAACGATGCGGAAGTTTGCCAGCAGCAAGTTAGGAAATGGGGTAGCGCCCCGGAATGCGAGCAGACAGCGCAATCGCGCCAAGCCGCTTGCCAAGCGGGTGAGCGGCTCCCCGGGCTCTACATCCGGTATCTCTGAAGCCGCTTCATGCCGCTGGAATGAAGCGAAGTGCTCAGCCGCAATAGGAAGAACGCACTACGACAAGCGGTGTTGTCCCCAGGCACTGCGTCACATTGCCCCCGTAATGTGCGAACGTGGCTGCCGAAGTGGCGGCTGCAAAGAAGCTAAACGGATCCCAGCCACTCCCGCCGCGAGGCGGGTTCGGAAAACCACGGGTCTCCCGCCCTGCGGAGACGGCCGGGTTGCACGGGACACGGCGGGAAATGGCGCCATGCTCCGGAAGATCCACCAAACCTTGCGCTGTAGTTTGACAACAGGAGATCCTTCTCGATGAAACTGAAACTGAAAGCAACCTCTCTGGCCGTGGCATTGGCGCTGGCTTATGCCGGGCAAGCATCGGCCGCCTTCGATAACGCCGCGAGCGGAAATTCCGCGCTTATTTTTAGCGCTTGGGATGCCACCAGCGGTACCTCCTACTCCCGCGGACTGGGCTTGAACCTGAACGAGTTCTTGACGTCGACGGCTCCGACCTTCCTGTCCTTTACCGCGGACAATCTGTTCTCGACCACCTTCGGTTCCAGCATCTCTTCCGGCACATTCCGTTGGAACGTGGTGGCTGCGGATTCGAACCTGGTTTCCGGTCCGCAGTCGAGCGAGTTGGAAACTGCTAGCCGCCATCGCACGGTCACCACCGGCACGGTTAATTTTTCCGGAGCACCGGTCCTCACCCGCGGCCAGAATAGTCAGGCGGCGGTGAACATGGATAATTACCTCCAGCGGGTGAACAATGCTTGCGGGCTCGCCACCGGTACCGATACCGGATCCTGCGCCAGCACCAATGCCGGCGATGCCTGGAACATCAACAATACCGCCGCCACGTGGGGTAACGTATTAGGTTTGCCGGCGGGCTTCAGCACGGCCGGTGGCATCGGACAATCCTTGTTCATGATGTTCGCGTCCGGCACGGGATCAACCACCTCTGCAGTGCAAAACCAGTTGTCCTTTGGCGCGGCCCCGAAGCAGTGGACCCTGGCCGCCAACGGCGACTTGGTATGGGGTGCCGCGGATGTGTCCGCGGTCCCGGTTCCGGCGGCGGTTTGGTTGCTGGGCTCGGGCTTGGTGGGCTTGGTAGGCGTCGCCCGCCGCCGCGAGAAGAAGGCCTAACCGAATCTGTTATTCACCCGGCTGGCGTGGATTCGGTTGGGGCAACTACTGCCCTGGCCGGATCCCGTCCCGAATCCCCGATATACCCTGTGTATACGACCTAAACTCTCTCAACTTTCTAAACTCTCTAAACTCTCCAAGGAACGATTCTCATGCGTACTAAGAAAATTTGCTTGGCCCTTGCTTCGGCATTCGCCGCCACGGCAGCGGGCAATGCCTCGGCGCTAACCCTGAACAACTTCGACGCAGGTACCGTTAACGTATTCACAGCGGGCGCAACTGCTTTCGACGGTTCGTTGCGAGATTACCTGCGCTACATCTGCGTGGGCGGCGTGGACGAATTCCGCGCCAACGTCAACCAGTCCGCCACGGGGGGATTCACACCCGCCGGCAACATCTATAGCGTCAACACCATCTTGCAAAGCGCCTACTTTTGCACCCTCAGAAGCGACAGCAGGATTGTCGACACCACCCTGCACGGCAAGAAGTTGCTGCTGCGCAAGTCCTCCGGTGACTCGGGCGAGGGCGTGGTAGTGGGCGGCGGCTCCCTCGTGATCAATTTCCTGGCCAACCCGGTTACTGATGCCAGTGCGGACGGCGCGAGCAACTACACCTGCACGGCAGGGACGAGTTCCGCCGCCGCCGGCTCCTTGGGTACCATCCAGCAATGGAGCTGCACCGCATTCCCGACCACGAGTACCGGAACCACCCCCGCAGGCTTCTCTGATGTGGAGTTCAGCCTGATGAACCAGGTATTGGTACCGGCTCTTAGCCCGACCCAGCTTGCGCAGTCCTCGAGTACCACCACTCCGATCGCCGCGCAGATTTTCGGCGTGGTGGTCACCAAGAAGTTACGCGATGCGTTGCAAGTCGTGCAAGGCTTGACGTCCGGCGACGATAACGAAACGCAGATGCCGTCCCTGCGCAAGTCGGTGGTCGCCGCGCTCTACACCGGCAACTTTTTCTCCTGGGATTCGCTGACCAATAGCGCCAACACACCCATCGGGAGCGTTGCTGGGGTGACCGCCCCCGCCGAGCGCCTGGTTCACGTCGCGCGCCGGCCGGACAGTTCCGGTTCGCAAATGTCCATGCGCGTGATGTCGTTGAACAACGTCTGCACGCCCACGCAGGGTTTTGCCGGCCAGACGGTGGCTGCCTGCGGAACGTCGCTGGATATCCTCGACGAAACACCAGCGGTTAGCATCAACCAGGGCACGGGTAACCTGCTCTCATGCCTGACCACCTTGGACGCCGCCAGCAAGTGGGGCATCGGCCTTGCCAGCACTTCCAACCGGCCCAAGAGCGGTGTGGGCGGCACGGATGCCAACTGGCGTTATATCAAGGTGGATGGCGCCGCGCCAACCCTGCTGAATGCCACCCTTGGGCGTTACGAGTTCGTCACGGAAGGGGTTTTGGGGTGGAATGGCTCGGTCAACAATCCGACGGGTGACGTCTTGAAGGTGTTGCAGGAGTTCTCGGCTCAATTGGACAATCCCGTGATCCTGGCCGGCATCAACGGCGGCAATGCAACGCAAAACTACGCCACGACACCTTGGTTCGCCGGCGTACTGACCCCGGGTAGCAGCCCGGCGTTCAACGCCACGTATCCGATCACAGAGGCCGGTGTCAACGCCAATCCGGTGATGTTGATGACCAAGAGCGCGCTGGGTGCCAACTCCTGCCAGCCGCACGTGATGTTTAATACCGTCCCGGTGCAGGTGCAGTAAGCTCGTTAGGTTCACGACGGCAGTTGTAACGATGGGGCCGCTAGTAATGGCGGCCCCTTTTTCAGGGAAACTGTATCGCCCTGACGCCTCCTCGTAACAATTCAGCCCTAGGATGCATTCCTGGCGAATAACAACAATGGCCAGAAC
>JBJXGQ010000373.1:0-6341 GCA_046160525.1 Burkholderiales bacterium
AATACGAGCAGACCTTCAACCCCTTCCGCGACCAGTTGAGCAAGACGCCACTCACTCACGCCAAGGGTTGGGTGGACGTTCCAACGGGGCCAGGCCTGGGTATCGATATCGACCGGAGTATCCTTGAGCGCTATCGCGTAGCGTAATCGAAGATCAACACAGGGGGAGACTCATATGACAAAAATCGCCGTCTTGGATGACTGGCAAGGAGTAGCGCATACCAGCGCGGATTGGGTAGAACTTGAGCGCCAAGCCGAGGTGGTATTCCACCGAGATCCCTTCTCCAGTGTGGACAAGCTCGTGAGCGCCGTGGCTGGCTGCGAAGTGCTACTTATCATGCGCGAGCGCACCGCTTTTCCCGCGGAAGTGATCGAGCGTTTGGGCAAGCTGCGCATGATCGCGCTGACCGGTGCGCGCAGTTGGACCATCGACATGGCGGCCTGTAACGCGCGTGGCATCGCGGTGTGCAACACCGGCTCCCAGCACTCCACGGCCACCACCGCCGAATTGGCCTTGGCGTTGCTGATGGCCGCTGCCCGTCGTGTACCCGAGGCGGACCGTTCCATGCGCCGCTGGAATTTCCAAGCGGATGTGCCCTTGGGGTTCATGTTGGAAGGGCGAACCTTGGGTGTCATCGGCTTAGGAAAAATCGGCTCGCGCATGGCGCGTTACGGCCAAGCGCTCGGTATGAAAGTGATCGCCTGGAGCCAGAACATGACCCAGGAAAAAGCGCAGGCCGCCGGGGCTCGCCTGGTGGATAAGAACACGCTGCTCGCGGAATCCGACGCCATCTCTCTTCACGTCGTGCTATCGGACCGCACGCGCGGCATACTCGGCGCGGAAGATCTCGCTCGCATGAAGCCAGGAGCGATCCTGGTCAATACTTCGCGCGGGCCCTTGGTGGATGAGGCTGCCTTGGTGGCAGCGCTAAACGAAGGCCGCATCGTCGCGGGACTCGACGTTTTTGGCGAGGAGCCCCTACCCGCCGCCCATCCCCTGCGCAGTGCCCGCAATACCGTGCTCACACCGCACCTGGGCTATTGCACCTCGGAGATCTACCAGCAGTTTTACCGCGAGTCCATCGAGAACATCCTGGCATTCCTCGCAGGCAAACCCATTCGAGTCATCAACCCCGAAGCGCTCAAATCGTAACGCCGCTTAATCTACTGGAGAATTTTCATGCTGGAAGTCTTACGCTCCTTGGCCCTACCCCTTAACCTTTACGCCGCGCCGGCCGGCGCTGGCGATGCCCTCACCACGGAAGAAGTCCTGCGCGCCGAAGAAGCGCGCTACGCCGCGCAAATGAATAATGATTTCGCCGCCATGGAGCGGCTATTCGCCGATGATTTGGTGTACTACCACTCCAGCACCGTGGTCGATACGAAGCAAAGCTTCATCGAGTCCATGCGTTCGGGCACCGTCAAGTACCGCAAGATGACGCGCGGGGACGTGAAAACGCGCGTCTTTGGAAGTGTGGGCATCATCACCGGGCGCGGCACTTTCGAGGTCACCGCGCGCGGCCAAGAGTTGGTGCTCGACCTCATGCTCACCGCTGTTTGGGCCAAACGCGTTGGCGCGCTTCAGTTCGTTTCATGGCAAGCGACGCGCCTGCCGGCGAAAACCTAAGCGTGCCCCCACCCTAACCCTCCCCCGCAATGCAGGGGAGGGGATTTCAATCAGCGCTAAGCGCCGATATCGGCTCGGTAAGTTTCCGGCCCCTTGTATAAAGCGAATGCGGTTAGGAGCGACAGCGCGACGATGTAGAGCGCCACTCCCCAGGGTTGGCCGTCTCCTTGAAGGACGAGCCAGGCAGCAACAAAGGGCGCGGGGCCACCCGCGAGGATGGATCCCAACTCGCGCGCAAAGGCGAATCCGCTGTAGCGCAAACGCGTGGTGAACAGCTCCGCGAAGTAGGCGGCCTGGGGGCCGAACATGGCGGACACGCCGATGGAGATCGCAAGAATGAAGGCCAAGGTCACCAGGGCCGGCTGCTGGGTGTTGACCAGCCAGAAGAAAGGAAAGGCGAGCAGCGCGCAAAAGATCGCACCGCCCATGTAGACCGGACGCCGTCCGATGCGGTCCGACAGTAATGAAAAAGCCGGTATGGTGAGCAGCGACAAGGCATAGGCGATCATGAGCGAACCCAACACGCTGCTCTTCGCCATGTGCAGAGTCTTGGTGAGGTAGTTGAGCGTAAATACGGGGAACAGGTATCCCAATCCGTTCTCCGCCAGCCGCGCGCCGATTACCACCAGAAATTCCTTGGGATGTTTACGAAGCGCCTCGCGCACGGGCGTCTTGAGCGGCTTGTTCTTCGCCAGGTTTTCGCTGAACACCGGAGTTTCCGAGACCCGCGCGCGAATGTAGAAACCGAACACGATGAGCACGATGCTCAAGAGAAACGGCACACGCCAGCCCCAGGCGAGAAAATCCTCCTTCGGCAAAGAGGAAAAAAGCGCGAACACGCCCACCGCCGACATGTTGCCCACCGTCACTCCAATAGGCGCCCAGCTACCGAAGAATCCGCGCCTGCCCGGCGGCGCATGCTCCACCGCCAGCAACACCGCGCCGCCATACTCGGCCCCAGCGCCGAATCCCTGCACCAGGCGCAAGCTCACCAAGAGGATGGGCGCCCATATCCCGATGGAGTCGTAGGTGGGCAAGAAGCCAATCAGAAAAGTTCCGCCTCCCACCAGGAGGAGCGTGATGACCAGCACGGGCTTGCGGCCGATGCGGTCTCCCAAATGACCGAACACCAACCCGCCCAGGGGACGCGCCACGAATCCCACGCCGAAGGTGGCGAAGGCCGCCAAGGTACCCATGGCGGGATCGAGCTTCGGAAAAAACAAATCGCCGAACACCAGCGCCGCGGCCGTGCCGTAGATGAAGAAGTCGTACCACTCCAGCGCCGAGCCCACCGACGACGCCAGTAACACCCTGCGCAGCTTTTCGTCCATGCTCTTCTCCCATTCTCCGCGTGCGCAGTATAGGAGGATGCTCAGATAACGGGAACGGCGTCATTGCGTTATCATCCCCCCGTCACGCTCTCGCCATCTACTGGAGGAAAAAATGGGTTCGCACAACAAAACCGCTGTCATCACCGGCGCGGGATCTGGAATCGGCAAGGCCGTCGCCTTGGCCTTTCTCAAGGATGGTTACCGGGTCGCCCTGGCGGGCCGCCGGGGAGACGCACTCAAACAAACGATCTCGGATGCTGGCCCCGCCGGATCGCTAGGGTTGGCCGTGCCCACCGATGTCAGCAATCCAGAATCCGTGAAGGCGCTCTTCGCCACCGTGAAGGAAAAGTTCGGACGCACCGACGTCCTCTTCAACAATGCGGGCATCAGTGCTGGCGCACCCATGGAGGATTTGAGTTTCGAGAAGTGGAAGAACGTGGTGGACATCAATCTCACCGGATCTTTTCTGTGCACACAGGAAGCCTTCCGGATGATGAAGGACCAGCGGCCCCAGGGCGGGCGCATCATCAATAACGGCTCCATTTCCGCTCACAACCCGCGGCCCAATTCGGTAGCTTATACCGCCACCAAGCACGCCATCACGGGCCTTACTAAATCCACTTCCCTGGACGGCAGGAAGTACGACATCGCGTGCAGCCAAATCGACATCGGTAACGCGCTCACCGAAATGGCGGCACGCATGGCGCAAGGTGTCCCGCAAGCCGATGGCACTATCAAAGCCGAACCGCTGATGGACGTGCAACACGTGGCCAATGCAGTGTTGCACATGGCGAGCCTTCCCCTGGATGCCAACGTACAGTTCCTGACCATCATGGCGACCAAGATGCCATGGGTGGGACGCGGCTAGCCCTTCCCATCTAAAAAACATTCTTGCCACGGAGGTTCATCCTGTGTCCCCTCCCCCGTGGCTGTGGATTGCCATCACCATCGCTGCCAGCTTCGCGCAGACGCTGCGTAACGCCACCCAGAAACATCTCACCGCGGAGTTAGGGGCCCTGGGCGCCACGCTGGTGCGCTTTCTTTTTGGATTGCCCTTCGCGGCTCTTTGGTTCTGCGCGCTGCACTGGTTGGGCGGCTACTCCATTCCCCATCCCAACTTGTCTTTCGGCGCGTGGGTGCTGCTAGGTGCCGTCTCGCAAATCATCGCCACTGCCCTATTGCTGCGGGTCATGAAGGAAAAGAGTTTCGCTGTCGGCGTTGCTTACTCCAAGACAGAAGCGCTGCAAGTCGCTGTCTTCGGATTGATGTTCCTCAAGGACCCGCTCACCTTCAGCGTGATCCTGGCCGTCGTCCTGGGAACTTTTGGCGTGTTGCTATTTTCCCCGGCGGACCGAGCGCGGCCGCTGCAAACGCTTTTTTCCGGATGGACATCGCGTTCCGCCGCGCTGGGCATCGCCTCGGGCACTTTTTTCGCGTTCTCCGCCGTGGGGTTTCGCGGCGCCGCTTTGTCTTTCGAAGGAACGCCTTTCCTCATGGCCGCGGGGTCCACCTTGCTCGCGGCGCAGATCATCCAGACTGTCTTGCTCGGCGGATGGCTATGCTGGCGCGACCCGCGGGTGATCGGGCGGTGTTTTGGCGTATGGCGTACTTCGTTGCTGGCCGGGGGCATGGGCGCCACCGCATCGGCGGGTTGGTTCACCGCCATGGCCATCGAACCGGTGGCTCATGTTCGCACCTTGGCGTTGATCGAGTTGTTTTTCGGCGCGATCGTCTCGCGCCGGATTTTCCGGGAATCCCTCACCGGGACGGAAATAGTAGGGATGTGTTTGCTGGTCGCAAGCTTGGGGATGATCACGCTCGCTAATTAGTCACCCTTCAACCCCACGATGTTGAAAGCCGTCACCGGCTTAAGGAATCCTTTTAATTGCAACTCGCCCACGGGCTCGACATCGGCGATGTCCTCGATAGAGGAAAGCACCCTGCGCGAGATGAGTGCCTGTCCGTGAGCCGCTTCACTGCATAACCTTGCCGCGAGGTTGGTCACGGTGCCGATGGCGCCGTAATCCATGCGCCCCTCGAAACCGATGGCGCCGATGGTGGCGTAACCTTGAGCGATACCGGCACCGAAACCCAAATCGAATCCGCGCTTGCGCCAGCTTGCCGTCAACCCAGCAAGCCTGGAGCGCATTTCCACCACCATGCGAATCGCTCGCTGCGCGGGATCTGGAATGAGAACGGGATCGTTGAAGAACACCATCATGCCATCACCCGCGAAGCGCTCCAGCGTGCCCTCGTGGGCAACGATAGTTTCCCCCATCTCGGCGTGGTACTCGCGCAGCACTCTCATGATTTCTTCGGGTTCCGAGGTCTCGGCGAAGGCGGTAAATCCGCGCAGGTCGATGAACACCACCGTCACCTCGCGCCTGTGGCTCTTGAGGGGATCGTCCGCACCACCTGCCAGAATCAATTCCGCCAGCTGCGGAGAAAAGAAACGCTTGAGCTTACCCAGGCGGTCCAGTTGTTCGATTTGTTCGGACACGCGGCCTTCCAACTCCTGGTTCCATGCGGCAAGCTGTCCCTTCTGGTCTTGCACCGTGTCGTGCAGCGCCTTGATCCGCAGCATGGACTTGACCCGCGCCATCAAGGCCGAGTGTTCAACGGGCTTTGTCAGATACTCGTCCCCGCCCGCCTCCAAGGCAGCCACCACGTCCTTGGGATCGGATTTCGCGGTGACCAGGACAATGGGAATAAACGCGAGCGAGCTGTCCGCCCGCAAGCGGCGGCACACTTCGATGCCATCGATCTTGGGCATCATGATATCGAGCAAGATCAAGTCAGGCTGGTGATCGTATACAGCCTTGATGGCGTCCTCGCCATCGAAGGCCGTCACCACCTCGTAGCCGTTCGCCTGCAAACGCATCTTGAGAATATCGACGTTGGCGGCGTTATCGTCGACGACAAGAATGCGGGCGGGGTCTCGCATCGCTAGCCGTGCATCGATTCCCTCCCCTGCGTGCGGGGGAGGGATAGGGTGGGGGCAGGACACGGGCCGCTCATTAGCTCGGCCAGAATCCGCTCCACGACCCCATCGGCGGTTTCAAACACTTCGTTGTCCCAGAAGCGTAGAACTCTGAAGCCCTGCGCCTGGATGATGGCATCCCGTGAATGATCGTAGGCAGTTCGTTCCGGGTGCTGCCCGCCATCTAACTCGATGACGAGTTTCGCCTCCACGCACGCAAAATCCACGATGTATTTCGCGATTGGAACTTGGCGCCTGAATTTAAAACCGGCGAGTTGGCGAAGCCGCAATCGTTGCCACAAGAAGCGCTCCGTGTCCGTGGAGTTCTTGCGCAGGCGACTGGCGCGAGATTGGAGAGTGCGATTACGCATAGATCTGTTCCCGTGCGCGCCCCCACCCTAACC
>JBJXGQ010000374.1:0-2752 GCA_046160525.1 Burkholderiales bacterium
TTGCGCATCGAGCAAGGGCGCATCGAGCAGCACGCCATTGCGTTCCATGCGCAGCAGCACTTCCATGGCGGGCATCTCGATCTTTTCGTAGATGTAGAGCAGGTTTTCTTCTGCTTGCAGCTGCGGGTAGAGAAGCTGGTGCAACTGCAAGGTGACGTCGCTATCCTCGGCGGAATATTCGGTGGCTTTCTCGACGCTCACCTGGTCGAAGCCAATGTGATTCGCGCCCTTGCCCGCAACCTCGGCGTAGAGAATGGTCTTCACACCCAGATGGCGCGCGGCCATGGAATCCATGTCGTGGGGCTTATGGCTTTCCAGCACGTAGGATTGCAGAAGCGTGTCGTGTACGACCCCGCGCAACGCGATGCCGTGATTGGCGAATACATGGCTATCGTACTTGGCGTTTTGTCCTACCTTCGCTCTCGAAGCATCTTCCAGCCAGGGTTTGAGACGGGCGAGCGTTTCATCGAGGCCGAGTTGGTCCGGCGCGCCGGGATAGCGGTGCGCAAGCGGAATGTAGGCGCCTTCATGGGGGGCAACCGACAAGGAGATCCCCACGATGCGCGCCTGCATGGGATCCAGACTCGTGGTCTCTGTATCCACGGACACCAGTTCCGCGGCTTCGATGCGCTTGACCCACGCCTCGAACTGATCACTGGCCAGCACACATTCATAGTGCCGTGGAACAACCTCCCTCGCCGGCACCACCACCGCCTCGCCAGACGCCTCACGCCTAACGCCTAACGCCTCACGGGAACCCAACGCCTCACGCGGCGCCTCGCCGCCATCCAGCTCCCGGCGCCAGCTCTTGAATTCCAAGCGGTCGAACAACTCTCTAAGCGCGGGAATGTCCGGCCCGCCGTAATGCAGGCTTTCCAGCACCATGGGGAGTTCCACATCGCACTTGACCGTGAGGAGCTGCCTCGCCTTCGGCAGCCAATCCCTCGCCTTGCGCAAATTCTCGCCCACCACGCCGGAGATCTCGCTCTCGTGGGCTATTACGTTATCGAGGCTCCCGTACTGCGTGAGCCACTTCACCGCCGTCTTGGGTCCCACCTTCTCGACTCCGGGCACGTTGTCCACGGAATCGCCGATGAGGGTGAGGTAATCGATGATCTGCGCGGGTTTAACGCCGAACTTGGCCTCCACGCCCGCCTCGTCGAAGGTTTCGTTGGACATGGTGTTCACCATGGTGACCAGCGGGTCCACGAGTTGGGTCAGGTCCTTGTCGCCCGAGGAGATCAAGCAGCGTATGCCCTTGTTCTTGGCGAGTACCGCCAGGGTGCCGATCACATCGTCGGCTTCCACTCCCGTGATTTCCAGCATGGGCCACCCCAGCGCGCGCACGCACTCGTGCAGCGGCCCGATCTGCGCGCGCATGTCATCGGGCATGGGCGGGCGGTTGGCCTTGTATTGCGGATACCAATCGTCTCTAAAGGTTTTGCCCTTGGCGTCGAAGACGCAGGCACTATAATCCGCCGCCACTTCCTTGTGCAGCCGCCGGAGCATGTTGATCACTCCGTAGATTGCCCCCGTGGGTTCCCCTCGTTTATTTCTTAGGTCAGGAAGCGCGTGGAATGCGCGATATAGGTAGGACGAGGCGTCGACAAGAAGCAAGGTTTTCATGGAGTTCATAGGAGCAAAGACTCCTTCGGCGCCCGTGGCGTGATACTAACCGAGTCTATTTCGCGATAATACGATGAGCACAGCAAACAAAACTCCGCTCCCCCTGGCGCCGGAGTTGATTGGCAAGCAATGGACGGGGCGAGAAGCCTACCGGGTGCTGGGAATTATGGCAGAGTTCGTCGAGGCGACGGAACGCCTGAGTCATATTCGCCCGGCGGTGAGCATCTTTGGCAGTGCGCGCGTGCCACGCGATCACCCCTACTACCGCTTGACGGAGCAGATTGCGCGGCAACTCTCCGATGCGGGCTTCAGCGTCATTTCCGGCGGCGGGCCAGGTCTCATGGAAGCGGCCAACAAGGGCGCCTTCTACGGCAAATCCCTGAGCGTGGGGCTCAACATCCAGTTACCGCACGAGCAATCGGGCAATCCTTACCAGGACATCAGCCAGACCTTCCGCTACTTTTTCGCGCGCAAGGTCATGTTCGTCAAGCAGGCCGCCGCCTACGTGGTGATGCCTGGCGGATTTGGCACCATGGACGAGTTGATGGAAGCCCTCACCTTGGTGCAGACCAAGAAGATCCGCCGCATGCCCATCATCCTGGTGCACCGGCCCTTCTGGCAGGGCTTGGTGGATTGGATCACGGACACCTTCGTGAACGAGAAGATGATCAGCCCGGAGGACGTGGATCTCATCCGCGTGATCGACGAGCCGCGCGAAGTGGTGAACGCCATCTTCGATTACTACGAGAAGCGCGGCTTCGAGCCCTCGGCGGCGGAGCACGAGGCGCAACTCAATCTCTGAGGCCACGAGCGCCGCAGCCATGTCGGTTTTCACCACCGTCACGCCCGAGCAACTTGCCCTTTGGCTGAAGAATTACGCCACCGGTACGCTTGAAGACCTGCAAGGTATCCTCTCCGGCATCGAGAACACCAACTACTTTGTCACCACAAGCCAAGGGCGTTTCGTTCTCACGCTGTTCGAGAAACTCACGCCCTCCGAACTGCCCTTTTATTTGAATCTCATGGCCCATCTCTCCAGCCATGGGATTGCGTGCCCGAAGCCCATCGCGGATTTGCGCGGCAGTTTTCTGGGCGAGTTGAACGGGAAGCCCGCGGCCTTGGTGAC
>JBJXGQ010000375.1:0-21969 GCA_046160525.1 Burkholderiales bacterium
GCATGAAGGCCTCGGTGTAACGCGTGTTGCCGCCGCGCTCCTCCATGGGCGCGCGCTCCAGCACCGCGACGCGAGCGCCCAATTGCTTGGCGGAAACGGCGGCGGACAATCCTCCGATGCCGCAACCTACCACCACCACGTCATACTCCAACTGCTGGGACTTGGTACTCATGATTTCCTCGCGGACAACTGCGCCACCAGCGCGGGGTCATCGCGCCTATAGTGCCAAGCACGGCCCACGCGTAGCCCGGTCTTGGACCACAAACGCGCCAGCATCAGGGCGTAATGCCAAGTGACGCCAAACACATCGATCACCGCCGCGCCTTCGATCTCCTTGATGCCATTTCTCACCAGCACTCCCGCCAGCACGCCCTCGGCGGGAATGATAACGTCAGCACCGCCCGCGACCAGCCGGGACGCGCAAGCGCGGAAACTTGCAATCAATGACGCGGGATCGGTAAAGGCCGCCGACAGCGCATGCTCGTCGAGCGGCGGGTCGAGAGACACCACATCCAATACGCGGGCACCCAGCCCATGCTTTTCCACGGCGGTCTTCGTCATCCATTGCACCGAGGGTGTATTGGAAATCATGGCGATGGAGCGCCCAAGGGAACACCCCACCAGCACGCTGCTTTCCGCCAGCGAAGCAACCGGGATGTCCACCGCCGAGCGAATTTCACGCAAAAAGGGTTCGCTGAAGGAGCCCACCACAAAGGCGTCGTAACCTTCCCGCTCGGCCTGAATGGCGTATTCGATGACGCAGCTCAATGTGCGGTGGTAGGCGTAAGCGTTGGCGAGCACCGCCGAGGGCGCCGCACTCCCATAGGCCCCGGCGGGCAGACCATGAACATCAACCTGCGCCTCGCCTCCGATGACCTCGGTTGCGTGCGCCTCCATCGCGCGCTTGTAAGCGCCCAGCCCGCCCAACTCCGTGGCCGATTGGTGCCAGATTTTCATGGGTTCGAGTTCTCCTCCTGTTTTCAGAGATTCTGACGCGTTACAGGGTGGATGTGAAGAGTGCAACCGGTCCGATTGCGATATTCGCCATCGTGGCCAGTCGGCTGAAGACTAATCGCGACGGGAACTATTGCCATTTGCTGCTGGTACCGGATCGATCCCTAAACGCGAGGATGACCTGTAATCCCGCCGAAAAAATGTTTGAGGCAGCGGTTAGGTTCCGCTGAAACCTATCGGCCCTTTGGCTTGCGAACGGTTTCTTTGGCGACAGGTTTGTTCTTCTTGCCTGTGGCTTCCATCATTCGTTTGCCACCGTCATCTGCCCTGAACCACCGTACTGCGGTTCTGAAGTCGTCGGTCCAGAAGACATCAGGGCTCATCGCCACGGGTTGCAGTGTTGCGATATCACCTGAGTTGCGTCCTGGAAGTAGCCAGTGCCCCAGTGTGTACATGTATCGGTCCCATTTCCCCGTCGAGGGCTGCATCGAAACTGCAAGTATGTCGAATTCGCCATAGCGATAAGGTCTCGTCTGTTTATCGTTGCCATCCGTGCCTGTGCGCGTCTTTTGCGTCTCGACAATGTGTACGCTGCCACCAAAGCCGAAACGCTCGCCGAGCCTGATAACAGGAGCACCGCGCTCGCTTCGTTGTAGCTTGACCTGCACGGTTACCGTACCCACTTCGTCGCCTACCTTGTAATCGAAGGCGAAGTTCCCGGCTGGGGTGACATCTCGCCACCCCTCTGCGGCGAGCGGGAGGATAACGAACTGCCGAAATGCTGCGTCTGCGATCACTCCGCGCAACATCCGCCGCGTCAGCTCGGGGGCTCTGTGTACCGCTTCAAGGATCATCTCGGCGGGGGCGCCGATCACTTTCTCGAATTCATGGATGAGGTGCCGTGCCCGAAGCTCACGGAACAGGGCGGCTTGTTCTTCTGGGGTGCATTGCGCAATCAATTCCCGAATCGCGACCAGCCTTGCCTCATTCATGGCTTGTGCCCTTTTGGCCGTCCTGGCGGGTGCGGCTCGAATGAGAGTACATCCACCCGGCTTACGAAGCTGCGTCCGCCAACAATTACGGTGCGAAGCCGCCCGTTGCTGACTAACTTTGCGATAGCTTGACGGGTAACGTTACGCAGACGCGCGGCTTCCGCTTGGGTAATCCATTCCGAGGGGTCAATCACGCCGGGCGATAAATTGGTTGACTTTGGCAACTGATTTATGAGTACAATTCGGACACCACATGTTAGCAACGACTTGCAAGCCCGAATGAACAAGCTCCTCGACGCGCCGCAATCCAAGCTGTTTACTCCCAGCCAGGAGGAGCATCCAAGCCGGTTGATGCCAAGCGCCGAGTGCCTTTATAGAACGTCTGCTGGCGCTGCCTATCTAGGCGACTCGAGAGATCTGCTCAAGGCAATACCGGAAGGATCGGTCAACTTGGTGTTCACGTCGCCGCCCTACGCGCTCCACTTCAAGAAAGAGTACGGTAATGTCAGCAAGTCCGATTACGTTGAGTGGTTCCTGGAATTCGCCCGGCAAATTCACCGCGTATTGAGCGAAGACGGCAGCTTCGTGCTGAATATTGGCGGTAGCTGGAATCCCGGTGAGCCGACACGCTCGCTCTATCACTTCAAGCTGATGATCGCGCTCGTAGAGGATTTAGGCTTCCACCTTGCCCAAGAGTGTTATTGGTACAACCCGGCCAAAATGCCCGTACCGGCGGAGTGGGTAACGGTTCGCCGGGTACGAATCAAGGACTCCGTCGAACATGTCTGGTGGCTCTCGAAATCTCCTTTCCCCAAAGCCGACAATCGCAAGGTCCTACGCCCGTACAGCGCGGACATGATCCGCCTGTCGAAGCGAGGCGTGAGGACTACGGTACGTCCGTCAGGACACAACATCACCTCATCATTCGACAAAATTGAATCTGGCGGGTCAATCCCCTCCAACGTATTGGAGGATCAGCCTGCTAATGACATGCTGGTCGCTGGAAATAACTCGGCAAACGATCCCTACACCATGCGCTGCAAGGAGGCTGGAGTCAAGATTCATCCGGCCCGGTTTCCCGCCGCGCTCCCAGAGTTTTTCGTAAAGTTGCTAACCGATGAGGGAGATGTCGTGCTTGATCCCTTCGCTGGATCGAACACAGCAGGTTATGTCGCGGAGCGCTTGGGCCGGCGCTGGCTTGCATTTGAGCTTGTTGAGGAGTATCTGGAAGCCAGTAAGTTTAGATTCGGTGGGTAAGTTAACGCTGTCATCAATACCGCTTCAGATAGAAGTATGCTCTCTGGAGGGTGCATCATGCCGGTTAAACTACCCTCCAATACCCAACTGGAGAATCCCACCATGAAGCTCTACGCATCCCCCGAAAGTTCCTTCGCGCGCAAAATTCGCGCGATGCTGATCGAGAAAAACGTCCCCCACGAAGTCGAAATGATGAATCTGTGGGAGCCGAACGATTACCAAAAGACCAATCCAGCCGGGAAGGTTCCGGCGTTGAAGCTCGATGACGGGCGCGTATTGATCAACTCTCCCTTGATCGCGGATTATCTGGATGGCAAATATCCCAACCCGCGTTTTATTCCCGCGGACCCCGATGCGCGTATCGAAGTTCGCCGCTGGGAGGCTTTCGTGGATGCCACGATGGATGCCGTTGCCGCGAGCTTTTATGAAACTCGCTTTCACGATGAGACGCAGCGCAGCCAGCCCTGGCTGGACCGCCAGCGTGGCAAGATCGACGCGGGATTCGCCAATCTGGAAAACATGCTGGGCAAGCGCACCTGGTGTGTTGGCGAAGCGATGAGCCTTGCCGATATCGCCATCGCTTGCCACTTGGGGTTCATCACCTTGCGCTTGCCGCAATTCTTTCCGCAGGAGCGCTATCCAAACCTTACGCGGCTATGGAAGACCATGGAAACGCGCGAGTCCATGAAAAGGACGGTGCCGCCGCCGGCGTGACGGAAAGGGAAGCGCTTCCTGCTTAAGATTACAGTTCCGGCCGCCATACTACTTACCTTGGAGCGCACAGTTGCGCTTTCGGGAGAAAGTCGCCGGGCTACCCCCGGCGACTTTGTTCTGATCCGGGACGCTACACAATATTCTTACCTTCCCTTAATACCTAGCCGCTCAAGGGGGAATGGAATCCCCAAAATCCTAACCATTCCGGCGGGGCCGCCCTTCCTCAAATCCCCAGGGACTGGCCCCCGTCCACCGCGATGTGCTGCATGGTAACTTGAGCAGAGTCGTCCGAAAGTAGCCAAAGGACCGCACTCGCCAAGCTATCGGGCCGAATCATCTGCCCCAGCGGCATTCCGCCGCGAAACTCCTCGGGCACGCCGTGTATGAATCTATCCGCGCTGCCGAATTGCGCGATGAGATCGCGCACCATGTCCGTCTCCGTGGGGCCAGGTGAAACGCAATTGCATCGCACGCCCGATGCCGCCAACTCCAAACCGAAGGCATGCGTGAGCATGATTTGAGCGGCCTTCGAGGTGCAGTAAGCGCCCTGGTGCATGCGGGGAAATTTGCCCGCGACCGAACCTATGGTCACGATGGAACCACGCTTTTGCCGTGCCATCACCTGCCCCACGGCTTGCGTGACCAGGAACGTGCCCGTGATATTTACCTGCATGGTGCGAGCGAAGTTCCCTTGATCTTGCTCCAGGAGGTTTTCCACGTAAAGAATGGCGGCAACATTGGCGAGACCATCGATCTTGCCGAATCTCTTTTCCGTATCGGCGGCCATCTGCTGCACCGAGGCGGCGTCGGTGATATCGATGGCGTGTTCGATGACGCTCGCGCCTCCCGCGCGAAGATCCGCGGCCGTTTTGCCAAGCGCCGTGGCGTTGAGATCGGCCAGCACCAAATTAGCACCCGCCTGGGCCGAATGGGCGGCGATGGCCGCGCCGATGCCGCGCGCCGCGCCGGTGATCACTATCGTGGACTGGGAAAGACCGCGGTAGGACATGAGACGCGTTATTTCACGCAGCGCAGTACCACCGCCGGCGGGCAGTTGGCCCAGATCGTTTCCGTATCGATGACGCGAAACGACCGCTTGAGCCGCCGCCGCAACAAGGAGAGCTTTGGTAGCCAGTAGGAATGTGCGTAAGCGAAGGTGCGGAAGTGCCCTCCGCGGCGCAAGAACCGGCTGGCGACTTCGACGGTGTTTTCCAGCGCCGCATCGGTCATCAACGCGAAGGGCAGGCCGGAGACAATCAGATCAACGCCAAGGTGCATATGCGGCAGGTGGTGCGATAGATTCGCCGCGGCATCGGGAATGATACGAACGCCTGGATAGGCCCGCCGCAGATGTTCGCGGAATACGGGGTTGGTCTCCACGGCCACCAGTTGGTCCGCATCGGGAAGCCGGTCGAGAATTGCGCGGGTAATCGCGCCGGTACCTGGCCCGAATTCCACGATGCGTCCCATTTTGTCCCATGAGATTCCGCGCAGCATAGCTTTCGCCAAGGCTGCGGAAGACGGAGTCACCGCGCCCACCTGCCGCGGATTCTTGAGGTACTGTTTCAGTACGATAGGAAGTTCAATCATGCCTTCTCGCCATCGGTTAATCCTGGGCTGTAATCCAACTGATCCATGAATTTTCTTCCCGCACCCGGGGGCGAATGCGAGGCGCTTCGCCACCGACCCGCGCGGGAAAAAGCGCTTGCAATTCTCCTGGCTCACCCCGCCTCACCAGCTCGCGCTGGCGGCAATAACCGGACTCCATGGCCTCACCCACGGTGAGTACCGGCGTGACGCAACAGTCCGGCGCCGCGAAGCGGGTAGTGCACGTATCCAGCGTCAGAGTACCGAAGTATGCGGCAATATCGCCAATCAACGTGGTTTGTGGCATCGGGTCGCCCATACGGGCAATCCATTCGGGCTTACCGGCGGCCTCGCAGAAGCAGCGCCAGAACTTTTCCTCAAGGGCGCCGAGCGCAACGTGCCTGCCGTCGGCGGTTGGGTAGATGCGGTAACGGGCGGCACCCCCATTGAGATAGGTTTCGTTGCGTGCGGGCGAATAGCCGCGCGCGCCGTAATCGGCGACGCGAAATAATTGCAACGGCGCGGCTACATCGGCCAAGGCCATGTCGATAAAGCAGCCGCGCCCGTTGCGGTCCCGCGCCCGCAGGGCGCCTTGGATGGCGATGACGGCGAACAGCGATCCCGTGGTGTCCGCGATGGGTGGGTCGAAGTACACGGGCGCGGCGTCGCCGTTGCGGTGCAGGACGCCGGCCTGGGCCAGATAGTTGGCGTCGTGTCCCGCGGCTTGTTCCAGCGGGCCGCCCACACCGTAGCCACTCAGCGAGCAGTACACGAGACCTGGGTTGCGTGTGGCCAGCGTGGCGTAATCCAGCCCCAGCCGTGCCATCACGCCGGGGCGAAAGGATTCGAGAAGCACATCGGCTTCATCCGCCAATTGCAGGAATTCTTCCCGTACCGCCGCTTGCTTGAGATCCATGCGGCGTACGCGTTTTCCCGCATTGATCGCCTCGTAGAAAATGGGATGCCCGGCATCGTCGCGCGGTCCGAGGTTGCGCATTTCATCGCCCAGGGGTGGCTCGATCTTCAGTACGTCTGCGCCGAAATCCGCCAGCAACAAGGTGGCGAGCGGCCCAGGGATGTATTGCGAGAGATCCAGCACGCGCACATCCTTAAGCCAACTGTTGAGGGCGGACATACCAGATTAACCCTGAGGAAATTTCACCACAGAGACACAGAGGCACAGAGAGGAAATATCCAAAGCAAAAACCCGCACGTTCGCGATGTGTATGTAAGGACATGACATGTCTGGCTAGAGCCTTCCTCTGTGTCTCTGTGTCTCTGTGGTGAAAGAATTGGCTCTCATCACAGTATCGCCACTGGCACCAGCGGGCTTCCCGTTCCGCCCACGATGGGAAGTGGGGCCGCGACGAATAGAAATTCCGTTGCGCCGGCTTGAGCCAAGGGTGCGAGCACCAAACCTTCGAGCAGCGTGATTCCATATCCGCGAATGACCAGTTGGTGCACCGGGAACACCTGGCCGGCAGGAAAGGGGATGGATTCCACGGCGTAATTGTCCGCGCCAATGACCGCGACTCCAGCATCGGCGAGCCAGCGCGCTGCTTCCACATCAATGCCCGGTTCGCCGTCGTAGTAGCGAGGATCGCAGAGCATGGATTCGATCCAGCCCGTACGAATGAGGACGACGTCGCCACGCGCTATGCTCACGCCAGCCTTCGCCGCCGCTGCTTGCAGTTGCGCACGCGTGATGTTGGCGCCCATGGCGAGCGGTTTTCCTGGATCTTGCGTGACGTCCAGCAGCACGCCACGGGCGACGATGGGCCCCAGTTTGTCGATTCCGCAATGGGCCGCGCCCGTGGTGCTGCGGATGGTGTTGGAAGAAAAACCGTTGTACAACTCATCGTCGTGCCAGGCGTGGCACAGCGCGTCGATGTGCGTGCCCAAGTGCAAGGGCAGCACCACGGTGTCTTCGGAAAACTGAAATCCTCCGGGCCGTTTACCGCCCGCGGCGTAATCGCCGCCGTCGCGCCCCATGAAGTGCAGCATGGAAGCGCGGTGGCCAGGGACTGGAGTGCGCGGTGACAACGGCTGTGCGAGGGAGATAACCTGGCCGGTTTTCACCAGATGGGCAGCGCGCACGACTTCATCGCTGCCGGCGAAATTGGCGGCCCCGCGCTCGTCTTCCATTCCCCAGCGGCCCCAGGCTTCCTTTCCCATCGTTGGCTCTCTTATTGAGTGTGCGTGCGTAGATTGAGCGCCATTTTCTTCAGTTCGCTGCGCATCAACTTGCCCGTCGGCGTGGTGGGCAAGGCACTGCACAATTGGACTTGGTCCGGTGTTTTGTACACCGCTGCTTCGCGGCGGCAAAACTGCCGGAGCATCTCTTCGGTGAGTTGCGCTCCCGGCTTGGCGACGACGAACGCTAACACGATCTCTCCCTTATGCGCATCGGGGACGCCCGCCACCCCGGCTTCGGCCACGCCGGGGCAATGGCGCAAAACTTCCTCCACTTCCGACGGTGCGATGTTGATGCCGCTGCGCTTGATCATCTCCGTGGTGCGGGCGGCGAACTGTACGTCGCCTTCTGGTGTGAGTAATCCCAGATCGCCTGTGCGAAAGTATCCGTCGTTGGTGAATGCGGTGGCGTTATTCTGCGCACTCACGCCGTCGTAGCCGGGTGTGATGTAGCCTTTAACCTCGATTAGGCCCACATCGCCCGCCGCCACGGGCGAGCCACTGGCTTCGTCCAGAATGCGAATGGTTACGCCGGGTAGGGGAGGGCCTTGCACTTGCATGCGCCGCGCTAGCGGCCAATGATGCCAAGTCACGGTGCAATTGCCATAGGACTCCGTCTGCCCATAGATATTGCAGATCTCACGCGCGCCCAGGGTTAGCGCCGCCACTTCGATGTCGCGCGGACTACCGATGGTCACTCCCGTGCGCAAGGTGCGCGTGCGTTCGGGCTTGAAGGATTCATGCAAGATCATCGCATTGGTCATTCCAGGCAGTGTGTAGATCGCGGTGCACCGGTGGCGCTCGATCAAATCCAACGCCTGTGCCGGCTCAAAACGGCCTTGCAGAACGAGTGTGGCGCCGTGGGTCAAGGCCGCGATCATCCCGTTGGCGGAACCATAGGACCAAAACAGGGGAGGGGACAAGTGCACCCGGTCGCCCGGCGTGAGACCCTGCCGCTCGCCGATGTTGAACCCGTTTTCGATGCATGCCCCATGTACCAGTGGAACGGCCTTGGGGTAAGAGGTGGAGCCGGATGTATAGAGTATGAGGGCCGGGTCTTGCGCATGCGCGCCGCACCCAGGGGGCAGGGGGAGTGCCAGCGGCGCGAGATTTTTCCCGAAGCAATCGTAGTCCAAGGCACCGGGCAAGATCTCGCTGCCCAGCATCAACACGGCTTGCAGCATGGGATAGCGATCGCTGCTCCACGAACCCGTCGCTGCCGCGGCCGGAACCAGTCCGGCCAGATCCTTCGCATATTCCTGTTGGCCAAGCCGGTCCAAGGTGAAAAGAACTTTGATGCGGGAATCCCCGATCAGAAAATCCAGCTCGCGCCGTTTTGACCAAGTGCTAAGAGGGACGAGTACCGCACCTATTGCCGCGACGCCGAAACAAATTTCCAGCCATGCGGTGCGGTTGTCGAGTATCAGCCCGACCCGGTCTCCCTTGCCCACCCCGAGGGCGTGCAGCCCCGTTGCGATGCGAGTAGCGCTATTGCGTAACTCGGCGTAGGTGGCCGGTACCTCATCGCCTATCACCGCCACCGCACCGGGGTAGCGCTCCGCCTGCTCGCACAAAAGGTCGAAAAAAGTTCGGCTGTAAGGTGCCCGCATTGCGGCTCGGTCTCGTGTCAGCGGCCTAGCTCGAACCAAAAATCCAATACATCGCCTTTGCGTTCCTTCGCAAACTGCGTCATCACACGCGTGCCAATCTTCAATTGAGCGGCAGCCCGTGCGGCGTCGGAGAGATCGATGCCGCGAAAGTAACCCCCGATGGCTGTATCGGCGCCATCCAACAAGACGTAACCGAACGCGTACGGCGGGTCGGGTAGCGTTTTGAACTCTTCGTACACGATCGTGAACGTCTCGATCCTGCCTCCGGGCCCGACTTTCACCCAGTCCGTGGTGGGCTCCAGGGTTTGATCGGAAAAGGCGCGCGGGGGCACGAGCACGCGGCCTGACTTGGGATCAAGCCGCCCGTAGATTTGCTTGTGATCGCGAATGCTGGCGAAAAAGAAACTCGCCGTTTCACCCAGCGCGTGGTCGTAGGTAATGTTCCAGGATTCTTTTCTTTTCAGTAGTTCCATACTGGCTCCAACGTTACTCCAAAGCTGTAGTTGAACCACAGAGGCACAGAGACACAGAGAAAAACAACGTCTGGAGCGAATTGACTTACGCTCAAGGAAGGTTCACGGCGTTGATTCGGCATGTCGTCTTTCTCTGTGCCTCTGTGTCTCTGTGGTGAGGATCTTTGTTCGAATGCATTGTCCCTAAGCCTCGACCACCGCGGTTCCGAAGAACTGGTGATCGCCGCCATTGCCGTTCGCAACACCGATGCATGCACCGGGCACTTGGTGGCCGCCCGCACGCCCCCACACTTGCAGCGCCGCTTCGGCGATGCGCACCATGGCGGACACCGCGATGGCGTTCGTGCATAGGGTACCGCCCGAGGGATTTACGGCGTTACTACCGTGAATATCGAAGGCGCCTTCGCGCAGCATGGCCATGGAGCCGCCTTGGGGTGCCAGTCCCGCAGCCTCGATAGCGTGGAATTCGGTGTTGCTAAAGGGTGCATAGAGTTCCGCGACATTCACTTGTTTGGCTGGATTCGTGATGCCCGCCATCTTGTAGCTGCGCTCGAAGGCACGGCCCATGGCCACGGCGTCGGCGTGATCGGCCATCACTTTGTTCCCCATGCGGTCGCCGAGGTAGTAGCTCTCCGAGCAGTGGGCCACACCCGTAAGCCACACGGCCTCCAGGCGGTTTTCGCGAATGTAGCGTTCGGAGGCCAGCACCATGGCGCACCCGCCGCTCGATTGCGGGCAACAGTCCAGCAATTTGACGGGCCAGGCGATGTAGCGCGAGGCGAATACTTCTTCCACCGTGACGGGCCGGCGCAAATGAGCCTTGCTGTTGAGCGCGGCATTGGCGCGGTTCTTCACCGTGATGAGCGCCATGTCTTCCTCGGTCATGCCGTACTTGTGCATGGCCCGCACCGCCGACATGGCGAGCATGGTGATGGTGCCCAGAGGCAAGGAGCGCTCGTAAGTGGGGTCCCAGATTTTGTTCAGGATCGTTTGCGAATCTCCGCATTCGCCCACCTTGTCGGCACCGGCCACCAGCACCACGTCGCATACGCCGGCCGCCACATGGGTGTAACCCGTGATCACCGAGGAGATGCCGGTGGAGCCGCCGGTGTTGATGCGCATGAAGGGTTTATTGCGCGCCCCCACGGCATCCACCCCCAAACGCTCGGCGTTGCCGATGCCCAGTAGCGCATCGGGGGCCAGCGAGTACACGACTGCCTCCATGTCTGCAAGCTCGCGCCCCGCATCGCGCATCGCCAAGGCCACGGCCTCGCGTACCAGCTCGGGATAATTCGCTTCGTCGCGGCGCGCTTTGAATTCCGATTGGCCGATGCCGATGATTCCTACTCGTTCCGCGCTCATGAGCGAACCTCCTGTGCGCTATTCTCCAACACCACGACCGTGTTGTAGTGCATGGCAGGCCCGCTCGCCGCGTGCGCCACGGCACGGCGTGCGGGTGCGATCTGGTGTGCTCCGGCGCGCCCGCGCACTTGGTTGGCGGCTTCGGCGATGCGCACCAGCCCCGCGCAAAAAACAGGGTTGAAGCATTGCGCCCCGCCAGAGAGGTTCACCGGCAGGCTGGCACCTCGAGAGCTGCGGCGCTTCGCCACATGCTCCACCCACATTTCCCGGCTGCACAGACCAAGCCCTTCGTAGGAGAGAAACTCTTGGTAGGGCGTGGCATCGGCCACTTCCGCCAAGTCGAAAAAATGGGCGGGATCTGAAATACCGGCAGTGCGGTAAGCCTGTTTACTCGCCGCTTGCAAGGAAGGCAGATGCGCGAGATCGCGGTCGCCCAGAAATCCTGGTTCCGTGGCCCATCCCATGCCGCGTATCCACGCAGGATGGCACGCCCGCGGCAAAGTCTTGGCATCGCACATCACCATGGCCACCAAACCGAAATCGGGCGGGCACACCATGGTATCGGTCAGCGGCCAGCGCAAGGGGTTGCCGGCCCCAATGAACGCTTCCTCCACGGGGCCGATGCGATGGTCCGGATACGCCTGGGCTCCGTGCATGCGGTTCTTGCTCACGACCGCAATGGCTGCTTCGCGTAACCCGGGCACGGCACCTTCTAGCGCGCAGGCCTGAAGTCCGTGGGCCGACAGTTCGTCCTGCGCAAGTGCGCGGTGAAAATAGGGATCGTTGGCAAGGGTGAGCGCGTAGGACACCGAGTCCACTTCCAGCGGGCTCCACGCAACTGCAAGCTGAGTCTTGAACTGCCCCGATGCGATACGCAGCGCACCCAGCACGAAAGCATGTTCGGCGGCCGATGGTGTGCTCAAGATGTCGCGATCCACCCCGCCCACGGAACCCGAGGCCGCCATGATGGAAATGGCGCGGCCGTCCAACTGGTCGTTACCGGCCACCACGATGCCTTCGATATCGCCGATGCTCGTATTCGCGTCGCGCAGTGCCGCTTGCACTACCGCGTAGATGGATTCCTCCAGCGAACGTGCATTGTTGTTACGCGGGGCGTGGATCGCCACGCCGGTTATGGCTATGGGCTTGTTCATCTTGAAACCTCACCACAGAGGCACAGAGACACAGAGAGAAACCATAGCTCTGTGGGAAGCGGGCGTTTGGGTCTCATCATGCGGTTAAGTGCAATTGTCTCCATGAGGAATTTCTCTGTGCCTCTGTGCCTCTGTGGTGGAAGTTCTATTTCCAACTTCATAAGCGTTACCGTTTCGGCCACACGGCCTGGGTGATGGCGAGGGATTGCGGATGAACGGGCTTGGGCTCGCCGTTTTGCCACTGCAAGATGACCAGCTCGGCGCCCACTCGCCGCCCGCTGGCGTCGAACTTCACCTTGCCTCCGGGGAAGTAACGCGAGGAACTTTGGCTGCCATCCATGGCGTGGATGGCAGCGGAGACTTTCTTGGGATCGGCGGATTTGGCCATCTCCATGGCATCCTTCAAGATCCACATGTCGCCATAGGTGGAAATACTGTCTTGCGTCATCCAGGGTTCGCGCGTCTTGGCTTTGTATTGCTCGATCAATTTCTCGTTGCCCTTGCCGCCCCAGTTGGCGATGATGACCATTACGCCTTCCATCAACTCCTTGCCCACGACATTAAGTAACTCGGGCGCGCCCATGTGACCGCCGTTGGCGATGACGGCCAGGCGTCCCTTCCCTAAACCCATCTCGCTCAATTTCTCCAATACGAGCTTGGTATCGGGCACGCTGGTGGTGAGCATCAGCAGTAAATCGGGGCGCGCATTGCGCACCTTCTGCACCATGGAGGTGGCATCCGACAGGGGAGGCGTGAATATCTCATCCACCACCAATTTCAAGCCGAGCTTGTCGAAGCCTCCAGCGCGCATGGGTTTCGTGAAGCTCACCGGAGAAGCGGTGTTGTCCATGATGATGCCGATAGTCCGCGGTGTGCCGGCGTTGGCTTGCTTGCCGATTTGTAGCAGCACGGGCAGGGCATCCTCGGCCATCTTGCTGGCGGTGGGCGATGTCTGAAACACGTGCTGGTAGCCGCGCGCCGTGATCTGGTCGGAATAAGAAAGGGTGAGCCATGGCACCTCGGCGCGCTCGGTCACCTCTGTGATGGCGAGCGTGAACGAGCTCACGAACGCTCCGGTCCCGCCTACGAGATCGGGGTCTTGCGAGAGCAGCCGTTGCGCCGCGTTCTTGGCCTTCTCGGCGGAGTCCCCCGCATCGTGCACGACCAATTTGAACTTGGCACCTCCCAATGCCTTGACACCACCGGCCGCGTTGATGTCCTCCACGGCCATTTGGGCACCCTTCAGATGCAGCTCGCCATTGCGCGCCCAAGGGCCCGACAGCGGGACGGCTATGGCGACCTTGACTTCCTTGACCTGCGCCACGGCAGGTCCAGTGCAAAGCGCCATTGCCGCCACGGCGGCCAATGCGCGTACGCCATTCCTCAACCGAGACATCGTTGTGCGCCGAGTGAGCCTAGTCATGTATTGCTTCCTCTCCTTTTTATGTCGTAACGAAAGTTATTCCGGACTATTCGAGAGTGCTGGCCCCCACCCTAACCCTCCCCCGCAAGCAGGGGAGGGAACAGGCTTGTGGGTCATCGACGGAGGTTGCATCCCGCAATAACATTCCCTCCCCTGCATGCGGGGGAGGGTTAGGGTGGGGGTGTGTGACTAGCATAAGGGCGAATACTATCGCTTAAGTCCCAAGGTAGGCCCGCGCCAAGTGTTTGGCGGCGAGCAGCACCTCGCGGTTTCCCGCAAGGGCCACGCGCCCCGAGTCCAGTACGTAACCATGGTCGCAGGCGGAAAGCGCCTCGGCGGCCCGTTGTTCGACCAAAAGTACCGCGATGCCCTCCTCCTTGTGAATCTTCTGGACGGTGCTGAAGATCTGGTCCGCGATTTTAGGGGCGAGCCCCATGGAAGGCTCATCGAGCATCAGCAACCGGGGGCAGGAAGCCAGTCCGCGTGCGATGGCCACCATCTGTTGTTCCCCTCCGGATAGCGTGCCTGCGTACTGGCCTTGGCGTTCCTCAAGATGCGGAAACAAATCGAAGACGCGTTTGCGCGTGCTGGGCCAAGCGCGCCGTGCCGCTGGCGATTGCGCTCCCATGAGGAGGTTCTCCATCACGGTCAGGCTGCTAAATACTTGCCTACCCTCTGGTACGTGCGCGATGCCGAGCGCTGGACGGTCCGCGGGGTCGGTCGAAGACAACGATTGGCCCTCGAACTCAACATCGCCCCCAGCCAGGGCGACCACGCCCGAGATGGCCCGGAACAACGTGCTCTTCCCCGCGCCATTGGGCCCGACGATGGCGACGAACTCGCCCGCGCCCACGCTGATACTAACGCCGCGCAAGGCATGCAGACCGCCGTAGGAGACGCTCACATCCTTAAGACGCAGCATGGGCTGCCCAGCGGTTGCCAAGGTAAGCTTCGATGACCGAAGGCAGGTTCATCACCGCCTGGGGCTCACCTGTCTCCAGCACCTGCCCGTGATTGAGCACCACCAAGCGGTCCGCGATGCGCACCATGGCATGCATGGTGTGCTCGATGATGATGATGGTCATGCCTTGCCGGCGTACCGAGGCGATGGTCTTGAGCATGTGTTCCACTTCGCCGGTGCCTAAGCCCGCCAGGATTTCATCGAGCAACAGCAAGCGCGGTTCGCTGGCCAGAGCGCGTGCCAGTTCCATGAGGCGCAGTTCGATGGTGGTGAGACTCGATGCCAAGGCATGCTCGATCTGCACGAGGCCCACCCGGCGCAATGCCTCGCGCGCCTTGGCATAAGCAGCGGCATCGCGGGCCTCGTGGGCGAAGGCGCCCACCACGACGTTTTGCAGCACGGACAGCGCCGCAAAGGGGCGCATGATCTGAAAAGTTCTTCCAATGCCTGCCCGGCATATTTCGAACGCGCGCTGGCCGGTGACTTCCTGGCCTTCAAAACTTACCTTGCCCAGCGTGGGCGTAACGAATCCGTTCAAGATGTTGAACAGCGTGGTCTTGCCCGCGCCATTGGGGCCAACGATACCGAGGATCTCGCCTTGCCTCGCATCGAAGCTCACATTGCGCAGGGCGTGTACTCCGCCAAAAGACACGGCGACATTACGTACCTCCAGTACCGGCGTGTTACCGGCAGGGGTTGTGACCTCGCGCGCGAATGGCGTGGCATCGAATTGCAGCGCTTGGTGCGAGGTATTCGAGGGGCGTAACCGGGCCCTGGCCCAAGGCAGGATGCCTTGCGGGCACAGCGACACCACGGCGATGATGGCCAAACCTAGCACGACACCTTGGATACCGGGCAAGCTTTCCGCGAGATGTGCATGCAAGATTTCGCCGAGCGGAATGAGCACCAACGCGCCAATGACCGGGCCCGCCACGGTGCCGATGCCGCCAAAGAGCGTGACGATCAGCGCTCTCGATGAGGCCAGCATCCCGAATACCGTATCGGGCGTGACGATGAGCAACACCACCGCGTACAGGCCTCCCGCAATGGCGGTGAGAAACGCGGAGAGCACCATCGCCTTCAATTTCCACAGCAAAGGGTTGATGCCAGAAGCCATGGCCGCTGCCTCGTTCTCCTTGATGGCCAGTAGCGACAAACCGAAGCGCGAACGATCCACGTACAAGTTGACCGCCAGGGTGGCGATGAGCAACGCGACAGCGAGCACCACATACGTGCGCTGGCTGGCGAACTGCATGTAGGCGGCGGGCGCTTCACGCGCCATGGGCAGCGACACCTCCTGGAAACCCAGCCACTGAAAAACGTAGAGCAACACCAGCGGATAGGCCAGCATCGCCAGCGCGAAATAGTGACCGCGCAGCCGAAACGTGGGGTAACCGATGACCAGCCCCGCCGTTGCACCGGCGGCGCCGCCAAGGGGGATTCCGATCCAAGGCGAGACACCCGCGCTCACTTGCAGCAAGGCCACCGTGTAGGCGCCCACGCCAAAAAAGGCGGCATGCCCGAAGGAGACCAAGCCCGAATAACCGCTGAAAATGTTCCATGCCACGCCCACCGCCGCCCATATGGGCGTGATGGTCAGAATCAGTTGGTAGTAGCGGTCCTCCACAAGCCACGCCAGGCCCAGATAAAGAATCGCCCCCGCGGCGATGACCAGCATCGCCCGCCGTGGCCCGGCATCGCGTGGATCAGATTCGCTCGACATTGCGGCCAAACAAGCCCTGGGGGCGCAGCAGGACGATCAAGAGGAAGGTGGCGAACACCGTGGCATTCTGCAGTTGCTGCGGCAGCACCATGGACGATAGTTGTTGCACGACTCCGATGGTAACCCCTCCCCAGAACGCGCCGGGAATACTGCCCATGCCACCCAATACCACGCCGGCGTACATGACGATGATGAATTCGAGGCCTACGTAAGGCTGAAACGGGTAATAGGTGGCCACGAGCCCGCCCGCCAGCGCGCAGATGCCAGCACCGAGCGCGAACGCCAGCCTGTGGGCGCGCGTGGCGCGGATGCCCATGTACGTGGCGGCCTCCGCGTTATCCGCGGCGGCCCGCAAGATCACGCCGTGACGCGAGCGGTGAATGAAGAGCGACACCGCGAACGCCACCACCAGGGTGACCACGCATGCTAGGGTGCGCGCCTTGTTCAGGAACAAGGTGGCGTCCGTGCCGAAGATGCCCAGCTCCCACGCGCTCGACGAGAGGGGAGTGCGAATGCTCTGCGGCGTGGAGCCGAAAAGAATCAGACCGCCGTTTTGCAGAACCAGGGAAAGGCCAAGGGTCAGCGTGAGTTGCGGAAAATGTCCTTCGCCTTGCGTGCCCGCCACTTTCAGGCCGGTGATCCGCCGCAAGAGAAGATCGTAGAGCAGGGCGCCCAAGATGAACACCAGCACGCCCGCGAGCAGGCTCGCGATCACCGGACCGAGATAATCGCCGAAGAGCGCGCTCAACCCCAGTTGCGCGAAGCAGAACAGCGCCGCGTACATGCCGAGCATCAAGAACTCGCCTTGGGCGAAATTGATGACCCGCATCACGCTGAAGATCAACGCCAGGCCCACGCACATCAAGCCGTATATGCAGCCCACCACCAAGCCGGTGTAGAGGGATTGCAGAAAATTCTCTAGGAGGATAAGGCCTGGGCTCATGATTCCACCATCAGGCGCCGGGGCGCACAACCAGGCGCCCTGGGACACCGCCATCTTCCAGGCGCCGGTGCACTTGTTGTATCTCGGATAATGGAAACACTGCGCTCACCACGGGGCGAATGGCTCCGCGTGCGATGAGGGCGAGGCAATCTTCCAGTTGTGCGCGCGTGGTGCTATGTACGCTCAGCATGGATTGATTGCGCAAGAAAAGCTGCGCGGGGTTGAAGGGCACGAAATCTCCGGTCACTTGCCCGATGAGAATCCAGCGCCCGTTGACGCCGAGACTGCGGCGCATAGCCGAAAACAAGGGCGTGCCAACGTTGTCGAGCAGCACATCGGCGCCTTCCCCACTCGTGAGTTCGCGTACTTTTCTGGAGAAGTCTTCCCCGCGTTTGCTCACAACCACCTCATGGGCGCCCATCGAGGACAGCAGCGGTGCCTTGTCTGGCGAAGTCGTCTGCGCGATCACGTAGGCCCCCGCGAGCAGTGCCATCTGGACGGCATGCACGCCGAGACCGCCGCCGGCACCCGTAACGAGCACCCGTTCGCCAATGGCGACTTTGCCTACATCACGCACTGCGTTGAGCAAAGTGCCGATGGCGCAGGCGGCAATCGATGCCTGCTCATCGGTCACGCCTTCCGGAATGAGTGCCACGTTATCCTCTTCCACGGCAACGTAATCCGCGTAGCCGCCCACCATGCCTTGTTCGCCGAGAAAGCGGCGCTCGGGGCACAGAGGTTCGAATCCGCCCCGGCAGAAACGGCAAGATCCGCAGATGTGGTAGCGCTGTGTCGTGGCCACGCGCTCGCCCGGCTTGAAGCGCTTGACTTGCGTGCCCGTATCCTCGACGACACCCGCGATCTCATGGCCTGGAATGCAGGGAAGTTCCACGTCTTTCTTGTGCGTCCCGTTGCGCGTGACCACATCCAGAAAACACACGCCACAAGCGGCCACGCGAATTAGAACGTCGCGCGGGCCGGGACGCGGTTTCACCGCCTCCTCTAGCCGAAGGACATCCACACCACCCGTATTGCGCAATACAACCGCCCTCATCGGTACCACGCCGAAAATGAAGAACCGCGATGCTAGCAGTTCATCCGCGAGCCCATCCGCGATGCAATTTCGCACGGCCAGGCCGCCACGCGCTAAACTCCGCGCCTTCTTTGTCTAAAGAACCGGCTTATCTTCCAAGGGGATGTCATGAAGACGCTACTTACCGCATTGCTGTTGCTAACCACTGTTTGCACATGGGCTGCTGGCACCGTAATCGGAAGCTGGAGGCTCGTGGAAGCGGCCTCCTCGCAAAACTGGGTAGAAACGGACTTGCCGCGCGTGGTGAGCTTCAACGGCAACCGCTTTAAACTCGAAGCGCCGCTGCAAGAGCGCCATGGCGTGGTGCAAAGGTTTGAGCAAGTGTGGGAGAGGGACCGAGGGTGAGGCAAAGAGGGCTTCATTTCAAAGATGTCGCTAGACCAATGATCGCCGCCGATAACATCGCGAAGTCATACGGTGGGCGTGTCGCGCTAGCTCCAACCACCATAACGTTCGCCGCCAAACAGACAACGGTATTGATCGGCCCCAGCGGCTGTGGCAAGACCACCTTGCTGCGCATTCTCCTGGGACTCACTCCGCCAGACAGCGGCCGCCTGAGCTTCGATGAGTCGGTGCTTGGCGGCACGACAATGCGCGAAATTCGCCACCGCGTGGGTTACATCATTCAAGACGGCGGGCTGTTTCCCCATCTCACGGCAAGAGGCAATGTGGCGCTGCTGGCGCGTCATCTAGGCAAGCCCAACGATTGGATCGGTGCTCGCATTGCCGAGCTTACCCGCTTGGCCCGGCTTCCCGAGGATGTACTGGAGCGCTATCCCCAGCAGCTCTCGGGCGGCCAGCGGCAACGGGTGGCGCTGATACGGGCACTGATGCTCGATCCGCCGTACCTCTTGCTCGACGAACCTTTGGGCGCGTTGGACCCCATGACGCGGCATGCGTTGCAGCGGGATCTCAAGGACATCTTTGCCGCGCTGGACAAGACAGTCTTGCTGGTGACTCACGATCTGCACGAGGCCGCGTTTTTCGCCGGCGAGATCGTCCTCATGCGCGAAGGCGCCATAGTACAGCGCGGCCCGCTCGAAGAGTTGCTTGACCATCCAGCGCAACCCTTTGTCACCGAATACATTCGCGCGCAGCGTGCCGACCCGCGCTTGGCCTTGCAATGAGAATCCTTCTTGCAATTTTGTTGATCGCATGGAGCGTGGCCGGCCAATCCGAGGAATTGGTGGTCGGTTCGAAGCGCTTCACGGAGTCCTACATCCTTGCCGAGATTGCCGCGCAAGCTGCGCGCGCCGCCGGGCAGGCCGAGGTGTCCCACAAGCAAGGGTTGGGTAACACCGCCATTTTGTTCGAGGCGCTCAAGAGCGGCAGCGTGCATCTCTACCCCGACTACACCGGGACCATCGCGCTGGAGTTGCTGAAAATCCAGACCACGGATCTGGACGCCATCAACGCGGGCTTGAAGCCCATGGGATTGGGCGTGGCGGTGAAGCTGGGCTTCGAGAATACCTACGCGCTCGCCGTGCGCGAAGACGATGCCCAGGAAAAAGGATTGAAATCCATCGCGGACTTGGTGCAGCACCCGGCCCTGAGCTTCGGTCTCTCCCACGAATTTCTAAAGCGCAGAGATGGCTGGCCCGGACTGCAACAAGCCTATGGCCTGCCGCAATCGCCCTCTGGCCTGGACCACGGACTTGCCTACGAAGCTATCGCCGCCAAGCAGATCGGCGTCATGGACATTTACTCCACCGACGCCAAGATCGCGCGCTACAAGTTGAGGGTGTTAACGGACGACAAGCGCTACTTCCCGGAATACCAGGCCGTGTTCGTCTACCGGCTCGATGTCCCAGAGAAATTTCCTCAAGCGTGGAAGGCGATCACGGAATTGGAGGGCCGCATAGATGCCCCCAAAATGATCGCCATGAACGCGGCGGCGGAAGTCGATGCCAAGCCATTTGTAGAAATTGCACGCGAGTACCTAACCATTAACAAAACATCCTCTTCCTCGCCATCCGGGTTTTGGAAGCTTTTGTTCGGTGATGATTTCTGGCGGCTCACCGCGCAACATCTGAGGCTGGTGTTCGGCTCGCTCGCGGCGGCGGTCGCCGTTGGCATTCCCCTGGGTATATGTGCCGCACGCATCCCGAGGTTGGAGAAGCCGCTACTCGCCGTGGTCGCCATCGTCCAAACCATTCCTTCACTCGCGCTGCTGGCCGTATTGATCGCGTTCCTGGGAACCATCGGAGTGTGGCCTGCCCTGGTGGCCTTATTCCTCTATGCGCTATTGCCCATCGTGCGTGGCACGCACAGCGGGCTCGAGAGCATCTCCACGCAACTGCGCGAATCCGCGGAAGTCCTGGGATTGAACGCCAGTGCCAAGTTGCGCCTGATCGATTTGCCCCTCGCATCACCTTCCATCTTCTCTGGAATCAAGACCGCCGCCGTCATCAATGTCGGCACGGCCACCATCGCCGCCTTCATCGGTGCAGGCGGCTACGGCGAACGCATCGTCACGGGCCTAGCCCTCAACAATCACGAAATGCTCTGGGCCGGCGCCATCCCCGCTGCCATTTTGGCGGTGGCCGTACAGTGGTTATTCGATGGATTGCAGCGTGCATTCACGCCGCGGGGGTTGCGCGCGGCGTGATACCTGTTGCTCTGGTAACAATTCCCTGCCTTACTTCAATCGCTCCCAGTAATCGGTAAATACACCTTCAAGGGTGGCTGTCAGCTTGTCCCCATCGTAGACCACCGCAGGCGCATCGAAGGGTAGCTGGTAGGAGATTCGGCTGCCCTCCCTCTTTACGAGCACAGTCTTGGTTTCGCCCGAAAGGGTGTAAGCAGCGGCCTGGCCGCTCCCGTCATCGAAGGATCTGGCAATCAAAGTCTCCGTGTACTCATTGCCCACCAGCCTTGCTCTCGACACTAGGCCAACGGACGCCGGCCTTCCATCCGGAGTACGCCAGAATACGTTGAGATGCCTTATGCCATCGCGCAAAGTTCCGAGTCCCGCAACGGTGGGTGGCGTTTGAATCGTGCCGTCGGGTAGCTGGCGTTTTACAAGCCGCCACGTCCCTTCGATGCCATCGGCAAGCGATGCCACGCCGAAGCCCAGAGATAGGATGACAACTGCCGCGAGACGTTGAATTACGGATGGACATGTAGACATGATCTCCTCCATTAAACCGTAGGACTTGTGGCGGAGTTCTTGGGCACGCGATGAGGCAGGAGTGCAATGAAACTCCGAGGGAGGGCAGAGTACTTGTGGGATTACGAGCGGGCAATATAACCAAAGTTGTACGGTCGCTGTTGCGTGGGCGTATTGTTACGCGCTTCATTACAAGCTCTGGCTCGGGCTTGGACTTGTAAGCTAAACGAGAGCGTACACGAGTGACCCCAAATTTCTTCACTTTCAAGAGAAGGTCGCCGGGGGCAGCCCGGCAGCTACTCACCTTTTTTGCGCGGCCAAAAAAGGTAAGCGAAAAAAGGCCGCCCCCACTGAACCGCCCCTTGCGGGGTACCCTGCGTTACTCGAAGCGATGGGCGCCTGCGGAACTAGTCCGCGCAAA
>JBJXGQ010000376.1:0-7816 GCA_046160525.1 Burkholderiales bacterium
TCGTGCCGCACACGCTAAGCCTTACACTAACGCTTGGTCACATACACTCACGCACAAATGTTCACCGGAATCGTAGAAGCCCAAGGCACCATCGCAGCATCCACACCATTGGAAAAAGGCGAGCGACTGCGCATTGCCAGTACGGATCTCGATCTAGCAGACGTCAAGATTGGCGACAGCATCGCGGTGAATGGTTGTTGCCTTACAGTAGTGACCCTGGGCAAAGGAACTTTTGAGGTGGATGTATCGAAGGAGACGCTGGACTGCACTGCGGGCTTCGCACGCGGAAGTGCCGTCAACCTGGAAAAAGCCCTAAGACTGTCTGACCGTCTAGGAGGCCATCTAGTCACAGGGCATGTGGACGGTGTGGGAAAAGTGACCCGCTTCGAGCAGGTTGGCGAAAGCTGGCTCCTCGATGTGCGCGCACCGAAGGAACTTGCGAAGTACATCGCGCGCAAGGGCTCTATCACCGTGAATGGCGTGAGTTTGACGGTCAATCATGTGAGCGGGGATTGCTTCGATGTGAATCTGATCCCTCACACGATCGAGGTCACGAATCTCAAGGAACTGCGGGCAGGCGCGGTGGTGAACTTGGAGATCGATCTTATCGCTCGCTATGTTGAACGGCTGACCGCGACAGACTAGGTCGGCGGGGCTACTTTGGGTCGTCCGGAATGTCGATCCCTGCTTTTCGCAGTCCTTCGATCAAACGAGCAGTCAATTGCGGCGAGAAGTTGTACATACGAAAATCTTCTCGCGCTCGGGATGATGCATAGTTCGGCATTAGCCTTACGAGTTCTGCAGCGGACGATTTCGCCTCTTCAAGCCGCCCGAGTTGAGCGTAAGCGGCGCTGGCCGTGACCTGGGACCAATAGATGCTTGGGGCAGCCGCTCTCATCTTGAGCGCGGCGGTCAGTGCCTGTTGGTCATCGCCGGAACGAAAGTAGTACATAAACGGCGGAGCGTAGTACCACCACGGCGGATTGGGATTAAGCGCCAAGGCACGATCGTTGAGTTCTTTTCCCCGATCCCATTGCCCCGAATAGGATATGTAGACAGAGGCACCCGCTAGAACTGCCGTGTTGTTGGGGTTTAGTCCCACGGCATGTTCCGCTTGTCGCAAACATTGATCGAATTTGCGTTGGAAGAAGAGGGCGCGTGCCAAAAACCAATGGCCCATTTGGTTTGAAGGATCCAATGCGATGCTACGGCGCGCGACGTCAACGGCTCTTTCTAAAGAATTGGGCCTCGGACTGTAGTGAAAGAGGTACTCGTCCACATAAACCAACGCCAACCAAGCCCAGGCATCGGCGTAGGACGGGTCGGTTTTTGATTCTTCCTCCAGGCAGTCCCTGGAGATTTTGTGATCGGCGGGATCGAAAGTGACGAAGTAGGATTTTGCCTTGAGCACGCACTCATAAGCACTGAGGGCAACATTGCTTTTTCGGCTGGCGTCACTCATCCCCGCCTGAGAAATCATTCCTTTCAGCGGGTCACCAATTTTCGATACGACCTTGGATGTCAGCTCATCCTGTATGGCAAAAATACCGTTCGCTGTAAGCTCGCGATCGTAGCTCTCCGCCCACAAATGGGCTCCGGTCCTGGCATCGAGCAACTGGGCGGTGAGGCGAATGCGAGACTGGTCTCGTCTCACGCTGCCCTCAATCACGTACTGCACGCCTAAATTCTTTCCCACCTCCCGCACATCCACAGCCTTACCCTTGAACTGGAAAGTAGAATTGCGCGCGATGACAAATAAATCGTTGAAGCGGCTCAAGGCGGTGATGATGTCTTCGGTGATGCCATCGCTGAAGTAGTCATCTTCCTTGTTACCACCGAGATTTTCGAACGGAAGCACGGCGATGGAAGGGCCTTTCGGCAGGGTAAGCGAAGATCCCAGCGCCGAGGTGGCTGGAGATTTAGGTGTCCGCGTAAGTGAAATCCCGGTCCAGGCGGCTGCAATCAGCACGGCTGCAATCGCACTTCCTATCAGCGCTCGCCTTTTGCCGCGCGCGAGGGCTGCAGAAAGTCGAGGCCCGGCTTCCTGCCACGGCAGCCGAAGCCGGAAGACTTGCATGGGCGTGGAAATGTTCTTGAGGCTTTGCGCTCCCAGGTTCTCCAACGGTGACCCGACTTTGTTTTGGACTTGGCGTGCCATGTCCTCGGAAAGCAGGATCTCGCCAGGTTGAGCCAGCGGCTGAATGCGCGCAGCGATGTTGACCCCATCGCCCATGACCCGGCCGCCCTCAACCACCACATCGCCAAGGTGTAAACCGATTCGTACCTGGATTTGGCGTTCTGTCTCCGCGGTGGCGTTGCGTTCCACCAAAGCCTTCTGGATGGCCACCGCGCAATTGGCGGCGTCCACCGCGCTGGAGAACTCCACGAAGAAGCCGTCGCCCACCGCATCCATCTCCCGCCCGCCAAACTGGACGAACAATGCCCGCAGCAACCGGCGGTGCTCCTCCAGCAACTCGATGGCGAGCATCTCGTTGCGCTGGGCGAGCGCGCTATAGCCCACCATGTCGCTGAACATGATGGAGGCGAGGCGGCGTTGGAGTCCGGTGACAGGTTCTGGAGTAATGGCGCTCATGAGGCGGGTACTATACGGCACCTTTACGCACGATTGCCGGGTTTCCCGGGGAAGGAGGACGATTCCTCTGGCAAAATACCCCTTTGCGTGCCCCTCTATCCGCGCCGCTCTTTTCCCCTATGAATCTCAGCACCACCCCCGAAATCGTCAGCGAGATCAAGTCTGGCCGCATGGTGATCCTCGTCGACGAGGAGGACCGGGAGAACGAAGGCGATCTGGTCATGGCTGCCGGGTTCGTCACGCCAGAGGCGGTCAATTTCATGGCGAAGTACGGGCGCGGGCTCATTTGCCTGACCTTGACCGAGGTGCGCTGCCGCCAGCTCAATCTCCCGCTGATGGTGACCAAGAACCGCTCCCAGATGGGGACCAACTTCACGCTCTCCATCGAAGCCGCGCAGGGCGTGACTACGGGAATCTCGGCGGCGGACCGGGCCACCACCGTGCAGGCGGCGGTAAAGAAAGACGCGAAACCTGGGGACATCGTGCAACCGGGGCATATTTTTCCGCTGATGGCGCAGGCAGGCGGCGTCTTGGCGAGGGCGGGGCACACGGAGGCAGGGTGCGATTTGGCCGGGCTTGCTGGAGTGGAACCCGCGGCGGTGATTTGCGAAATACTCAAGGACGACGGCGAGATGGCGCGCTTGCCCGATTTGCTCGCGTTCGCCGCATTGCATTCCCTGAAAGTCGGCACCATTGCCGATTTGATCCACTACCGCAGCCGCACCGAATCCTTGGTGGTGCGCGAGATGGAGCGCAGCCTCGATACCATTCACGGCCGCTTTACCTTACACGCCTACCGCGATGTCACGTCGCGCGATGTGCATTTGGCCATCGTTCGCGGCACCATCGTGGCGGGCGAGGAAACTCTGGTGCGGGTGCATGAACCCTTCTCTGCCGTGGATCTACTGGATGCCGCGAGCACTGCGCATTCCTGGAATTTGAACGATGCCCTGCGAACTATTGCCGCCGCCGAACGTGGCGTGGTGGTGCTGCTCCATCGTGACGAGAGCGGGGATGAACTGATCGCGCGCTTGCAAGCGAAAGGCGGCCCCGTGGGGCGGAAGATGGATTTTCGGGCCTATGGCATTGGCGCGCAGATTCTTCGGGACTTGGGCGTTACGCATATGAAGCTGCTGGGCGCACCCCGCAAGATGCCCAGCATGACGGGATTCGATCTGGATGTGACCGGCTATATGGTGCCCGGCGACGCGCTGCCGGTGGTCACATCCTTCAGGCGGAAATAACACACTTACGCAAGGCAACTACGTGGCAAATTTCGAAGGCATCAAAGAATTGGAAGCATCCATCGAAGGCGAGGGGTTACGAATCGGCATCGTGACCAGCCGCTTCAATGGCGAGATCACCGAAGGACTGCTCAACGCCTGCATCGAGGAATTGAACAAGTTGGGAGTGCCTGCGCAAAACATTACGATGGTCAGTGTAGCGGGCGCCTTGGAAATTCCGGTGGCGCTGCAACGCATGGCGCACACGGATGCCTTCGATGCCCTCGTGGCGCTGGGCGCGGTGGTCCGCGGCGAGACCTATCACTTCGAGATCGTGGCCAATAATTCGGCGCAAGGAGTGAGTACGGTGCAAATGGAAACCGGTGTACCCATCGCCAACGGTATCCTCACCACGGACAACGAAGATCAAGCTTTGGCCCGCATGAGCGTCAAGGGCGCCGAAGCAGCCCGCGTGGCGGTGGAGATGGCCAACCTAGTGAGGCAAATCGATGACGAGTGCTGAGGCGCTGCCAAAGCGGCGCGCACCCGTTAGGGGCGGGCGCCGGCGCTCGCGCGAGTTGGCATTGCAGGGCTTGTACCAATGGCTGATCAACGAGACCTCCGCATCGGACTTGCTGGAGCAATTGCGCGCAACCGAAGAGCATGCCCAGGCGGACGACGCTTACTTGGCCACGCTTATCAAGGGGACTACGGCGCAAGCGATTGTCCTGCGCGGCAAACTGGCTCCGCATTTGGATCGCGAAGTGCAGATGCTGAGCCCGGTGGAGCATGCCATTTTGCTGCTGGGTGCCTATGAACTGAGCGCATGTCCTGACGTGCCTTACAAGGTCGTTATCAACGAAGCCGTGGAACTGGCCAAGATATTCGGCGGAACCGACGGGCACAAATACATCAACGGCGTACTCGACCGGTTGGCGCCGCAATTGCGCCCCAGCGACCCTGGGCTTCAGAGAAGTTCGTGAGTTTTCGCGTTGGCCAGGGTTACGATGTACACCGTCTTGCCGTGGGCCGCAAGCTGGTGATCGCGGGCGTGGAAATTCCCCATGAACGCGGTTTGCTGGGACACTCGGATGCCGACGTGCTCATTCACGCCTTGTGCGATGCACTGCTGGGTGCCGCCGCGCTAGGAGATATCGGGACGCATTTTCCCGATAACGATGCGCGCTACGAACACGCCGATAGCCGAACGCTGTTAAGGGAGGTGGTTCGCATGCTCGCCACGCGTGGCTATCGCGTGGGGAACGTGGATAGCACCGTGATCGCACAAAGGCCGAAGCTCGCGCCCTACATCGGGGCCATGGTTGCCAATATTGCCGCCGATCTAGGTGTGGACGCCGCCCAAGTCAGCATCAAGGCCAAGACGAACGAGGGCATCGGCCACCTGGGGCGTGCGGAGGGAATCGCGGCGCACGCGGTGGTGCTCATCGAGAATGGCGGCGGCTGAGCACCAGCGGTTGTTCTTCGCGCTGTGGCCCGATGACTTGTGCCGGGAGCGCATGGTTAGAGAAGGGAAAAAATTGCACGAGATTTTTGGCGGGCGCCTAACCCGCCGCGAATCCATACACATGACCTTGGTGTTTTTGGGGGAGCTTGCGGCGGATCAAGCGAAAGCGATGCATGCGGCCGGTGAACGAACACGCATGTCCGGTTTCACTCTACACATGGCCGGTGCGGGATGCTGGGCGCACAACCGCATCGCGTGGCTTGCCCCGGCCGTGACACCGGAACCCCTGACCCAACTGGTGAAGGATCTGCGCCGTAGCGAGCGCGATGCGGGAATCGTCATCGAACGGCGGCCTTTCACGCCGCACGTGAGCTTGGTGCGCAACGCCCAGTGCCGCCCGGTGGAAACCAAGATCCCGATCTTTGAATGGCGCGTGCAAGATTTCGTGCTGGTGCGCTCGCGGCGCGAGCCCGAAACTTCCCACTACGAAATCCTGGCGCGCTGGCCGGCAGGCAAGGTTGCTTGAAGTGGCGCTTCTTTTCTACAGCAAGACCGACGCGCAGGAACCTTGGCGCTTGGTGTTGGCCAAGGCTTTTCCCCATCTCGAATTCCGGGCCTGGCCGCAATTAGGTGCACCGGAAGATATTCGCTACGCGCTGGTGTGGAACCCGCCGCCAGGTTTGCTCGCAACGCTTCCCAACCTGGGCGCGATCTTGGTGCTGGGTGCCGGCGTGGATGCCCTATTGCAAGATAAGAGTTTGCCGCGCCACGTGCCCATCCTGCGCTTGGTGGATGCTGGGCTGAAGGACCAGATGACGGAGTACGGTTTGTACGGCGTGTTGCATTTTCACCGTGACATGCCCTACTACCAAGGCAGGCAGCGCGAAGGACAGTGGCAACCCAGGGCGGCGGTTCCGGCTACTGAGCGCCGCGTGGGTGTAATGGGGTTGGGCGTGCTGGGCGCGGATTTGGCGCGTGCCTTGGCACGAATGGGGTTTCAGGTATTCGGATGGAGCCGTTCGCTGCACAGTATCGAGGGCGTGACGAGCTTTCAAGGCGAGCATGGCCTGCGGGAGTTTCTTGCGAAGAGCGATATCCTCGCCAACCTCTTGCCGCTCACACCACAGACGCAAGGGATCCTCAACGCCGAGAATTTTGCGCGGTTGCCCGCTGGCGCAGCGGTGATCAACTTGGCGCGCGGCGGGCATCTGGTGGAAGGGGATCTCCTTGCGGCTCTCGACAGCGGGCACTTGAGCGGCGCCATGCTGGACGTGTTTCAACACGAGCCCTTGGCGCCGGGGCATCCTCTTTGGTCACACCCCAAAGTATTCATCACACCTCATGTTTCCGCGCAAACGGTGACTGAACTGGCGCAGGGGCAGGTGATCGAGAACATCCGCGGAATCGAGCGCGGCGAGCCGCCCCATGGTGTGGTCGATCCGGATCGGGGATACTGACAAAAGACTCACCACAGAGACACAGAGACACAGAGAACACCGTAGAACGAGTTCATTCGTTCCGAAATGGCTCTCCCCTCGCCATGGGTAACGGTCAGACAGGGCGTTGCTTTTCCTCTGTGTCTCTGTGCCTCTGTGGTGAGTGTTGGTCTTAATCCAAACCGGAGAAGCTCGATGCCCGAAATCAAGAAGACACCCAGATCCCGCGTCAAGCGCAAGCACTACCGCGGTAACTACGACTTCGATACCGTGGCCGCCATATTGGACGCTGGATTTATTTGCCACGTCGGCTACAACATCGAGGGCAAGCCCTACGTCACGCCCACATCCTATTGGCGCGAAGGCGAACACGTCTACTGGCATGGGTCGAGTGCCAGCCGCATGCTGCGCGAACAATCGAAGGGCATCGACGTATGCTTTACCGTCACCCATGTGGACGGCTTGGTGATGGCGCGCTCGGCCTTCAATCACTCCATCAACTACCGCTCGGTGATGTTATTCGGCGTGGCCGAGAAAGTGGAGGCGGAAGACGAAAAGGCGCGCGTTCTGGAAACTTTTACCGAGAAGCTATTTCCGGGCCGCTGGAACGAGTTGCGTCCAGTGACCAAGAAGGAACTCAAGGCCACCACCGTGCTCCATATGCCCATTGAAGAGGGCTCGGCGAAGATTCGCACCGGCGACCCCGGCGACGACGAGGAAGATTACGCCTGGCCCGTGTGGGCGGGGGTGGTGCCGCTATCCGTGACGGCGTCGAAGCTTGTCCCGTGTCCGCGATTGATCGAGGGGACGGCGGTGCCGAAGTATTTGAAGCCGGTGTGGAAGATTAAACCCTGAGGGAGGGGGAGGGAGGAGTGGCCCCCATCCTAACCTTCCCCCGCTTACGGGGGAAGGGACGCTAAGTGGCGGCCGTAGCGGCTGGGGCTTTCGTACGGTCCAGGATGGTCATGGCCGAGGCCACCACGGAGGAAATGTCCGACAGGTTGCTGGGCACGATCAAGGTGTTATTGGTCTTGGCGAAATGCGAGAAGGCGTTGATGTACAACTCGGCTACTTTCAAATTGGCCGCATCCATGCCGCC
>JBJXGQ010000377.1:0-4368 GCA_046160525.1 Burkholderiales bacterium
CATTGGGATGCGGCCATTGCGCCAGTGGACGCCGAAAGAAAGTGCCGTGCTCCCATTGCATGGCCCGGTCTCGCGCAAAATCCAGTCTGGCCAGGCGGAAAGCCGCCGAAGTAGATAGCAAAAACATCCGCGCCAACGTCAAATTCCGGCTGGTGTGCTGACCTCAATTTCCTCGTAGTCATACCCGCGCTTGAGGATGCGATCAAGGCGCACCTTGCGCCAGCGCTGGTCATAGGACACTTTGTACTCGCCCGCAATAGAAAAAACGTCCAGCGCCAACAGCAGCGTTGTAGAGCCGCCGCTATCGAGCAGAATTGCGTTGTGCATGCCCTTGGAACCGCTGCCGGTGGAGATCCATGTATCGGTGGGATCCGGTTCGCCAAAGCTGACGCGCGCCGCCCGGACTTTGCCCGCGAAAGTTTCCAAGCCAAAGGAGAGTTTTCCCTTGGCGGAGCGCGTAAGCCTGGAAATGACGCCCACCTTCCAATCCAGGCTATCCATGCGCCGGTACCCGACGAGCATTCCGGCGAGCGCCCAACCTCCGTGGGCATTTGCAACGGCGCCGATACCGTTTTCGCTGATGTCGGCAATGGTCCAGCGCTCCGCCACTTGCTGGTCAATCTCGAGCCTTTGCAAGACCTCCATGGGGCTTAGCAATTTGCTTCCTTCGGCGACGACAGGAACTCGTGCTTCGTAAGTATCGAAGTCGATCGTCCCGGCAATTTTGCGAGTAAGGACCTTATAGTCCTCGTAGTTCAACTGCTTGCCCGCTTTCGCGAATTCGCCCGCCGCGATCATTCTGCGTACGCGGTCGATGCCGTGAGCGACCAACAACTCTCCGTCGCGGGATTCGCGCCGAAGGCGGCGCTTGGGCGGATCCACGGACCAGTGAGCGAGCAACAGTTCGAGCAGTTGGCAGTATTGGCCGGTGTCCGCGCGAGAAACGGCGAGCCAACTGGGGACCTGCCCGGATGCACGGGCGTCCTTGAGCAGGGTTGTTAGTTGGGAATAGGCCGCTCCAAGGCCGAAAAATATCTGGCCTGGCCGAAGGGCGAGTCCCTTGAGCCAGCGCTGGGGTGCCTGGGCGCGAACGCGATCCACCGTGAACGGTGTCTCCGCCCCGAAGTTAGCGGAGAAATAGTAGTGTTCGGAAAATTGCCGCAAGATGAGATCGAGCGCGGCGATCTGGTTTGGCAGCATGTTTGCGACGGGGGCAACGTCGAAAATAAGCGCGATCAAATACTCGCGATCCGCGTTGCTATGGTATGCGCTGCCCGTGTAGAGTTCGATTAACTTCTGGGTCTTGCCAAATGGGGCCATCCATGCGGCGAGGTTATTTAGCTGCACCCAATATTGGGGTTCCGGGTCGCGGTGGCGTAACCTCAGGAGCGCTTTATGTGTGCCAAGGGCCGACATCGCGCGGCTGGCGAGCAGGATGGCATCGGCCCGGTCCGCGCTGGAGAGGGACTCGCGTGCCGGCAGAGCGTCCAGGCAAACGCGGTAGCCCGTGTGCACGTTACGATAATAGCGAACCAGTACCAGCCATGCGGTATCGGATATCGTATTTGGGTCCTTGGCTTCGAAAAGACGGGCCCACACCGCGCCGGCGATTTCTTGCGCACGTTCGTCCAATTGCTTGAGTACATGGCGCAGCCTGTCTGGCCGCATATTCAAGCTTGCGGATTTCTCGAACGGTTCGCTAACCGCTTCGAGCGCTCGCACGCAATCCGTGGAAGGCAGGCGAGCCCAAAAGGCCTTCAACCCTTTCTCCGAGTCCAGGGAATCCAGCGATTCGGCGGGCTTGGAAGGTGGTTTGGCTAACCAGTTCAGCATGGGAATCCAAGGAAGGTGCTAGGTGATTCTGTGGTCATGGCAATTCGGATTCAGGCAGCTAACGGCATGCCTAATTCAATTTCTTCGTAGTCGAAACCGCGTTTCACGATGCGCTGGAGACGCACCTTACGCCAGCGCCGCTCGAAGGACAGCATGCACTCCCCGGTCGTGGAAAAAACATGGGGCTCCAAGAGCACGGAGGGCGAGCCGCGCGTAAGGAGCAGAATCGCGCTGTGCATGTTCTTGGAGTTTTCTTCGCCGGTGGCCCATGCATCGCTGGCATCCAGCGCACCGAAGTTGACGCGCGCGCCCCGTACCTCGCCTGGGAACAACCGTAACCCAATGGAGAGTTTGCCATTGGCCGCGCTCGAAAGCCTGGACAGAAAACCGATGCGGCAATCCAGGCTATCCGTGAGCCGGTATCCGACGATCATCCCCACCCGTGTCCAACCGCCGTGGCCACTTGCGATGATTCCGAGGCCGTTCTCGCTGGCATCGGCGATGGCCCATTGTTCCGGCATCTCGTGGCTGCGTTCGAGTCGTTGCAAGACTTGCATGGGGCTCAGCAGCCGGTCTTTGCCGGTGAGAGATTGGGTGTCATCGGAGCCTGAGTCAAACTTTCCAAAGACCTTGAGGTCGTTCAGATGATGGTCGTCGTAATTCAATTGCCTGCCGGACTTCGCGAACTCGCTCGCACCAATCATGCGCCGCACGCGTTGGATGCCGTGAGTGACCAATATTTCTCCGTCACGGCGTTCGCGCTGGCTTCGGCGCCGCGGAGGTTTTGTAGACCAATGTACGGCAAGCAGTTCTAGCAATCGTCTGTAATGGGCAGCCTCCATACGAGATGCCGCCAGCCATTCGGGTACCTGCGAAACGATTCGGGCCTCGTTAAGCAGCTCGGCGAGGCTGTCGTAGGCCGCCCCAATTCCAAAAAAACGCTGGCCTGGACGGGGTGCCAAGCCGTTGAGCCAGCGCTCGGGCCCTTGAGGCTTTGTCGTGTAGGCCACGAAGGGTGTCTCGTCGCGGAACTGGCCGGAGAAATGAAACGTCTGCGCGAACCGCCTGAGCGTAAGATCGAGTGCCACGATCAGGTTCGGCAGCATGTTTCCCACGGGTGCCACTTCGAGAACCAGAGCGATGAGGTGCTCACGCTCGGTGCTGCTCTGGTATCCGCTAGCTGGGTAGAGTTCGAGCACCGTATCGCTACCGCCAAATTGCGAACTCCAGGCGGCCAAGCTGTTCATCTGTTCCCAATAGGCGGGTTGCGGATCGCGCAGGCGTAACTTCAGGACTGTCTTGTGCCTTCCAAGCGCCGCCATGGCGCGGCAGGCAAGCAAGACTGCTTCGGCGCGCTCGGTATCCTTGAGGCGGTCGCGGTCCGGCAGTGCGTCCAGGCAGAAGCGGTATCCGGCGTGTACGAAACGATAGTAGCGAGCCAGTACGAGCCACGGACTATCGGATATCGTACGCAGGTCCTTGGAGTCGAATAGGTGGTCCCAGACGGCGTTGACGAATTCCTGTGCGTGTTCGTCCAGGTGTTTCAGTGCGTGGCGCAGCTTGTCAGCCGGGATATTAAGGACTGCCGCCTTCTCGAAGACTTCGCCGAGGACCTTGACGGTGCGCAGCGGATCGGCCGCGGGGAACTGGGCTAAGAAGGCCTTCAGGCCCTTTTCAGACCCCAGGGCATCCAAATGCTCATGAGCCGGGGCGAGTGTACTGGCCTGCGAAGTCAATATTCCACTCCGGATGAGAATCTAGACTGCATGTTTGGATGCCTCGCTAGCAGTGACGGCAAATTATTTGAGTTCATGTTGGCAACGGCTCAAGGTGGCCAGTTGAATTTGGCCGAGACACATGGCCGGAAACGTTCGTCCTCACCGGTATTCTTGCCTGCCGGATATATCGGCCTGGTGGCGGATGGCTTTAGGACAGCGCTGGCCAATTGCGTTCGCGTGCAGTGGGGCAACCTGCGTAATACCTAGATATTCCGAAGCCTTCCGGGCGGGCTAGGGCGGCCCCAGACTCGCAGCCCGTGGCAGGCTCTCCTTATGAGTGGAACGCGGCCCCGATTGCGACGACGGACTGGTAGGCGCCCCACACAGACAGAACGAAGAGCCCGCCCATGAGGGCGTTCTCCCACCACTTGTTGCGGTAGCCGCGGCCGATGAAGCGGGTGCGCGCCGTGATGTACCAAAGGCTGCCGCAAAGCAGCGGCAGCACCACCACGGCGGCGGCGTTGGCGGTGAGGGTAAGGACGACAAAATCCGGCATTCCGGGGAGGCTCCAAAGCAAGGGCGAGAACAAGCACCAACCCACCACCCACCGGTAAACGGGCGTCTGTGTCACGACGCTGGCACTTGCCACCTGGGATGAGCGATGAACGTTGGCGATGTCCGCACACATCAAAATGGCCGAAGAACAAAGTGATCACGCCGATGAAGACCGGCAAAAAGCGGTGTACCCGCTTTAGCCCAGCCATGAGACTTTCGCCGCGCTCGTTGCACAGGTAATACTTGGCGATGATGGAGACGA
>JBJXGQ010000378.1:0-2981 GCA_046160525.1 Burkholderiales bacterium
GTACAACACTTTGGGTAACCACATCGCGATGCCGGGGAAAACGTACAGCAAGAACATCGCGAATAGCTGGATCAGCATGAAAGGCATCATGCCCGCGAAAATCTGCCCCAGAGTGACATGGGGGGGCGCCACGCCCTTGAGATAAAACCCCGCCATGGCCACCGGTGGTGACAAGAAAGCGGCCTGAAGATTGACCGCGACCAGTATGCCGAAGAACAACGGGTCGATGCCGAAGTGATGTAGCAACGGCAAGAAGATGGGCACGAAGATTACGATGATCTCGGTCCACTCCAAGGGCCAGCCCAGCAAGAAAATGATCACCTGCGATAGCAGAAGGAATTGGATCGGGCTCAATTCGAAAGAGCGCACCCACCCTTCCAGTAGCGACTGCCCGCCCAGCAAGGCAAAGCTCGACGAAAACAATTGCGAGCCCACGAACAGCCACGCCACCATGGCGGTGGTGCGCGCGGTGAGGATCACGGATTCCTGAAAGCGCTCCCACGTGAGCTTGCGGTAACCCAGTGCCAGCAAGACGGCGCCCAAGGCGCCGACCGCTGCCGCTTCAGTCGGTGTGGCAATGCCTGCCACGATGCTGCCCAGCACGGCTGTGATCAGCGCCGCCAAGGGCAGCACGGACGTGCAAAGCATGCGTACCACCTCAAGCACCGGCACGTTGCGTTCCTCGGGCGGTGGCTTGGGAGCCAACGATGGATTGATCACTGCACGCAGAATGGCGTAGGCAATATAGAGCCCCGCCAGCATCAAACCAGGAAACAATGCGCCCGCGTAGAGCTTCACCACCGATACTTGCGCCGTGGCACCGTAAAGAATCAGCATGACGCTGGGCGGGATCAATATCCCCAAGCATCCGCCCGCCGTGATGACGCCGGCGGAGAGTTTGACGTCGTAGCCCGCTCGCAGCATGGCGGGAAGCGCCAGCAACCCCATCAGCGTCACCGTGGCGCCCACGATCCCCGTCGCGGTGGCGAACACGGTACACGTCAGAATGGTGGCCACCGCCAAGCTGCCTGGCACCCGCACCATCGCCAATTGCAGGCTGCGAAACAAGCGGTCGATGATGTTGGCGCGCTCGATCAGGTAGCCCATGAAAACGAAGAGCGGCACCGAGATCACTACGTCGTTGGTCATCACGCCGAAGGTGCGAAGCACCATCTGGTCAAACACGGGATTACTGAAAATGGGCTGCCCTTCGCGGTAGAAGGCGAAGGAGCCGAACACCATCCCCAATCCCATGAGCGTGAAGGCCGTGGGGAATCCCAACAGGATGGCCACCACGATTAGCCCGAGCATGAGCAAGCCTAGGTGGCCGCGCGTGATCTCCTCGGGGATCAGCAGCAGCAATACGATGGCAACGATGGCCGCGACCAGGAAGAACAGCCCGAAGCGCGCGGCTTTCATCTGCCCGCGCCCACCTTCTGGGCTTCAGCGAGATTCGCCTTCAATTTCTCGATGTCCAGCTCTTCCACGTCTTGCAAGCGCACGGGCCACTCGCCGGTGCGGATGCAGATCACGCACCTCACGATCTCGGCAATGCCCTGAACCAGCAACAAAGCGCCGGCGATGGGAATGATGGTCTTGAGCGGGTAGATGGGAAGCCCGTTGGACGTGGTTTGAGATTGCTCCAGCATCGCCCAGGAATCGGTGGCGAAGCCCACGCCGAACCAGGCTAGGGCGGAGATACCCGGAATGAAGAAGAGCAAATACAGCGCGAGATCCAATGACGCCTGCACCCGCGGCGAAAGAAAGCGGTACAACACATCGCCCCGCACATGCCCGTTGCGCGACAGCGTGTAACCGCCCGCCATCATGAACAAGGCGCCGTAGAACATCAGGCTCACGTCCAGGCCCCAACTCGTGGGCGCGCGCCAGACGTAGCGCACGAGCACGTCGTAGCACACCATGACCGTCAAACCCACGATGCACCATGCGAAGGCCTTTCCGATCCTGCCGTTGAGGCGGTCCACGGCCAGTAGATAGCGGTTCATGCGGGTGGCGCCTGATTAGACCTTGCCGAAGAAATGCTCGTAGGCCATGGAAGGCGAGGCTTCGAACTTGATCTGGTAGCCCACCACGCGCTTCATGTAGCTCTTCTGCGATTCAAGCACTTTGGCGAAGAAGGGATTCTCCTTGCTCTTCTGCTCGGCCACCTGGTCCCAGGCCTTGAGCTGTGCCTGCAACACGTCCACCGGCGATTCGATGAATTTGACGCCTTTGTTGTCGCGCAGATCCAAGTAAGACTGCGAATAGGCATCCATGATCTTCCAGGTGAACTCCGAACTTAGCACCTTGGGAGCATAGCGCAAGGCCATCTTGCTCACCTCGGGTAATGCGCCGAAGGTCGTCTTGTTGATGAGGACCTCGAAGCATTCCGCCGGCTGGTGGTAACTGCGCACCATGCAGAATTTGGCGACGTCTTGCAGCCCCAATCCCGCGTCCACCGTGGGATTGTTGAACTCGGCGGCTTCGATGACGCCCCGGTCCAAGGCCGGAACCACATCGGGCCCGGGCATGGCCGTCACCGCCGCGCCCATGGCGGTGAACACGTCCACGGAGAGCCCGACGGTACGGTACTTGAGTCCCTTGAAATCCTCCGCGCTCGTCACTTCCTTCTTGAACCATCCCAAGGGCTGGGTCATCATTGGGCCCATCAAGAAGGGCGTCACATCGATTTTGAGGATGTCGCGATAAAGCTCTTCATAGAGCGCCTTGCCGCCGCCATGTTCGAACCACGAGAGAAAAGTATTGCCGTTATGGCCGAGCGCCGGGCCCGTGCCGAAAAGGGAGAGCGCCGAATTCTTGTTGTACCAAAAGGCCGGCACACCGAAGCAGGCATCCAAGGTTCCCTTGTGCACGGCATCGGCCATGTCGAAGGCCTTGACCACGGAACCGGGTTGCAGGACGTCGAACTTGAGCGCACCGGCGCTCAAATCCGAGACGATGCGCGCATAATCCTGCACGAA
>JBJXGQ010000379.1:0-9950 GCA_046160525.1 Burkholderiales bacterium
CTACCGCGAGCACTGCGACGCCGTCGCCGCGGAGGGCTACCGGAAGCTTGCGGTGAGCTAGGGCGGGTCCCGTCTGGAAACGAGGGCGCGGTTGTGCCACCGTAGCCCGAGCGAATCGGCGCGGAGGAGGGTTCGGGGTCGGACCCACGCCGGCGACTTTGCGGCTGCAAATAAATCAGCAACGCGCCATCCGGCTTGTTGATTTTATGCGGGCGGAAAATCGCAAGATCAGCGAAAATCAACTTTCCCTGCAGCTTCGATGGGTCATTCTTCTCCACATGGCGTCGCGTTCCCTGTCATCGCAATTGGTTGGCTTGCTTGGGTGGCTCTTGGCTGCATTCGCCGCAGGTGCGGTGGGGGCCGTAGCCTCCGTTGATGCAGCGTCTTTCTATGCGCAGTTAAGCAAGCCGTCCTGGGCGCCGCCCGCTTGGGTGTTCGGTCCGGTGTGGTCGGCGCTGTATGTGCTGATGGGAGTTTCCGCGTGGCTTGTGTGGCGGTTGCCCGGTTCCAAAGGGGTGGCGCTGGGTTTGTTTGGTGCGCAGCTTGCAGCCAATGCGCTTTGGTCGTGGTTCTTTTTTTCGTGGCATCGGGGCGCGCTGGCCGCGGTGGAGGTCTTGGTCCTGCTGGCGCTCATCGTGGCCACCGTAGCGGCCTTCTGGAGGACCAGTCGCTTGGCTGCGCTGCTGTTGGTACCCTATCTCTTGTGGGTAAGCTTTGCTTCAGTGCTTACGTGGGCGGTATGGCGAGGGAATCCTGGTCTTCTGTAATGCACGCTTTCTACACATTCGTTAGGCGGCAGCGCGCACCATGAGCAGACATACGCAGACTGGCCGGGATGCCACCGAGGCAGAGATCCGCGAGGCGGAGAGAATTTTTAGCCTCACTCCGATTCAGCAGCGAGGTCATCCTTCCGCTGTGCCAGCCGACCACAGCAAGCTTTCACACATCAACACGTACGGGAGTCTGCCGGAGTTTTATCTCGACCAGCCGTTTACGTGTCGCAAGTGCGGCAAGCGAGAGATTTGGAAGGCCAGAGACCAGAAGTGGTATTACGAGGACGCCAAGGGCCACATTGATGCCCGAGCGGTCGAGTGTCACGACTGCCGCACCGCGAAGAAGAAAGTGCGCTAAAGCGCAAGGAGATGCGGCTCAAAGGCGGTTACGAAACCATCCCACTTTCGTAAGTTGGGCTTCGCGCGCTCAGCCCAACCTACATGGCTCAAATTGTTCGGCTAGATGCAGCGAAAACCCGGAACTCTTTCGATACGAAGGAAAACCGCTTAATTCTGACGGCTGGCTACGCAATGCTCACCTGGAAGCTGGTGCATTGTGGAGCCCGCTTTTCGTACCTACAATGCGTGCATGCCGACCCGGGACGAAACAAAGCGACGGGAGAATATTCGCAAACATGGCTACGACTTCCCAGGCTGCGAGGGAATCTTCGATGGGCCAGTCTGGGTCTACGAGGACAAACGCCTAGCGTACGGCCAGCTTCGTCTTTGCGCCGTCGGTTGGCTCCAAGGTCAAGTGATGCACATGACCTACACGGAACGCGAAGACGACTTCCATGTCATCAGCCTTCGAGAGGCGGAGAAATATGAAGCCAAGAGGTTCTTCCAAGAAATTTCGCGCTAGCCAAGCCGAAGCCGAGGCCGCAACTGCGCGGGCGCCCGGCAAGGACAGACCCCTGACTGCCCGAGAAGAGGCAAAGTGGAGCACGGGAGTTCTGGTCAATGGCGGTGGCTATAAGGCCGTCCGTAAGGCCTTGGCAGCGAAGCGCAAGCCTGGCCAGCGTGGTCCGCAAGTGGCTCCAACAAAGCAGCTAGTCAGCGTGCGCTACAGCCCGGAAGTACTGGAGTTCTTCAAGGCCGGTGGACCCGGTTGGCAGAGCCGCATGGACGAGGCTCTCAAACAATGGGTTTCCAGTCGTAGCAAGACGAAGCGCCGCATCCCGAGTGAGGCGTAACCCTTCGCTCCATCCGTAGGACGGGGCCAGGCTTCGTGTGTTGCGTAATGCGCATGGAGATGCGGATCGAGAGCGGTTCCGAAACTATCCGGTCTTCGTAGGTTGGGCTGAGTGTGCGAAGCCCAACGGTAGAAGTGGCGCAAAAGCGCACCATGGTTAAAGAGCGGACCGCTCCAATCGGGCCTCATTTTTTGTTCCGTGCCTTGAATGTTGGGCTTCGCGTGCTCAGCCCAACCTACCGGGGATAACTGCTTGCGTGGATGCCCGGCAAACCCTGAACTCTTTCAACACGAAGGTTCACGAAGGGTGCACGATGGAACACGAAGGAAAATCCCTGATTCCGTTGGTGCGCAATACGCCTTCTTCGTGCGCCTTCGTGCCCGGCGTGTTAAGAGCGGTTAGTCTTTTTTCCGCTTTACTCTGTGTCTCTGTGCCTCTGTGGTGAATAGCCTTTGCGATGAAATCAAGCCGCCATCCGCTGCTCGATAGCGGCAAAGCTCTCGATGACATCGTCGATGGTTCCACCAGGCAAGCGCTCCACGAAACGCTCCAAAATATCGAAGGCTCCAGCGGGTACTCCTTCCTCGGCGCCTATGCCGCGCACGAGTTTCGATACGGTATTGCGATCGAAGGCGTAGTCGGCCGGGGTCATATTCTGTTCGCGCACGTACTTTCTTCCGTCGGCGGTTTCCACTTCAATTTTCGCGCACAGGGCGGATAAGCCCGGATCTCCCACAAGCGTGATGCGGCGTTGCAGAGCGTTCACGCTCGCGTCGTTGTAGGTGGTCATGCGAGTCATGGTCGGCGTGCCGTGGGCCAATGTGGTGGCGACGCAAAAAGGAATGCTCATGAGCGTTCCTGAAATGGAGTGGAAAGGCCCCACCTCTTTCATACCGGCGTAGTTCATGGCGAAGGGGCTCATGTGTACGCGTACCGCGGCGATGGGCGCATTGCCGATTTGTTCGCGCAAGGGGAGCGCTGCGGTGACGGGTGTTTGATTGAACGCGCACACCGGGAAGGGTTTGAAGGTGACGCGCAGCACGGCCCAGTCTTGCCCGAGGGATGCACTGAGTTTCCCCACGTCCGCGCCGGTGTTGGCGAAGGCGCGGATGAATCCGCTCTTGCCCTCAAGGGCCAAAGGCGCTGACACGGAACCGGCCTTGGCAAGTTCTGCCGCGGCCAAACCATTGCGGCCCGCCATGCCGACCTGGTAGCGCCACTCGTTGGTACCGTCCGCGAAAGACTGCAACACGCCCCCGCTGAAGGAGGCGGCATTGGCCAAGGCGGCGGCGATCTGCGCCTCGTTCAAGCCCATCAATTTTGCGGATGCGGCTGCGGCAGCTAAGGTCCCGTAAATGGCGGAGGAACGGAAGCCGGTGGCGGTGGTGGTAGCGCAGTAGGCTTGTTCGATGACCCCGCCGGCTTCGTACCCCGCGACCAGCGCGGGAATCAAGGAGGAAAGCGGATAGCGGCGCGCTTCGATCATGGCGGTGAGAAGCGGAATCAAGATGGTGCCGAAGTGGGCGGCACCACAAGTGTCCTCCTGGCAGCGTCCGTGAAAGAGCGCGGCGTTGGCGAGGCAAGCACCGCCGATACTCGTGCGGCGTCCGTCACCCAGCAAGGTGGCGCCCTTGGGCTGTTCTCCATCCATGGCCAGTGCGGCCTTGCGCGCGACTGGTGCATAGGGAGTGTCGCGGCCTGCCAGCGCCATTCCGTAGGCGTTGAGCAATGCGACCTTGGCTTTTTCCGACACGGCGGCGGGAATCGTGTCCGCTTGAAGCCCCGCGACAAAGCGCGCGATTTCTTGGGTGAGTGTGGTCATGATTCCTTTCGATGCATGGTAGTTCTTGGCACCCCGTCGAAAAACTCGACGACTCCGGTCTTCAGAGAATACTCCGCGCCCACGACGAGCAGGCCATCGGTTTCGATCAACTGTTCGAGGAGTTCCGATCCGTGCCGCAGATGGCTGGCCGAGGCACGCACGTTGGCGCGAACCGCTTGCCGTAAAAGGGCGTCTTGGTTGTGTCCCAGTTCCGTGGCCATCAAGGGTTCGACGGCAGGCCGGATGCGGTCGACAATCGCGCGCAGGTTGCGCGACTGATCCTCCGTTGGGCGCGCCAACTCCTCCAGCGTGGCCTTGATGGCCCCGCACTGGGAGTGGCCCATCACCACAACGAGGCGTGTGCCGAAGCGCTCGGCGGCGAATTCCACGCTGCCCACTTGCGAAGGCGCGACGATGTTGCCGGCTACTCGGATGACGAAAAGATCTCCCAGGCCCTGATCGAATACGATCTCCGCCGGTACCCGTGAATCGGAGCAGCCAAGAATAATGGCGAAGGGTTCTTGCCCATCGGCCAGTTCGTGGCGGCGCGTTCGGTTCGTGACCTCGCCCAGGCTACTGGCTTCGGCGACAAAGCGCAGATTTCCTTCGCGCAATTGATCTAGGGCTTCTTTGGCTGAGATCATGAGTGAATTATAGAGGCCGGGACGCTGGCCGCCGGATTGACGTGGCGAATGCACAGTCCCGCCGTGAGCGTGACACTTCAATTCTAGGAAATTTAGGACGAACGATTGCCGCAGCTTGCGGTAGGGCGCAAGGGATATAGAGCTAATATTATCGCGTATACGGACGATATATGACAAAATATTAGCACTATGGCTAAGAAAACCGCCCCTCTCCTGCCTTCAACCGAAAAGCTGCTGCTACAGTTCGGCGAACGATTACGCCTAGCCCGGCTGCGCAGGCGCTTGCCTGCAAAGCAAGTGGCGCAGCGTGCCGGTATGTCGCCCATGACTCTTCGCAGCCTTGAGCGCGGTGGCGCAGGCGTGACTTTTGGCGCCTATCTCGCCGTGATGCAGGTGCTGGGCATGGAAAAGGATCTCGCCTTGCTCGGCCAATCGGATCCCCTTGGCCGTGAACTACAGGACGCGCGGCTACCCGCCAAGGGGATATCGCAGCAGGGGAATCCGGAGCCATCCTCGCCGCCGGTTATTACCGGCCAAGGCCAGGTGCGTGCGGCCGCGGTGCGCGCCAAACGCTCGCCGAAGAAGCTCGCTACCAGCGCAACGAGCAATGCTCAGGCGTGGATTAAAAAAGGCGGGTTCTTGAATTCTCAGGCGCTGGCGGATCTGATCGATCACAGCATCCCCGCGGCACGAGGAAAGAAACGCTAAGCCCATGGCGAGGACTCCCACGAATACCATCGTGGTCTATGCCGATTGGGAGGGCCTTCCCAAGCCGCTGCGATTGGGTGTGTTGTACGCGCACCGAGGCGCTGGACGCGAGGTGTTCGAGTTTGAGTTCGATTCGGCCGCTCGCAAGCATCCGGCGCTGGTTGATTTGCACCTCGACCCGAGGTTAGGTTTGTACGAAGGACGCCAGCATCCGGCGCAAGGTATGGATAACTTTGGAGTATTCGCGGATACCAGCCCCGACCGGTGGGGGCGCATGCTCATGCAGCGCCGCCTAGAGCGTAACCAACGGGCGGGGTTTGCCGCGCGTACCTACCAACTCACGGAATCGGATTACTTGCTGGCCGTGCATGACCTTTACCGCTCTGGTGCGCTAAGGTTCAAGCGCGACGATACGGGTGAGTTCCTGGATAACCAGCATGATGTGGCCGCGCCCCCCTTCGTGCGGCTACGCGAGCTGGAAGCGGCCAGCCTTGCAATTGAACACGACAAGGACAATTCCGCCGAACAAGGGGGCGAGTGGCTACGAATGCTTATAGCACCGGGAGGATCGCTCGGTGGCGCGCGGCCCAAGGCGAGTGTGGCGGATCCCCGTAAGCATCTGTGGATCGCCAAATTTCCCAGCGCTCGCGACGAGCACGACGTGGGGGCATGGGAACTCATTTTGCACACCCTGGCAAGAGCGTGCGGATTGCAAGTGCCGGAAAGCATTGCGCGCAGGTTTGCGAGCACCCATCATACTTTTCTGGTGAAGCGATTCGATCGAACGAGTGCCGGCCGCAGGCTGCACTTCGCGTCCGCCATGACGCTCACCGGCAGGACGGACGGCGATGACGCCTCCACCGGCGCGAGCTACCTTGAGATCGCGCGCGTGCTGATTGACCACGGCGCGCAGACCCATGCCGACCTGCGCGAACTATGGTCGCGCATTGTGTTCAACTTGCTTGTTTCAAATACGGACGATCACCTGCGCAATCATGGCTTTCTCTTGGTGCCCGGACGCGGCTGGCGTCTATCCGGCGCCTACGACATGAATCCCTCGCCGGGCTCGCAGGGATTGAAACTCAACATCAGCGCAGCCGATAATGCCATGGACTTGGCCCTTGTGCGTAGCGTGGCACCGTACTTCCGCGTATCCAAAACGGATGCGAACGAGATCATAGCCCGGAGCAAAGCCATTGTGGCGCAGTGGCCGCGTATCGCCGGGCACTTAGGCGTGTCTTCCCGTGAGCAAGATCGCATGGGCTCGGCTTTTCGGCTCGCGAAATAGAGAATCCCGCGCCCTGGGCGCAAGATTCTCTATCAAAACTTACGGTCTGAGAGTGCGCCGCCCTAGAAAATCTCGCATCACTTGCGCGCATGCTTGCCCGTGCGACAGCGGCAACCCGTGCTTCGCGTGCGCGAACACCTGTAGTTCCGCGCCAGGAATGGAGGCGCGCATGCTGGCCATCACTTCAAGGGGAATGAAGGGGCTGGCTTCCGGTGCGAGCAGAAGCGTTGGAGCCTTGATCTCGGGAAGCCTGGGCGTTAAGTCGGAGGCCAAGAGCAGATCGGCTAGACCGAGCGTGGCATCCATGGAGCAGGTTTCGTGAACGCGCGTGTACCAGGCATATACGTCTGGGGCCAGGCCATCCGGGTAAAAGCGCCATGGCATCATTTGCCGGGCCCAGGCTTCTTGGCCGCCCTGCGCGAGGATCTCGCGCCAGCCTCTTACGTTGCCCACCAAGCCGCCGCGCGCGGCGGCGTTGGATAACGTAAGACTCATCACTCTGTGCGGTACCTTCAATGCCGCCGCAAGCACGGCGGTGCCGCCAATGGATTCCCCAACGAGGTGGAACCGCTGCGCCTTCACGGCATTTGCGACTTGCAGCAGATCGTCCACGAGCACATCGAAAGACCAGGCGAAATCCTTCGGCGGCACGGCGGATTCACCGAATCCGCGCATGTCGAAACGCACCAAGCGGTATTGGGTCGCGAGCACCGGCAGCCAGTTTGCCCAGATATGTATGTTGGCGCCGATGCCGTGATGAAAGATGATGGTCTGCGGATCTCGTACCCATGCGGGTACGAGATTGCATACGTCGTAATGGAGCGGGCCGGAATTTGTTTGGAGGATTGGCATGTGTGTAAAACCTCAATCGTAAACCGCCAACTGCTTCCCGCGCGTTTCGGGGAACAGTGACACGGTGAGAATCACCACCGAGAATCCGATCACCGCAACGATGCCGATGGATTTACCCAAGGCCATGCCACCGCTTAAGTAGCCCACTAACGGTGCGGTGAAGGCGCTGAAGCCGCGTCCGAAATTGTAGGTGAAGCCTTGGCCCGAGCCACGGATGCGGCTGGGGAAAAGCTCCGTCAGGAAGGGGCCGCAACCGCTGAAGTTTCCGGAAACGAAGAAGCCCAAGGGAAACCCAAGCCAAAGCATTTGTTCGTTGCTGATTGGCACCAAGGTGTAGAGCACCGCGATGGCGGCCGAGCCGGAGGCGAAAATGAAGAAGGTCATGCGCCGGCCGATGTAATCGGAGAGATAAGCCGCGACGATGTAACCGAGGAAAGACCCCACGATGATCACCATGGTGTACCAACCCGTGTTCATCACGGAAAGCCCGCGCTCGGTTTTGAGGTAAGTGGGTAGCCAGGTGAACACGGCGAAGTACCCCACCATCATGCCGGTGGTCATCAGGCAGGCGAGCAAGGTGGTACGTATCATGGGCGGCGAAAAGATTTCCAGAAAATGCCCGCCGCGTTGCTTGACCTCGTCTTTCGTGGCTTGGTAGACCTGGGGTTCCTTCACGTAACGCCGGATGTAGAACACCAGCAACGCGGGCAGGATGCCGGCCCAGAACATCGCCCGCCATGCCCATTCCTCTGGCAACAGACTGAACATCAGCAAGAAGAGCAGATTGGCACCGGCCCATCCCACGGCCCAGCCGCTTTGCATGGTGCCCACGGCCTTGCCGCGGTGTTCGGGGCGAATCATCTCGCCGATCAACACCGCACCCACGGCCCATTCGCCACCAAAGCCCAGGCCTTGTAAGGCGCGCGTGACCAGCAGTTGTTCGAAGGAATTGGTGAAGCCGCAAAGGAAGGTGAAGAAGGCGAACCAAAGTACAGTCCACTGCAGTACGCGAACGCGGCCGTATTTATCGGCCAACACCCCAGCGAGCCAGCCGCCCACGGCGGAGGCCAGGACGGTGGCGGTGGTGATGTAACCGGCTTCGACCTTGGACATGCCCCAAAGGGTGATGAGGGTCGGAATCACATAGAAATAAACCATCACGTCCACGGCATCCACCGCCCAGCCGCCAAATGTAGCCGTCAGCGTCCTGCGCTCAGGCGTAGTGAGCTCTTTTAGCCATGCGAACATTTTTCCTCCCCGGTGGTTGTTATAGCGCCAATGATATGGCATAACGGGCCTCTTCTAAAAATGTCCGGAGGAGCCATGACAATAAGACTGATTCAGCGCGGGGCCGCTCTGGCTCTGCTTTGCATTTTCGCCAGCGCCGTCTGGGCGCAGGATTTCCCCAGTGCCAAGCCAGAAGAGGTTGGGATGTCTTCGCAGCGCCTGGAGCGGTTGGACACAGCCTTCAAGCGGGAAGTCGATCAAGGGCGCTTGCCTGGCGCGGTGATGATGGTGCTGCGCCGCGGGCGTTTGGTCTATTCGGCTTCCATGGGTGTCCAGGAGCCCGGTAAACCCATGACCCGCGATGCGATCTTCCGCTTGTATTCCATGACCAAGCCCTGGGTGTCCGTGGCGGCCATCATGTTGATGGAGCAGGGTGCCTTGCAACTCTCGGATCCCGTCTCGAAATTTCTGCCCGCGATGAAGGCGATGCAGGTAAGTGTAGCCAAGATCGATCCCGCTTTGGCCAAGGTGAGCTACACGCAAGTAGCCGCCGAGCGCGAGATGACGGTGCAAGATCTGTTGCGCCATACGACGGGCTTGGTTTACGGCGAGCTCTCCGTCAACGCGCCGGTGAAGGAGGCCTACACCAAGGCCGGTTTCTATTCCCCCGAAGGCAGCTTCGATCTGCGCGCCATGACACCAGCGGAGCAAGTGGAGCGCCTCTCGAAAGCCCCGCTCGCGCAACAACCCGGAACGACCTGGGAGTATGGCTTGGCCAGCGATGTGTTGGGGCGCGTGGTGGAAGTGGCGAGTGGCAAGAGGCTCGCGGAGTTCCTCGATGAGCGCATGTTCAAACCGCTGAAGATGACAGACAGCGGATTCTCGGTACCCCAGGACAAACTCTCGCGTGTGGCTCAGCCTTTCGAGAAAGATCCCGCGACGGGGACCCCCAACCGCTTGATCGACGTATCGCGGGTTCCTGGGAACGATTCGGGCGGCGCGGGTGGCGTAGGCACCGCGGCGGACTATATGCGCTTTTGCCAGATGTTGCTCAACGGAGGACAATTGAATGGCGTCCGCATATTGAGCCGCACCAGCGTCGCCTTGATGACCTCCGATCACCTGGGCACGAAGATCCAATCGCCTCTCACGCCTGGCGAGTTGCTCTTCGGGGTGCAGGGATACACCTTCGGATTGGGCTTTGCCGTGCGCCAAGGCGCCGGTGTGGCGCAGGTGCCCGGTTCCGCGGGCGAATACATGTGGGCGGGTTTCGCTGGCACCTACTTCTACGTCGATCCCAAGGAAGAGTTGATCGGCATCTACATGTCGCAAGCGCCCGGCGCCACCCGTCAGTACTACAGGCGCTTGTTCAAACAACTGGTTTCTCAAGCCATCACGGATTGACCATGACTCCCGGATTTCTTCTCATCACCCACGACGTGG
>JBJXGQ010000380.1:0-4265 GCA_046160525.1 Burkholderiales bacterium
GAGTGCGTCGCGGACCCCGCCAAGATCATCCCGGTATTGCACTACGACGGCACGCCCATCACCGCGCGCTTCATCGTGCGCGAAGTGGTGGAAAAACTGCGCATGTTCAACGTCGCGCCGCTGCGCCGCGTAGCGCAATAAGGTTTCCCTAGCCCCTAGTCCCGAGCCCCTGCCGTCATGACCTACCTCGCCAAACCCAAACTGCACCATCCCAGCCTGCCCACCAACAAGCTCGGGTTCACACGGCGCGATTACGAGGGCGCCATCTCGACTCTGTGCGCCGGCTGCGGGCACGACTCCATCAGTGCGGCCATCATTCAGGCGTGCTTCGAGTTGGACTTGCCACCGCATCGCGTGGCGAAACTCTCGGGCATCGGTTGCTCGTCGAAAACTCCCACCTATTTTCTCGGCAGTTCCCACGGCTTCAACAGCGTGCACGGCCGCATGCCCTCCGTATTGACGGGGGCCAACCTCGCCAATCGCGAGTTGATTTACATGGGCGTTTCGGGCGATGGCGATTCCGCCTCCATCGGCCTGGGGCAGTTCGCCCACAGCATCCGGCGCGGCGTGAACATGGTGTACATCGTGGAGAACAACGGCGTCTACGGGCTCACCAAGGGACAGTTCTCCGCGACGGCGGACAAGGGCTCCAAGAGCAAGCGCGGCGCGGCCAACTTGGATGAGCCCATCGACATGGTGGCCCTGGCCTTGCAATTGGGCGCCACCTACGTGGGCCGCAGCTTCTCTGGCGACAAGGATCAACTGGTGCCCCTCATCAAGGGCGCGATCCTGCACCAAGGCGCGGCTTTCATCGACGTCATCAGCCCCTGCGTCGCCTTCAACAACCACTCTGGGTCCACCAAGAGCTACGACTACGTGCGCGAGCACAACGAGGCGGTGAACAGCCTGGACTTCATCACGGGGCGCGCACCCATCACCGCGCAATACGCGGCCGGCACGGTGGAAGATGTCACCCAGCACGATGGCTCGGTCATCCGCTTGCGTAAACTCCACCCGGAATACGACCCCCACAACCGCATCGCCGCCATGAACTACCTGCAGGAGCGGCAAGCAGCGGGAGAAGTGGTGACTGGCCTGCTTTTCATGGACACCGATCCTGAAGACATGCACGCGCACCTAGGCAGCGTCGAGACGCCATTCAACACCCTGGATGAAGCCGCCTTGTGCCCCGGCTCGTCTACGCTGGAAGCGTTCAACGCTTCGCTGCGTTAGCAAAGAACTTCCCACATTAGGGCTGCCGGCGCAGTCCGGCAGCCCTCCAGGAAATGCGCTAAGATGAGAACGATTTTCATTCAAGTTCTCATTTGCCCGCGCGATTAACGGCCGTGTCCACCGCAACGCAATCCCCCGCTCCTATCCTGGAGCCCAGAGGAATTACCCTCGGGACTCTTGCCAAGGACTGCTCCGCCACCATTACCGGGCTGCGCGAGCCCGAGAACCAGGCGGTGGCCGAGCATGTGGAACGGCTCATGGAATTGGGTTTTCTTCCCGGGGAAAGAGTGCGCGTGGTGGCCAAGGGCTTTCCCTCAGGTGAACCCATCGCCGTGCGGATCGGGCAAGCCACCTTCGCACTGCGCCGCTTCGAGGCGGAACTGATCTCCGTGGACAACCACAGCGGGCACCAGCCATGAGCACGGCCACCACCGCCCCCGTCACCCTTGCCCTGGTCGGCAAGCCCAACTGCGGCAAGACGGCGTTGTTCAACCGCCTCACGGGCGCGCGCCAGAAGGTCGCCAACTATGCGGGCGTGACGGTGGAACGCAAGGAAGGACGCTTTACCTCCCCTTTGGGCAAGACTTGGCGGGTATTGGATCTACCGGGCGCCTACAGCCTTAAGGCCACCACGCCCGACGAAGCGGTTACGCGCGCGGTATTGCTGGGCGAACGCAGCGACGAAAGCATGCCCGATGGCGTGATCTGTGTCGTCGATGCCACCAACCTGCCCCTCAATTTGCGCATGGTTCTGGACGTGGCGCGGCTGGGATTGCCCATGGTCGTGGCGGTGAACATGGCCGATGTGGCCCAGCGCCGGGGCTTGAAGATCGACATCAAGCGCCTCTCGGCGGAGTTAGGGGTTCCGGTGGTGGAGACGGTCGCCGTCAAAGCCGGGGGCGAGCGGGCGCTGGTGGATGCGCTTGACCATCTACCAAGCGGCAGCTCATCGCAACTCTCCACGCGTTCCCTAGGCACTTCCGCGGAAGAGGTGGCGAGGGAAATCCGCCGCATCGTATCCGTTAGCGTCACGGGCCCGCAAACGGTTCACGCCGCCACGGAAAAGCTCGACCGGGTGTTGCTGCACCCGCTGGCCGGCCCGCTCATCCTGGCCGTCGTGTTGTTTCTGGTGTTTCAAGCGGTATTTAGCTGGGCCCAAGCACCGATGGAATGGATCAAGGCCAGCGTCGCGTGGACAGGCGAGGGGCTCATCACGGCTATTCCGGAAGGCATGCTGCGCAGCCTCTTGGTGGACGGCATCCTCGCAGGCGTGGGCAGCGTCTTGGTATTTCTGCCACAGATCCTGATCTTGTTCTTCTTCATCCTGGCGCTGGAGGAAAGCGGATACCTGCCCCGCGCCGCATTCCTGCTCGATCGTTTGATGGGGAAGATCGGCCTGTCCGGGCGCGCCTTCATCCCACTGCTTTCCAGTTTCGCCTGCGCCATCCCCGGCATCATGGCCACGCGCACCATCCAGAATCCGCGCGAACGCCTGGTCACCATCATGATCGCTCCGCTGATGACCTGTTCCGCGCGCCTTCCGGTCTACGCTCTCATCATCGCCGCCTTCATCCCAAACACTCCCGTGGGCGGAGTGTTCAACCTGCAAGGGTTCGTACTCTTTGCTCTGTACATCGCCGGCATCGTGAGCGCGATGGCGGTGGGATATCTCGCCAAGCGCGCGGGCGCGAGGGACCGTATTCAACCGCTTTTGATGGAGCTACCCGATTACCATTGGCCGCACGCGCACAGCCTCGTCATCGGGCTTTGGGAACGCACCAAGATCTTTCTTTCGCGCGTGGGCGGCATCATCTTATCGCTGATGATTGTGCTGTGGTTTCTGAGCACCTTCCCCAGCCCGCCCCCCGATGCGACCCTTCCGGCCATTTCCTACAGCTTCGCGGGAATTTTGGGTAAGTACCTGGAAGTGATCTTCGCTCCCATCGGTTTTAACTGGCAGATTTCCATCGCGCTCGTGCCGGGCTTGGCCGCGCGCGAAGTGGCTGTTGGCGCGCTGGGTACCGTTTACGCACTGTCGCAAACCGGCGAGGCGCTCTCCGAATCCCTCACCCCTCTGATCGCATCTACCTGGGGGCTGCCCACCGCCTTGTCGCTGCTGGCTTGGTACGTGTTCGCGCCGCAATGCATCTCCACCTTGAGCGTGGTGAAGCGCGAAACGAATACTTGGCGTTACCCGGTTGCCATGGCAGGATATCTGTTCGCGCTGGCCTATCTGGCCTCTTTCATCACCTACCGCACAGCGCTTTGGATGACCTGAAGATGAACGAGACCGTGATCGTCGCCGCCATCGTTGCCCTTGCCACCTTGCAGGTGGCCCGCCGCTATTTCCCGCGCTCGTGGCTCAGAAAGCTGTGGCCGGGAACCGCCAGCCCCCCCGCCTCAGCCACTTCCAGTAATGCTGGATGCGGAACTGGCTGTTCGAGCTGCAAGGGATGCGGTAGCGGCGGATTTGGATCCGCTCGCCAATAACATCTGCCTAGCGCCAATTGGTTTGAGCGTGCACGTGATAACCTTAATCATCGAGCCATTCGCGGAGGTTCGCCATGGGATTCCCGCAACACCAGCTATTGCATGAGCGCCAGTACCTATCGCAGGAACTGGACGCCACGGAGAAACACGAGTTCGTGGATGGAGTCGCCTACGCCATGGCGGGAGCCAGCGAGAGGCACAACAGGATTGCCCTTAACTGCGCCGTCACGTTGCGCATGGCCACGAGAGGAACATCTTGCGGCGTCTATATCGCGGACATGAAACTGCGTTTAGCGCAAGGCCGCGTCTTCTACTACCCGGACGTTATGCTCAGCTGCGAGCCGGCGCCTGCGGACGCCCTCTTCAAGGAAGCGCCTTGCCTCATCGCGGAAGTGCTCTCGCCTTCCACCGCGGGCACCGACACCCGGGAAAAACTGCAAGCTTACCGAGCCATCGAAAGCTTGCGCTATTACCTGGTGATCGATTCCGAGCGCGTAGCACTCACCTACTACTCCCGGTCGAGTGGCGGTGAATGGCTAACG
>JBJXGQ010000381.1:0-7478 GCA_046160525.1 Burkholderiales bacterium
TTGAGAATCAAGTCCCAAAAGGGCTTGCGCGCCTGAAGCGTTTCCCAGTGCTCCTGCTTGGCTTGCTCGGATTCGAACTCGATGCCGAGTTCGAAGCGCGTCTTTCCCAGGGTGCCTTGCACCGGGAAAAACGTTTTTTCGCCCGCGCCCTCGGGGAAGTATGTGAAGCGTAGATCCGCGTCTTGCTCCCAGTAGAAATCGAATGACAGGGCGGTAAGGTCCCGAAACCGCGCTTCACTTTCGCGTAGTGCGCGCTCGGCGCGCTTCTCCTGGGTAATCTCCCGGCCCGTACCCAGGTAGCCGCTAAACGCGCCCTTGGCATCGAATAGGGGCTCGCCGCTAATCTGGTAATAGCGGTCTTGCACCGGTTCTCGCAACAGCATATCGCGAAAGGGCAAGCGTTGCGCGAGCGTGGCGGCGTGCCGCGCCTTGGCCTCCTCGCTTTCCCATTCGTAGGGCATATCGAATCGTGTCTTCCCCAGGTAGGACGAGGAGGCCTTCTCGTTATGGCTGGCGGCATTGTTGGAGAAGAAGGTAAAGCGTAGATTCGCGTCTTGTTCCCAGTACCAATCCGTGGAGAGCGCGGTCAACTGGCGGAAGCGCTCCTCGTTTTGTTTGAGGGCGCGTTCGGCCCGTTTCTCATGGGTTATCTCTCGGCTTACCCCGCGGTAGCCGGCGAACTGCCCTTCGTCGTCGTAGCGCGGTTCCCCGCATACGATGAGCCAGCGGTCGGCCTTGGCGTTCCTCAGCAGCAAATCGCGGAACTCACGCTTTTGCTCCAGCACGGCGCGATGGGCCTGCATGGCCTCTGCGCTTTCCCACTCGAAGGGCAGTTCGAAGCGTGTCTTGCCAAGTGAGTCGCTCGGATCGTGAAGATGAGTACCCGCATCGAGTTTGGAGAAGTAGCTGAAGCGCAGATTCTTGTCCTGCTCCCAGTACCAGTCGGAGGATAGCCGCGTGAGGCTACGGAAGCGGTCCTCGCTCCAGCGTGCTCGCCGCTGCGCCGCGCGCAGCCTGCTCGCATCCCTTAGGGTGGCCATCGCCAGCGCCTGGCCCTTAACCTGTGAAGTGCGCAAATCCACCACTACGCGGCTGCCGTCCTTGCGGGCGAGAGTAAGGTCCTTCAGGGTATCCGCCGGTCCGGCCGAAGGCCGTTGTGCGCGGCCCTTCCCCGGGGTGCGGTGGCCTGGTTGGTCAGGCAAGAGCGCTTCCATACCGAGGGACAACAATTCTTTCCTGGCATAACCGGTTAGTTTTACCGCTTCCGCGTTGACGGCGCTGATGTTTCCAGACGCTTCCACCAGGAGGACGGCGTCGGGCATCATTTCGATGGCTTCTACTAGGGCTTTCAGGCTCATTGCTTACAAGGGGATGAAGGCGATGAAGGCCGTGAGGCCGCCTTGAGCTTCGAGTGATAAGCGGGGAGCGCAGCAATTGGAGCCGGGTGCATCGAAGCAGTCATGTTCTCGTAACCTTCCGGTTTTCGACCGCGAATGGGACGGCTTTAGGCGGGGGGACAAAAAAACCTATGCCAGGACAGGCTGGCTCTAAAAAGGCAGGCCCAAGGCGCTTCCCTGGGCGCGCTGAGGGGTCCGTACAATGGCGGGTTTTGATACCGATCCGGTTCCCGAGTACCTGCCATGACGGCCTACACCCTGCGCGATATAGAGCGAAACCTCGACAACCGCTTCGTCGAGCGGGGCTCCCAATACGCGAGAGAGGGGCGCGTAAGCGCTCTGAAACGCGGAGAGCGCCCGGGCTCCTTCACTGCGCGGGTAAAGGGAACCGAGACCCGGCCCTATGACGTTTCCGTGCAGGTGGTGCGCGGGCGTACGGGGGCCAACATTTACGGGGTATGCAGCTGCCCCATGCATATCAACTGCAAGCACGTGGCGGCAGTGCTGCTCGCCCATTTGAACGGCGGCGCGGAGCCGGCTCGGCCCAAAGCGGCACCCACGCCGGCCAGCCGCCCGCGTACCCCGGCAGCCGTACGCCAGGAAATGTCCCCGGCCTTGCAATCCTGGTTGGATCTCACGGCGCGCAGCGCTGTCCCCGCGATTTCCAGCGAGCAATCTGCGCCAGGCACTAGCCACCGGTTGCTCTACGTCCTGAAAATTCATGAGCACCTGGGCGAGCGGCGGCTCGCGCTGCGCACCATGATCGCGCGCATCCTCAAATCCGGTGAGTATGGATCGGTCGCCTCATGGACGAACGCGCACGGCGACTTGCGCACTCCGCCCGCGTTTGTGCTGGCGGATGATTCGCGGGTGTTGCGCCAGCTCATGCTCGACGCCCAACGGAGCGTGGATGGGAGTTTTTATATACACGGCGCCAATGGGGCGGAAATACTTGCGCGCATTCTCCCCACCGGGCGTTGTCACTGGGACTCCGCCAAGAAGCCCGCGTTGAGGCTGGGGGAAGAGCGCTCGGGTACCGTCACCTGGGATTTCGACCACCTCGGCACGCAACGCTTGCGCATCGCCACGCAGCCCAGGAGTAGCACATTCCTGCCCCTTGGGCCGCCCTGGTACGTGGACACGGAGCGCGGCGAGTGCGGCCCCATCGTGCTGGCGGTCCCCGTGCATCTGGCGGATTTGCTCGCCCGCACACCGGACATACCGCTGGACCAGGTGGCGCCCGTCCAAGACTCCCTGGCCGCGCTGGGAATGGGCGGTCTGGTGCCTTTACCCGTGATTCCCGAGATGCAGGACATGAGTGCCAAGACCATCACTGCCTGTCTTCGGCTGATGTCCGTGGTCACTCATGGCACTTACGGCGGGGGCTACCATCCCTTCGGAGAGACCTACGAGGTGGCGCTACTGGCCTTCGATTACGATGGCGTTCCCGTACCGAGGGATAGTCCTGGGTTGGTGAGCAGCTTCCGCGACGGAAAGTTGCTGCGCATGAAACGCGATGCGAAAGTGGAAAAAGCCGCGCACCGGGCACTGGAGCAAGCGGGGCTCGTGAAGCTATCGAGTGCGCTGCGCCATTATTCCGGCGAGCATAAGAACGATTACACCATGATGGACCCGGGCGATTGGGTAAGCTTCATGGCGCTGGATGCGCCCAAGCTCAAGTCCCAAGGGTGGCGCGTGGAAACGGACGAGGACTTCCGTTTTCGCGTGGCGCAGGTGTCGGACTGGTCGGCGCGAATTGAAACCTCGGGCCACGATTGGTTCGACTTTCACCTCGAAGCCGATATCGACGGCAAGCGCTCCGACCTGCTTCCCATCGTATTGGCCGCCCTGCGCGACGATGAGGACTTGGCAGGCATGCTGAACGATCCCAAGACGCCCCCGGACCAGCCAGTCATCCTTACGCTGGACGACGGGCGCCTGTTCCCCGCGCCCGTGGCGCGCTTGCGCGGCATCTTGGCCGTCTTGCACGAACTGCTAGACGGGGACAGCGACACAGCGCGCCTGCCGCGACTGGATGCCGCCCGCCTCGCGCACTTGGAGGAGACCACTGACCTGCGCTGGCAAGGCGGCGAGGAATTGCGTGCCTTGGGGCAGCGTCTGGCGCACTTCGAGAGCATCGCGCCCGTGGCCGCGCCCCCTGGCTTTGGCGCGTCGCTACGCGCCTACCAGAACGAGGGTCTTTCGTGGCTCTCCTTCCTGCGCGAGTTCGGTATCCATGGCATTCTCGCCGATGACATGGGCCTGGGCAAAACCGTGCAAGCCCTTGCTCATGTGTTGCTGGAAAAACAAAGCGGGCGCTTGGACCGGCCGGTGCTGGTGGTCTCGCCCACGAGCGTGCTGCCCAATTGGCGCGCCGAGGCCCAGCGCTTTGCCCCGCAACTGCGCGTCCATGTCTCCCACGGATTGGGCCGCAAGGCCACCTTTGCCCAGTTCGCCAATGCCGATGTAGTGCTCACTACTTATCCGCTGCTGGCCCGGGACAAGGAGGTCCTGCTCAAACAGCCGTTCCATCTGGTGATCCTTGACGAAGCCCAACTCATCAAGAACGCGCAGACCCAGGCCGCGCGTATCGTAGGCCAATTGAATGCACGCCACCGCCTGTGCATGACGGGTACCCCACTGGAAAATCACCTGGGCGAGCTGTGGTCGCTGTTCCATTTCCTCATGCCAGGCTTTCTGGGAGACGAGAAGACTTTCCGCCGCACCTACCGCACTCCCATCGAGAAGCACGGCGACGAATTCCGAAGGCAAAGCCTCGCCCGGCGCATCCGTCCCTTCATCCTGCGGCGCACAAAAGAGCAAGTGGCCGCCGAGCTGCCGCCCAAGAGCGAGATTTTGCGCAGCGTGGAATTCGAGCCCGCCCAGCGCGATCTCTACGAAACCGTGCGCATCAGCTTGCATGAGAAAGTGCGCGCCGAGATTCAAGCGCGCGGATTCGCCCAAAGCCACATCATCGTGCTGGATGCCTTATTGAAACTGCGCCAGATCTGTTGCGACCCGCGCTTGCTCAAGATCGATGCCGCCAAGAAAGTGAAGGGCTCCGCCAAACTGCAAATGCTCATGGAGATGCTGCCCGAGCTGCTCGATGAAGGCCGCCGTGTACTGCTGTTCTCCCAATTCACCAGCATGCTGGCGTTGATCGAGGAACAATTGAAAGCGCTGGGCATCCGCTACGTAAAACTCACGGGCGACACCCGCAACCGCGAGCAGCCCGTGAAGGCTTTTCAAGGCGGCGAGGTGAGCTTGTTCCTCATCAGCTTGAAAGCTGGCGGCACGGGCTTGAACCTCACCGCCGCGGATACCGTGATCCACTACGACCCGTGGTGGAACCCCGCCGTGGAAAACCAAGCCACCGACCGCGCCCACCGCATCGGGCAAGACAAACCAGTGTTCGTCTATAAACTGATCGTCGCCGGCAGCGTGGAAGAAAAGATCACGGCCATGCAGAAGAACAAGGCAGCGCTTGCCGCGAGCCTGCTGGACGGCGCGCAGAAGGGAGGGGCCGCCTTGAGTGCCGAAGACATCTCGGCGTTGTTCGAGCCCATTTCCTAGGCCGTTAGCATCGCGTCAGCGTTCGGCGCTACAGAAGTTTGTAAGTAAGCGAGAGAGTTCTTCTGCGCGATTTTCCAGTGTCGCAAAACCGCCGTCACGCTCTTCGATGGTGGCGAGCTGCGCATGAGGGATTAATTTCCGAACAGCTTCGCCTTGCCGCCCGTACTTTCGATCCTCTTCGGGCGTGACGATCTCGATCACCAGGGTAGGGCCGCGAATCTTGGCGAGATCCGCGGCGAGATCGTAGGCGAAGTTCGCGGAGTACAGAGCGGCTCCCGAATCCATGGATTGGAGTTCATCGATTATGCGTGCGCGAATTTCTCGCGTTACTTCGTCCGGGTTGTTGGCGGTAAAGATCTCCGGCGGCCACCAGGCTTGAGCGAGTTTGCTGAATGCTTCGCTCCAGCGTCCGAGGCTGTGCGCCCGCGAATCGGAGCCCGGTGCTGGAAAATAATGACGCACCAAACCGAGGATGGTGGCATTGCGGGCGGCGGCATCCGGGATGAGACTATGGCTTTGGCCGCATAGCACGACGCGGTTCACTCGCGTGCTCCAGCGAGCGGATAAGGCGGCGGCGATCTTGTTGCCGGTGTGTAGCCCGTACACATGAGCCTGCGCGATCCCTTCCGCGCCGAGCACGCCGGCTACGCACTGCGCCAGCATGTCGATGCTCGCGCCTTCCGGCAAAGGGTCCGAGCCGCCATGGCCCAGCATGTCGATGGCCAGCACGCGGAATTGATTCGCCAGCAATTCAGACAACGGATCGTACATGGCAGCCGAACGCCCGGCTGGCCCAAGCAGGACTAGGGCGTCACCATTGCCGGCGATGCGGTAATGCACCTGGCCATGCTGGGTGCTCGCGTAACGGCGGGTGATCATGGGTATTCAATCGCCCCAAGCGCCGCCATTGACGTCGATGATTTCCCCGGTGATGAAGGAGGCGGCATCGCTGGCGAGGAATAGCACGGTCTCCGCCACTTCTTGCGCCGTGCCCATTCTTCCCAGCGGAATCGCTGCTTTGAGGCGCTCGGGAAAATTCTTGGTCATCGCCGAGGCAATGGGTCCGGGTGCCACGGCGTTGACGCACACGCCATGGGCGGCAAGCTCGCGTGCCAGGTATAGCGTCAGCGCGTGTACGCCCGCCTTCGATACGCCGTAGGCGATGTTGCCGGAGTTCGTTTGTTCGTTGGCATCGATCCACGGCCTGGCGTTACCGCCGTTCTTGCCGAGCAAGGATCCGATGTTGACGATGCGCCCGTAGCGTGCCTCGCACATGGCCGGTATCACCGCCTGGCACGCGAGCATCACACCCTTGAGATTGATGTCCAGCACGCGGTCCCATTCCGCTTCGTCAAGCGCGGCAGCCGAACCGAAGGAGACGACCCCAGCGGCATTCACCAACACGTCGATGCGCCTGAATTGCACGAGCGTTGCCGCGACGGCCGCACTAACCTCGGCGCGGGAGGTGACATCAGCGATGAGCGGCAAGGCTTGCCGCCCGTGCGCCCGCACGTTCTCAGCCGCCTCATCCGCGGGGCGCGCATCCACCAAGGCCACGTCCGCGCCCTCGCGAGCGAACACGCTGGCGATAGCGCCGCCAATACCGCCAGCCCCGCCCACAACGACCGTCTTACGCCCTTCGAGCCTCACCCTTCACCTTTCACCCTTCACCTTTCACGCTTCACCTGTCCCGCTTCGCGCTTCACGTTTCACGCTTCACGCTCCCACCTTTGCCCCAGCGTGCTGGCCAGCGAGGCGCCCGAACACCGCGCCTTTCAACACGGAGGTCGAGCCGGTATAGGTCTTGTAATACAGGCCCACGGTTTCGCCAGCAGCATAGAGGCCTTCGATGGGATCGCCATCGCTGGCGAGAACTTGGGCATTGCCATTCACCTTGAGCCCGCCGAAAGTGAAGACGTTGGAAGAGATGATCGGATAGGCGTGGTAGGGCGCCCGGTCGATGGGGCGGGCCCAGTGAGATTTGGGCGGATGCAAGCCGGACGTGGCCAATCCATCTGCCTCCAGTGCCTTGAACATTCCAGGTCCACACGCGGCGTTGTACGCAGCCACCGTCGCTTCGAGCGCAGCGCCCGGCACGCCAATTTTTTCCGCAAGGGCGGCGATGCTATCCGCCGCGATGGGCGGTTGGTCTGTGCGTATGGCAAGTTGTTTGTTGGGCACGTCGCCGATTTTTGCATCAAGGATGACGTAGGCGATGCCCTCGGTCTGCTGAAATATGTGCCGGGTGATGGATTCGTAGTGCGCGTCAACGATGCCCGGTGCCTCATTGACGAAACGCTGTCCCTCGCGGTTGACCAGAATGCCGTAGGGGAAAATGAAAATAGCTGGCTCCGCGATACCTGAGCGCGGATCGACGGGCTCGGCGTGGTAGCTGCCGAAGTCCCCGCACGGCGCTGCTCCGATATCCAGCGCCATGCGAATGCCCTCGCCTTTGTTGTAATAACCGCCGCGCGCCACGGGGCGCAGGTAGAGCGCGCGCGGGCCCAC
>JBJXGQ010000382.1:0-3119 GCA_046160525.1 Burkholderiales bacterium
GGGCCGGCGGCGTGGTGAAGCTCTACGACCTCATAGAGCAGGCCAAGCAAGAAGCGCTCGCGCGCCTGAACGAGTTCAACCTCGCGCAGGACTACCCCGAAGCCGAACGCCAGGAAATCGCCCGCAAGGTCGGCCTCGCCGCGATCAAGTTCGCCGACCTCTCGAACCACAGGCTCACGAACTACATCTTCGATCTGACGCGCTTCACCAAATTCGAAGGCGAAACCGGCCCCTACCTCCAATACGCCGCCGTACGCATCAAGAGCCTACTGAAGAAAGCAGAGCTCCAAGGCGTCGGTAACAGCGCAGCGCCCACGCCAGTTTCCTCCACCGCTTTAGCGGGGGAGGGGGACCATCGCATGGCGATGGTGGAGGGGGCAGCGCTCTCAGATCCAGAAAGAGCCCTCCTGTTAGCCCTGGACCGCCTCCCACACACGATCGACCAGGCCATAACAAAGCGTGCCCCCAACATCCTCTGCGCCTTCGCCTTCGAACTCGCCCAGTCCTTCAGCCGCTTCTACGCCGCCCACCACATCCTGAGCGAAGAAAACGAAGCGCTCAGATCCAACCGCCTCGCCACCTGCCGCTTGGCGCTGCGAGAACTGGAGACGCTCCTGGACCTGCTGGGCATCGAGGTGCCGGAGAGGATGTGAGACGGCATATCGGCAGAGATAGCTCGTCGCTCATCCAAAGCCCACGAATGCCTACCTTATCTTCTCATCACCGCCACGACCGTCGAAATCCTGTGCGCGACATCTTTCCGCCCACCCTCGGGCCACCAGAGGCTTGAGATCGCGCCATCGAGATAAAGCGCATTCCTGCATCCCAACCTGTCTCGAATGAACCGCGCAAGCTTGCCGAAAGAGACTGCACTTTCAGTTATGATGAAGTTTGCGAGAAACCTCCCGCACTCTGCCACCGCATTTCGCGTTTGCACATGAATGCTGTCCGGCGGCATGCCCGGATGAAGAGCGCCATCGATGACGAGCATTGGACCGGATTGCGCAGCCGAAACAGCCGAGCGTTGGAAGCCGCCGGCGATAAAGGCATCCGTTGTGGTTGCGCGCACCGTGCCATCAAGGTCAACGGAAAAGACACCATTCGGCTTCCAAAAGAAGTTGCCATTACCTTCGGACACATTCAGCGGTGCGACGGCGCGGCCATTGATCACCAACAGACCCACGGGCGTTCCATCCGAATGAAACATGCCAGCATTCATCGCGAAGCTGAGTTTTGAGGCTTGAAGACGCGACCGGGCGAACGCTTTGGTTGATGGAGTGCCTGTCGACAATAGTGAAATGGTCTGAGTGCGCGAATCAAAATTGCATACCGTGAACAACGCCTGTTCGAACTCCAGTTTTTTACAAGCAGGAGGGCGCGCCGCGGCGACGGTGTGTTGGCCCAAATCGAGCGCGCCAAAACCACCCAAGGCAACCAGAACCAACACAAGGGTTAAAAGGGTTCGCTTCATGTGCTTTTATCCTCAACAGCGGACGGTCGGTTCCGCGGTGCTACGCGGCGGAGACTTTACGTCAATGGCAGGCTCGTTTGCAGGTTAGCCCTAAAATTGGCAAGAAAGTCCCGTGTTTCCCCCCAATTTCACCCATCCCGCCGCGTTGACTTCCCGCCCGCGCCCCGCCACCATCCTGCCATCACCCGGACCCGCCGAGAGGCACCGCCCGGGCTGGCCATACATTCGACCCTCTGCGGAAGAGTGCGCCGCGCCGAAGCCCGAAGGGTGGAGGCTAAGCGCCGCCGAAGGAGCAACCGCCCTGGAATCTCTCAGGCACCCGGGACCGCAAAGGCGATGACAGTCTGGAAAGCGAAGACGCGGGCCCAACCGGCACGCAAGCTTCCACCGACGGGGTAGGCGAGGCGCACCATATTTGGGTAGCGTCCCGCGAAATCTCTCAGGTCCTCATGACAGACAAGGGCACGACAGCAACGGAATGGCGCCACGCAGGCGTCGATCCGGTGACAGCGTGCAAACCTTGACGTCGACAGGAAGGACCGCCCATGGCCGACCAGGCCAGTACAGAAAATTTGAAGCGAACCCCGCTTTACGCGCTCAACGTCGAGCTCGACGGCAAGATCGTGCCCTTCGCCGGCTATGAGATGCCCGTGCAGTTCCCGACGGGCATCCTCAAGGAGCACCTGCACACGCGCGCCAGCGCCGGCCTGTTCGACGTCTCACACATGGGCCAGGCCATCCTGCACCTTGAAGGCAAGGGCGGTCATGACGTGATCGCGGCCGCCTTCGAGACGCTCGTGCCGGGCGAACTCAAGACACTGAAGCCCGGTCAGATCCGCTACACGCTGCTGCTGAACGACCAGGGCGGCATCCGCGACGACCTCATGGCCACACGCCCCTTCGCACCGGAAGAGGCGGGGACACTGTTCCTCGTCGTCAATGCCGGCACGAAGGACGCCGACTTCGCCCATATCGCCTCCGCCCTGAAGGGCCGCGTGCGCGTCGAGCGTCTCGAGGACCGCGCGCTGCTCGCGCTGCAAGGCCCCAAGGCACCGGAAGTGCTCGAGCGCATCGTGCCAGGCGTCGCGACCATGGGCTTCATGACCATGCGCAAGTTCCAGTGGGAGCGCCAGACGCTGTTCATCTCGCGCTCGGGCTACACGGGCGAGGACGGCTATGAAATCTCCGTACCCGAACGATTGGCGACAGATTTTGCTCGAACCCTTTTGGCGGACCCGCTCGTGGCGCCGATCGGTCTTGGCGCGCGCGATAGCTTGAGGCTTGAAGCGGGCCTTTGTCTCTATGGTCATGACATCGATGAGGGATCCACGCCCGTCGAAGGAAATCTCAGCTGGTCGATTTCGAAACGCCGCAAGGCCGAAGGGGGGTTCCCTGGCGCCGCGCGCGTCCAAGATCAGATCGCCAGCGGCCCGTCGCGCTTGCGCGTCGGACTGACCTTTGACGGGCGGCTGCCCGCCCGCGAAGGCGCGGTCATTGTCGACGCCAAGGGCGCGACTGTCGGCAAGGTCACCAGCGGCGGCTTTGGCCCCAGCGTCAATGCGCCGGTCGCCATGGGATACGTCGCGGCGAGCCACGCCAAGGATGGAACAGATTTGGGCGTCATCGTCCGTGGACAGACATTAAAGGC
>JBJXGQ010000383.1:0-11511 GCA_046160525.1 Burkholderiales bacterium
AGGCCAAGCTCGCCCTTTCTGAACGCTTGTGCGAGCCGCGACATGGCGCCGCTATCGCCCAGTTGCGCCGCGCGCTGCCAGTAATCGAGAGCCTCGCTCAGGCTGCCTTGTGCCGGCCGCGCGCCACGCTCGGCCTCGGTGGCAAGCGCCACAATTGCATCCACATGATCCTGCGCGGCCGCGAGTTTCCACCAGCGTCGCGCTTCGGCCAAATCGCGCACCACCCCTTCGCCGGTGGCGTACATCTGCGCGATGGCATATTGGCCGGGTGCGTGGCCTTGTTCGGCCGCCTTGCGATACCACGTCAAGGCGGCTTCGTTGTCTTCGGAGCGGTCGAGGATGTAGCCATATTTCATCTGAGCCACGGCGTGGCCTTTCTCGGCGGCACTGCGGTACCACTCCATCGCCTCGATGAGATCGCCGCGTTTGAAGGCCTGGTCGCCGCGCGCGAGCATCCCTGCCGCATCCTCCTCGGCCCAGGCCATGGGCAGGACGAGCGCGAGCACGCACGCGAGCAAATTGCGCCGCCAGACCAAAATGCGTGGTGAAGTGCATTGGCTGGAAATGGTGCGCGTCATCGTTTGCCTCAGGGAATCACGCGGTCGATCCTGACCTGAGCGAGCTTGTCCGCACCCACCTTCACGGGTGCGCTAAATCCCTCGGAGTCACCGGCCCGCGCCATGGCGTCTCCCGTCTTGGAGATGCGCGCGCCCACGATCACTTCGTCATGGCCCGAGAGCGACATCTGCGGGCTCATGGCATGGGAGTCGTCCAGGGTCATCTCCAGCGGAAGATCCTTGACCTGCTTGCGCACGATGGCGAGCGGCATCCGCGGTCCTTGCACCGCCCGCGCGAAGACGAACACCGCATCGCCAGGCGCCGCACGCGGCTTGAGCGCGGGATCCAGGCTTACCCTGATCCTCACTCCCACCGCCGCAGGCCCAAGCGCGTCTGGCGAAGCAACTCCCTCGACCTGGGCGATATAGGCATTCAACGACTCCGCCTCGGAACTCCCGCCGGGAAGCTGGCGTTTTAACCGCCCCCAGTGCGCCAGCGCGCCGGCCTTGTCTCCGCGCTGCATTCCTTCGACACCGGCGAGCCATAGCGCCTTGTTATTTTGCGGATCGCGCTTGAGCGCCTGCTTCACCAGGCGCGCGGGCTCGCCTTCCATGCGGTTGCCGTTGGCCAGGGCCAGCGCTTCCGCGTAATCGGCCAGCAGTTTCGGATCGTCGCCCTTTAGCTTGTGTGCGCGCGCAAAAGCCTGTGCGGCTTCGCCATGGCGTTTGAGGAAGCCGTAGCTGCGCGCCAGTAGCACCCAATCCTCCGCGACGCCGGGCGCTTGCTTCAGACGGCCCTCCAGACGCGCAACCATCTCCTCCATTTGATGCATCTCGGGCGCAGCGCTCGATGCCATCTCCGGATGCTTCGCGGTCGGCGTTTCCTGCGCGAGGGTGGTGGTCTCGATGGCGTCCCATTGCCCTAACCACAGATAGAGCCCCCACGCGGCTACTGGCAACACCAGGGCGGCGGCGACGATGCCCTTTCGGCTGGAACTCGCGGCAGCGCCCCGCGCGTCCAGAGCCAGGTCCCCGGCATCGCGCACCAGCGAGTCCTCCAGATCCTTGCGCGCCGCCCGGTACTGCTCTTCGCTGAGCAATCCTTGCGCGCGCTCGGCTTCGAGTTCGGACAAGCGGTCCTGGTGGACCAAAACGTTGACGCGGCCGCGCCCCATGTCCGTGCGGCCTGAACGCCCATACAGCGGGATGACCACCAGCGCCAGGGCCACGAGCGTCATGATCGCGGCAAGCGTCCAAAAGACGATCATGACCGTTTCCCCCGCGCAGGCGCTCGTGCGCTGGCCAGCAATTCGGCTGCGCGGCGTGCCGTGTCAGAATCGGCCTCCGAAGACCGGTTTACTGGCTGCTGCCGCTTGACGACACGCCATGCGAACGCCCCGCCCGCCAGCAGAAGCAAGCCGGGTCCCGCCCATAGCAGAAAAGTCGTGGTCTTGACCGGCGGCCGGTAGAGCACGAAATCGCCGTAGCGCGCGGTAACGAACCCGATGATCTCCCTATCCGAGGCCCCCTTTTGCATCTGCTCATGAACCTCTTTTCGCAGGTCCTGGGCGAGCGGTGCATTGGAGTCCTCAAGCGATTGGTTTTGGCAAACCAGGCAGCGCAACTCTGAGGCGAGGCGGCGGAAGCGCTCCTCCTGTGCACCATCCTTGAACGCGAAGGGGGCGTCCGCGGCGTGCACGCCAAGAGCGAAGAGCCAAGCCAGCGGCACGATCCTCATCATGAGCGGCGCGCCTCCAGATCGGCAATCAACGGCAGGATCTTTTCGTCGAGAATGCGCTTATCCAGCGGACCGATATGCTTGTAACGAATGCGGCCCTCGCCGTCGATCAAGAAGGTTTCGGGCACACCGTACACGCCAAACTCGATTCCCACGCGGCCTTGTGCATCGTGGGCGCTTGAGCGATAAGGGTCGCCGTAGTAGGCAAGCCAGCGCTTCGCGTCCTCGGCACCATCCTTATAGTTGAGACCGTAGATGGGCACACGCCCGGACTGAGCCAGTTCCACCAACAAAGGATGCTCGATACGGCAGGAGACACACCAGGATGCCCATACGTTGAGCAAGCTCACTTTTCCCCGGAATTCCTCCTGGGTGAAGCTTGCCTGCGAGTCGCTCAGTTTCGGTAGCGTGAAGCGCGGCGCGGGCTGATCGATCAAAGGCGAGGGAACCAATTTCGGATCGAGTTTGAGACCCGCCGCGAAGAGCCCGACCAGGGCAACGAACAAGACCAACGGGACGACGAAACGAGCGCGCATCAAGCCCCCGCCAGCGCTCGCGCCGTTTGCGCGTCCACCCTCTCGCGCCGGGCGATGCGGTAGCGCCTGTCGCTCGCCGCCACGATTCCGCCGAGCGCCATCAGCAGCGCCCCGCCCCATATCCAACGCACCATCGGTTTGACGTAAAGCCGCACGCTCCATGCGCCGTCCTCCATGGCCTCGCCGAGGGACACGTAGAGATCGCGGGTGAAACCCGGATCGATCCCAGCCTCCGTCATGGGCATGCCACGGGCAAGATAGATGCGCTTCTCCGGGCTCAGGCGCGCGACTTCATTTCCGTTCTTGCTGACCTGAAAATCGCCCCGCATCGCGCGATAGTTAGGGCCAGTGTGCTCGCGCACGGCGGCGAAGAGAAAGGTATAACCGGCCAACTCAGCGCTCTCGCCGGGCATCATGCGCCGGTGCCCTTCGGTGCTGTAGGCGCTCGACACCGCGATACCCAGCATGGTGGTCGCAAGCCCCAGGTGCGCGATCGCCATGCCCGCATTGGCCGCTGTTAATCCGATGAATCTTGCCCGCCAATGCGGTGCGTGGCGAAGTTGCGCGCGCAGTGCAAGTACGGTGGTGATCACTATCCACACCGCCAGGGCGCAGGCCAGTGCCACGCGCAAGGCCTTGCCGTCGTACAAGACGGCGGCGACAAGCAATCCGGCGCAGCCCGCCGCCAGCGCGGCAAAACGCGCCTGGCGCCAGTAGCGCGGCCATTCGTCCTCCTTCCAGCGCACCAGCATTCCCACTCCAAGCACCAGGAATAGCGGCAGCATCAACGGCACGAACACGCTGTTGAAGTAGGGCGGCCCGACGGAGATCTTGCCCAATCCCAGTGCGTCCATGGCCAGCGGATAAGCCGTTCCGAGCAGGACGGTGGCCATGGCGACCACCAGCAGCACATTGTTGGCGAGTAGAAGGGTCTCGCGCGCGAAGGGACGAAATGCCGCGTTCGTGGCCCCGCTCGAAGGCGCCCGCCAGGCATAGAGGGCAAGCGATCCACCCACCACCAAGGCCAGCAACAACAGAATGAACACTCCGCGCGCCGGGTCGCTCGCGAAGGCGTGCACCGAAGTCAGCACGCCCGAGCGCACCAGGAATGTACCGAGCAGGCTCAATGAGAAGGCACAGATCGCCAGTAGCACCGTCCAACTCTTGAACAGCCCGCGCTTTTCGCTCACGGCGAGCGAATGCAAGAGTGCGGTGCCCACCAACCAAGGCATGAAGGAGGCGTTTTCGACAGGATCCCAGAACCACCATCCGCCCCAGCCCAGCTCGTAGTAGGCCCACCAGCTTCCCAGCGCGATACCGAGCGTGAGAAAGATCCATGCGGCGATCGTCCACGGCCGCGACCAGCGCGCCCAAGCGGCGTCCAAGCGCCCGCTCAAGAGTGCTGCAATGGCAAAGCCGAAGGCAACCGAGAACCCCACGTAACCGGCATAAAGGATGGGGGGGTGCATGACCAATCCAAAATCTTGCAGCAGGGGATTGAGGTCATTGCCCTCCGCCGGGGCCGGGAGGACGCGCGCAAAGGGATTGGAGGTAATGATGAGGAAGAGCAAGAAACCCGTGCTCACCAGCCCCATGACACCGAGCACGCGCGCAAGAAAGGCAAGCGGTATCGCGCGGCTGAAATGACTCACCGCCGCGGACCACAGCGCTAGCATCGTCACCCATAGCAACAACGAACCTTCATGAGCCCCCCACACCGCCGCGATGCGATACTGCAGCGGCAATGCGGAGTTGGAATTTTGCGCGACGTAGGCCACGGAGAAATCGCTCGTCACGAAGGCGTGCGCCAGGGCGGCAAAGGAAAGTAGCAAGAAGGCGAATTGGCCTTGGGCGGCAGGACGCGCCACCGCCATCCAGGCGGCCTGGCCTCGAGCGGCGCCCGCAAGCGGAAATACGGCTTGCGCAATTGCTAAACACAGCGCGACGATGAGTGCGAAATGGCCCAACTCTGCGATCATGCTTGCTCCCTGTGTGCGGGTACCGGGCGGCCCATGTAAACCCGCATCGGCGAAGTTACATTATCGCCGCGCGGGTTCCGGCCCTTTGACTTGGGTCAACTCGCGCGGCTCTTTCGGTAGAGACAATCTCGCCATGGCCATTCTCCGCCTGACCGCGATTCTTCTGTTCGCATTTTCACCTTGCGGCGTCGCATGGAGCGCGAGCGCCGCTCAGGAGGGCGCGGGAAAACGCCTGTACGACTACTACTGCTACCAATGCCACGGATATTCCGGCGACGCGAGGACCGAGGCGAGCCAGTATCTCCATCCGCCACCGAGGGATTTCACGCGAACGCCACGCGGCCAGCTCACGCAACAGGCGATGCTGAATACACTAAAGCACGGCAAGCCCGGCACCGCGATGCAGTCTTTCTCCCGCGTGTTGAACGACAGCCAGATGCAAGCCGTGACCCGCTATGTGCGCAAGGCTTTCATGGGGCCCCGCGACCACAACTTCCCTCCTCAGTACCGCTACCACACGCCGGAGAACGGCTGGACCCGTCACGAGCGCCATGCCGCCGCCTTCCCCTTTGTCACCGGCGCGATTTCGATGGAGGTTTCCTGGGATGCCCTGACTCCCGCGCAACGCCAGGGAAAGCGATTGTTCTTGTCCGCCTGCGTGACTTGCCACGAGGCGCGGCAATCCGGTGTCCAAGCTGGCGTCATCTGGAAACCGCGCGCTGTTTCCTTTCCGCGCAGCCAGGAAACTTGTGACGGATGTCACGAGAGCATCGCGCATTTGCGAGGAGCCACCTCCGCGGTAGAGCGGCCTGCTCAAGGCCCGCTGGCGGCATCGCCGTACAGCAAGCATGGCGCCATGCCAACAGTGACGGGAATGACGCTTCGGCAATCGCGCGGGCAAGTCCTCTTCCTGAAGAATTGCGCGTTCTGCCACGCCGCCGATGGCACCGGCAAGAACTGGATCGGTACTTTCCTGGAGCCTCATGCACGCGATCTCGCCGAGCTTGCCTTCGCACAGGGCATGGATTCGAATCACCTTAACCAAGTGATTCGCAACGGCATCCCCGGCACTTCGATGCCAGCCTGGCGCCATATCCTTAGCCCAGCGCAAATCGCGGACGTGATTGCCTACCTTAAGGCCGCGTTTCCCAAATCCGCGCAACGCCCCACCACGCCATCCACGCAGCAGGGAAGTCCTTCCAATTCTCCGCCGCTCCTTTGGCGTAAGAGCGCGGGGCTAACGCCGGGCGGCGCGCAGCGGTGAGGTATCGAGCGTGACGGTGCAAGCGCTGTCTGAGCCGCACATGACGCTCTCGGCCAGCATCTTCACGGACTCCTCGCCGGTAGGCAGATTGAAAAGCGGGACCGACCAAAGAACCGATGCGTAACCCGCGGGAGATTCCCGTACGAGCCGGGCAATGTTCTTAGGCTTACCGGGTGCGAATAAGTCTTCTCGCATCATATCGTCATCGTAGGTCCCGCTCTCGGGTTCGGAGGCCGCATCCGCCAGAGAACCTGCATCGCGCACGCAGTGAATGTTGTAATCGTCTTTTTCTCCCAGCCAGCAGCGCCAGACGATAGGTTGGAGTGAAATTTCCTGTGCCATCGAGAAAGAGGCGGAAAAAAGGAACAGTAGGACAACCCTCGTTAATCGCATGGGTGGCATGACTCTTCGCATTCGTGACTGCCTCCTCTACGGTACGATTCCAGTCCGTCTTGAGGACAATTTTGCGACTGCCGCGGCACACCGCCTTGCTCAGCCGGTACCCCTTGGTGCCCTTATCTGGCCAGCCTTTCCTTCGCCGTGTGCGTCCCGTTCCGGATGGGGGCCGGGCGCCGTTCTGTCTCCGCCGGCAAATCCATATTGAGCAACACGTCCATGGGATAGGGACGCCCGAAGTACCAACCCTGCGCGAAATCCACCCCCATCTTCTTGAGTTGCATCATCGTGCGTTCGTCTTCCACGTACTCGGCGATGGTCTTGATGTTCATCACGTGAGCGATTTGGTGAATGGCCTTCACGACGGCACTATCGACCGCATCGCCTAGCATTCCGCTGATGAAGCGTCCATCGATCTTGAGATAGTCCACGCGCAGACTCTTGAGGTAGGAAAACGACGACAATCCGCTGCCGAAATCGTCCAGCGCGAACCGGCATCCCATACTCCTTAGTTCGGAAACGAACTCCATCGCGTGCTGGTGGTTGGTAATGGCCGCGGTCTCGGTGATTTCGAAACATAGTGTGGACGCGCAATCCCCCTTTCGGGCCGCGCCCGCGACAAACTGAAGAAACTGCCGGTCGCACAGCGACTGGGCGGAGATGTTGACCGAAATGGTTTTAAGACGGCGCTCGAGCGGAACGCCCCGAATCGCATCGAGGGTGTGCTCGATCACCCATTTGTCCAGTGCCAGCATCTGATCGAAGCGCTCGGCCGCGGGTATGAACGCGCCCGGAGTCACGACCTCGCCGTTTTCATCCAGCATGCGAAGGAGGACCTCCGCATGCTCGGCCCGCGATTGAGGATTGGATAGGGAAACGATGGGCTGGAGGTCCAGGCGAAAACGGTTTTCCTCCAAGGCGCGCTGGATGCGCGGAATCCACCGCATCTGGCCGTAGCGCTGCGCCAAGGCCCGGTCGTCCGCGCGAAAGACGTGGATTCTATTTCTGCCCTGTTCCTTCGCCACATAGCAGGCACTGTCGGCCGCGCTCATGATCTCTTGAAAGGCGCCGCTTGCCTCGGTCAGCGGCACCAAGCCGATACTGACGCCGACATTGAACCTGCGCTCCTGCCAGCGAAACTGAAATTCGTACACCGCGCGCCGCAATTGCTCGGCGATATGCTCGGCTTGCTCAAGGGAGCAATGTTCCAGCAAGGCACCGAATTCATCGCCGCCCAAGCGGGCCAGCGTATCGCGTTTTCTGGCGCGGCTTCGCAGCAGGCCAGCGATTTGCCGGAGCAATTCGTCTCCCGCCACATGCCCGCAGGTGTCGTTCACGATCTTGAACTGGTCAAGGTCGAGATATAGCAGCGCATGCGCGTCATGGGGCTGGCGCGAATCGAGCACGCGTTTGAGCCGCCGCTCGAACTCGGCGCGGTTGATCAGCCCGGTAAGCGAGTCGTGCGTGGCCTGGTGAGCTAAGCGCCGTGCCGCATCGCGCTTCTCGCTCACGTCCCGAAAAGTCATGACCGAACCGATGATCGCACCGCTGGCATTCTTGATGGGCGATATCGCATCCTCGACCACCAACTGCTCGCCGTCGCGGCGGATGAGCAGGGCATTTTCCGGGAGCGCCGTCTTATTCCCCGCCAGGCAAAGCTCAAGGAGGTATTCCAAAGGCTGGCGCGTCGTTTCGTCCACCGCTTGGAATACGCGCGGCAAACTCTGGCCTAACGCATCCTTGGCCGGCCACCCTGTCAGTTGCTCGGCCATGGAATTGAGAAAGACGACTTTCCCGTGCTCGTCGGTGGAAATGACCGCCTCCCCGATGGAAGCAAGCGTAACCTGGTAACGCTCCTTTTCGCCAATCAGGGCTTGCTCGGCCTGCTCGCGTCTCGCCACTTCTTTCTGTAGCAACGAATTGAGGTGCCGCAACGCTTCCGCCCGCTGGGCTTGCTCCTCCTTGCGCTTGAATTCGGTGAGGTCGTGAACAATTCCAACGAATATTCTGCCTTGGCCATCGCCGGCCTCGCCGACGGACAAATAGCAAGGAAAGGTATGCCCGTCCTTGTGCTGGCCGGTCACTTCCCGCCCGGCACCGATTACGTGTTTGACACCGCTCTCGACATAGCGCGCGATGTAGCTATCGTGTGCCTCACGGTCCGGGGAGGGCATAAGCATGGAAACGTTTCTTCCCACCGCCTCGCTCGCCGCGTATCCGAATAGACGCACCGCACCTGGATTGAAGGTATGGATGACCCCCCGTTCATCGATGGTGATGAGTCCATCGGGAATGGCTGCGGCAATGGCGCCGAACAAAGCGTCCTCGTGCAAGGCTTTCTCCCCAGAATCCGGTTTCCCGGAGCCGGGGCAATGTAAGCGCAACTTGCCCTCACCCGCCTTGATTCTTGTCAAACCCAGGCGATGTTGTTGCAAGGGATTCTTGGCATTCCCGTAGATCTGGACGAAGGAACGGTATTACCCCATGCCCCCCTTCGCATGACAGGGGAGCGCGCCGCACAGCTCACGCGAACGCCGCCTCGCGATAGGAAACCATGCGCTGCCGGTCTTCGTCCCACAGACTGGCGCGGAAGCAAGCCACGATTTCGCGCGGCGCCAGCGATGTAGTGACGGGCGACTGAAGTTCGGGGATGGCGGCCATGGCCTAGGGCAAGCGGTAGAAGGGTATGCGCGCATTCAGATGGTGGATGTGGTGGTAGCCGATGTTGCCGGTGAACCACTGCATGACGGCGTTGAGCCGCATGTAGCTCGAGGAAACCAATGCGGCGCGGTAGTACGTCCACGCCTCGGGAGAGAGGATGATCATGCGTTTGAAGCTGTGCTGGGCGAAGAAGAGATAGCTGCCCAGCGCGGCGGCGATGAACATCGGTAGCAATACAACGAAGAAGGCCACGTCGAATCCGCCGAATACCCACAGCGCGGCGATCATTCCGCCATGGGCAACCAGCGCTAGAGCCGAATCCCAATGCCTCGCCGGATCCCGGACCAGCGGGAGAAGACATATGTTTAGCAGAAAAACCGAGACGTAACCTCCCAGCACCGTGAGCGGGTGGCGCTCTAAACGATAGCGTACGCGCTGCGCGGGCGGTGCTTCGCGCCACATACGAGCAGTGATGAGCGGAAAGGCGCCTATGCTCTGGGGGGAAATTTGCCCAATGTGACCGTGATGATAGTTGTGGGTCTTCTTCCAGGAGCGGGCCGGCGTGAGCCCGAATGCCGCGTAGACATGAAAGACCAGCCATGCGAGCAACGAATCGCGCAGTATCGCCCCGTGCATGTAATCGTGGTAGGTCACGAAGGCGCGCACCATCAACAGCGCCCCGAGGATGGATAACGCGGTACGCAGCGGCCACCAAGATACCAGTCCGGCTCCCGCCAGGGCCGCGATGAGGAGAACGAAGGTCGTACTCACATGCCGCCAGCTCACCCGCACGGACTCCACCGCGAAGGGGTTCGTCGCCGCGAGTAACTCCCTCCCCATTCGAATACCGGTACTGTGTTCTGGAAGTTCCGCGTTTTGTTGAACGATAGCTTCGGTCATCTGGCTTCAGAAGGAGATGCGCAATTTGCCAACACCAGAAAGAACAGGCTTTAAGTTCAACCGTATCGCTGGCCGCGGGGTTGATGTAGATCAAATAAACCACGAAATCGGATCGCCACCAGGCTCATTGCGGATCAAAATGATATTTGAGCGGAATTGGCGTGGGTCCAAGGGGACTGCCCATCTACCCGCTCAGGAGTAACCCATGAAAGCACAGGCCAAGTTTCTCGCAAGACAGTTTGTCGTAATGCTGCTTTGCGTGAGCGTTGCCTTCGCGCAGACCCCACCATCATCAGATGAGACATCTCCTCTCCAGCCCTTGTTCAGCCAAGAGGAACTGGACCAGATGCTGGCGCCTATTGCGCTCTATCCGGATTCACTGCTGTCGCAGATTCTGATGGCATCGACCTATCCCCTCGAAGTCGTTCAGGCCGCGCGCTGGTCGAAGGCCCATCCCAATCTCACTGGCGACGAAGCGGTGAAGGCCGTCGAAGAGTACGACTGGGATCCGAGTGTGAAGTCCTTAGTCGCGTTTCCGCGAGTCCTCGCTGTGTTGGACGAGAAACTCGATTGGATGGAGCGCTTGGGCGATGCCTTTCTTTCTCAGCAGCAGCAGGTGATGGATACCATCCAGGACTTGCGGCGCAGGGCGGATACGGCGGGCAATCTCCAATCCAATGAACATGTGCGCGTGGAGCGCCAAGCGCAGACCATTGTCGTCGAGCCGGCGAGTCCGCAAGTCATATACGTGCCGTACTACGACCCGTACGTGGTGTACGGGACATGGTGGTGGCCATACTATCCACCCATTTACTGGGCACCGTGGCCCGGTTACTACGATCGTTCCGGATTCGGCACAGGGTTCTGGTGGGGGTCCGGGATCACGCTCGGCGTGGGATTTTTCTTCGGCGCCTTCGACTGGCCGCACCGCCACATCGCTATCGTGAACACGCACAACTACTACTACCGGCCCCACTACCGCTCCCACCCGCACATTGCGCAGGGCCCGCCCGATCGCTGGCGCCATGAACCCAACCACCGGCACGGGGTGCCTTACCGAGATCCCGGTCTTCGCCAAAAGTTCGGCCGCGCAGACGCGAGACCCGAGGTGCGGCGCGAGTACCGCGGGGACGAGGAGCGTCGCTGGCGGGACCCCCGTGCGCCTGGCATTCGCCCTGATGCTCGCGATATTCCAAGGCGCGCAGAGCCTCGCGAACACACGCGGCCCGAGGCGGATGGCAGGACCAGGCGGCCCACCGAGCGCGACTCGGCCCGCCCCGAACTGCGCAGCGTTCCCGAACGGCCAGACTTCCGCGTTGCACCCAGCCATCCAGAACAACGTGAGCATACTCAACCCGATGCCGGCGGCAGCAGCCGGCGGCCTATCGAGCGCGACTCGGGCCGGCCCGAACCACGCGTTGTTCCGGAACGGCCAGACTTCCGCGCCGCACCCAGCCGCCCGAGGGCGCCCGAGGGCACC
>JBJXGQ010000384.1:0-3069 GCA_046160525.1 Burkholderiales bacterium
TGGAGCTTATCAAGCAGGGCCTGGATGACAGTACGGATGGCACCGAGGCTTCGGGTGCGGCTTTTCCTTAGCGTGCTAGATTTGGCGAGGAAAATGTAGGGCTAAGGGGCAAATCTACATGAATTTAGCTGGATAGTTTCATCCCATCAATGTGTTGGGTGGGTCCGACCCCGGATGCGTTTGTGGGTCCGACCCCGGATGCGTTTGAAAGAGATTCATCTTCCTGTTTGACCCAAATCAATTCTTGCGACCGCCCCACCGCTAAGCTGTGTCTCTGGAGAATCCGGATGGGCCGGACTCTCCGCAATTCTGGAGGCGAAAAATGGTCGTTAACGTAGGCAAGGCAGACCGGGTTGTTCGCGTCGTTTTGGGGGTTGGGTTGTTGTCGCTGCTGTTCTGGGGTGAAGGACCCGTCCGATGGCTCGGACTCATAGGATTCGTTCCGCTGGCCACGGCGTTCATTGGGTGGTGCCCGGCTTATTCGCTGTTTGGCATGAGCACCTGCAACACCAAGTCCGCGTAGCGCGTGGCGGGCTGCTTTCATTGCGGGCAGGAGTTTCCCGCGGGGAGTGCGATATTCGCGCATATCTCGGGGCGGTCCCATGCGGTGTGCTGCGCGGGGTGCCGCGCGGTCGCCGAGATGATTTCATCGGCTGGCTTGGGCGCTTACTACGATACGCGAACTTCTCTGCCGGCCACGCCTGTAACGGAAGGCGAGGGCTACGCCATTTACGACCGGCCGGAGGTGCAGACGGAGTTCGTCCGCCGTTTGAGCGAGCACGAGCGTGAGACCACGCTTCTGTTGGAAGGTATTAGCTGTTCCGCTTGCCTATGGCTTAACGAGCGGCATCTGAGCGCGCTTGAAGGGGTCACGGGAGCCGAGGTCAACTACGCGACCCGGCGCGCGCGTGTGCGCTGGGACGAGCGGCGAATCAAGCTTTCCAGCATCTTGGCGGCGGTGCAAGCCATCGGTTATCGGGCCTTTCCCAGCACGCAGAGGGCGGCCGATGAATTGCGGTTGCGCGAGCGGCGCACGAGCCTATGGCGCCTCGCGGTGGCGGGGCTCGGCATGATGCAGGTGATGATGTACGCGGTGCCGGCCTATCTCGCCGGGGATGGCAGCATGGGCGCGGACATCGAAGGATTGATGCGCTGGGCGAGCCTGCTCCTCACCTTGCCAGTGCTTTTGTATTCCTGCGCCCCGTTCTTTCAAGGCGCATGGCGCGATCTACGCAATGGCACCTTGGGCATGGACGTGCCCGTCGCTCTAGGCATCCTCGTGGCCTTCGTGGCCAGCGCCGCGGCGACCCTGCGCGGATTCGGCGAAGTCTATTTCGACTCCATCGCCATGTTCGCCTTTCTGCTGCTCCTCGCGCGCTATATCGAGCAGGAGGCGAGGCAGAAGGCGGCACGGGGATTGGAGTACGTCGCGCGTGCGTTGCCGGTGAGCGCGCACAGGCTTCCGCGCTTTCCGCTGAATGAAGAGCAGGAAGACGTGCCCGCCGTATCCCTTACCGCTGGAGACGTGGTGCTGGTGAAGGCGGGCGAGAACGTTCCCGCCGATGGAAGCGTGCTGCGAGGCGAGACGCAAGTTGACGAGTCGCTGCTTACGGGAGAGAGCCGGCCGGTTCGCCGGGCGCCCGGAATGGCCGTCGTGGCGGGAGCGATAAACCGGCATTCACCCTTCCTTCTGCAAGTGGAGCGCGCCGGGGACCAAACGCGCGCCTCGCATATCGCGCGCTTGATGGAGCGCGCGGCTGCCGAGCGACCGCGCATCATCCACATGGCCGATCGTGCGGCCGCATACTTTGTTCTGGCGGTGTTGGTGATCGCGGGCGCGGCGGCAATAGGGTGGTATTTCATCGATCCATCGAAAGCGTTGTCCGTCACGGTGGCTGTCTTGGTGGTGACCTGCCCATGTGCCCTCTCGCTCGCCGCGCCGGCCGTATTGGCCGCCGCCACCGCTTCCTTGGCGAAGCGCGGGATGATCGTCACCAGTGCGCGTGCGATCGAATCGCTGGCGCGCATTAACCATATCGTGTTCGACAAGACAGGGACGCTCACGGATGGCCAGCTGGCCCTCGTGCGTGTGGTCCCTAGTGCTGGATGTACTGAAGAACAAGCGCTGCAACTCGCGGCGGCATTGGAGCGCCATTCCGAGCATCCCATCGGGTCCGCCTTAGTAACAGCGGCGGGAAATGCCGAACTGCCGCTCGCCGTTTTTTCTCGCAATCTTCCGGGCAGCGGAGTGGAAGCCTCCATCGGCAATGCGCGCTACCGGCTCGGAAGGAAACGCTGGGTATGCGAAACCCATGAGCAGGCATTCTCCGGTGAGGGCAATGAGGATTCTGGATCGCTGACTCAGGTATGGCTGGGCAATGGCCAGAGGCTCTTGGCGCGTTTCGACTTGGCGGACAACCTGCGCGCCGGAGCGCGCGAGGCCGTGTCGTCGTTTCTTGCGCAAGGCCTAGGCGTATCCCTATGGAGCGGAGACGCGCAATCCGCGGTGCGCCACGCCGCCAGCCGGCTGGGTATCGAGGACTACGCAGCGGAATTGGTGCCGGAAGAAAAGTTGCGGCGAATGCAAATGCTGCAAGCGCGCGGCGCCGTGGTGGCGATGGTGGGCGATGGCATCAACGACGCTCCGGTTCTGGCACAGGCCCACCTGTCCGTTGCCATGGGCAGCGGCGCGGTGCTGGCGCAAGCTCACTCCGATGTGGTGCTGACCTCCTCCAATATCGGCGCGTTGGGAGAGGGGCATGAAACGGCCCGGCGCGCGATGCGCATCCTTCGCCAGAACCTCGCATGGGCCTTGGCCTACAACGTCGTCGCATTACCGCTTGCCATCGGCGGGTGGCTCACGCCCTGGATAGCGGGAGCCGGGATGGCGGCCAGCTCGCTAGTGGTGATGCTCAACTCGTTGCGCTTATGGCCCCGAGAACACCGTCATGCCGGGCCTATCGCGGCAGCCCCCGGTCCCCAGCCCCCAGCCCCCAGCCCCTAGCCCCTAGCCCCCAGCCCCTAGCCCCCAGCCCCCAGCCCCCAGCCCCCAGCCCCCAGCCCCCAGCC
>JBJXGQ010000385.1:0-6092 GCA_046160525.1 Burkholderiales bacterium
CGAACAACGTCCTATGCTACGATCCGCCGCCATTCGAGACTAGGATCGAATAATTCCCAAAAATACTCAGGAGAATTACCAATATTAAATGTCCTCTTCGCGACCCGGCGCCCCCCCGTCTCACGCCTCACGCTTCACGCTTCACGTCATGGCCTCTTCGCGCGCTGGCTCTTGGCCTCGCCAGCCTCGCATTCAACGCCGGCGCCGCCGGCACCATCAAAATCGCCGTAATCGACCCGCTCTCGGGGCCCTTCGCCAACGTTGGCGAATCCATGGTGCGCCACGTACAGTTGGCCATCGATGCGGTGAATGCGCGGGGCGGCGTATTGGGCGGAACAAAATTCGAATTGGTCGCGCTGGACAGCAAGAGCAGCCCGCAGGAAGCGCAACTGGCGCTCAAACAAGCCATCGACCAGGGCATTCACTTCATCAACCAAACCAATGGCTCCAATGTGGCGGCGGCGCTGATCGACGCCCTCAACAAGAACAACGAACGCAATCCCGAGACGCGCGCCATTTATCTGAACACCGGCGCCGTGGACCCCGCGCTTACCAACGACAAGTGCAGCTTCTGGCACTTCCGCTTCGACGCTGACGTGGACATGAAGATGGCCGCGCTCACCGATGCCATCGCGCTCAACAAGGGCATCAAGAAGATTTATCTCATCAACCAGGATTACTCCTTCGGCCAAGCGGTGCAAAAAGCGGCGCGCGAAATGATCGCCAAGAAGCGTCCCGACATCAAGATCGTGGGCGACGAATTGCATCCCACTGGCAAGGTCAAGGACTTCGCCCCCTACGTGTCGAAGATCAAGGCCTCGGGTGCTGACTCCGTGCTGACCGGCAATTGGGGTAACGACATGACGCTGCTCATCAAGGCCAGCAAGGACGCCGGATACAAACCGGAGTTCTATACCTATTACGCCGGCGGCTTGGGCACGCCTACCGCGCTAGGCGATACTGGTGTCGGCCATCTGCGCCAGGTGAGTCAGTTTCACACCAATATCGGTTCGGATCTCACTACGAAATTGGTACAGGCCTACAAGGACAAGTACAAGGACGCCAAGGACGACTTTTATTTCAGCACGCACGTCATCGCCATCGAAATGCTGGCCGCGGCCATCGAGAAAGCGAAGTCCGCCGATCCAGTCAAGGTAGCGCTGGCTCTCGAAGGCGCCAAGATGAATCACGCCTCCGGACAAGTATCGATACGCGCGGATAACCACCAACTCATCCAACCGCTCTACATCTCCACTTACGTAAAAGCTGACGGCAAAACGGTCAAGTACGACGTGGAACGTACCGGCAACGGTTTCAAGACCGATTCGCGCACCGAAGGCAAGGATACGGTGCAGCCGACTAGCTGCAAGATGGTAAGGCCGTAATTAATCGTGAGGAGTAAGGGGTTAGGAGATAGGGGTAAAACCCCTCACCCCTCACCCCTCACCGCCTCAATCAGTCTTCCGTCTGCACCGTCTGCAAGAATGTGTAGATCTTCCACACTATATCGTCGGGTAGGACACCGCCCCACACGGGCATGCCCTTCTCCATTCGGCCTTTCTGCACCGTGGTGTAGAAGGTGGCGATCGCATCGTTACCGTAGCGCAGATTTAGCCGGCGCAGGTCGCGAGGGCGTTCGCCTTGAATGGCGTTGGGACCGTGGCAGTGCGAGCAGTATTGATTCAGCAGACTGGCGCCCTCGGCGACCACATCTTTGTTGCCCTGGTAAGGATTGACCGGGCGGGCGGGCTTATCGCCGGCACCCATCGAGATCAGCGGTGCCGCCAGCAGGGCCGCAACCAGCGCCGCGCGCAATAACTTCCGTAACAAACTAACCTCCATCACACAGTAAAGCGGCGGAGCACATCGCTCCGCCGCTGTTGTTACCCTCTAATTACTTTTTGCTTTACTGCAACGCGAATACCGCCAATACGCCTCCGGGAGGGCTGGCGTTGATGACGCGCTCACCGATCTTACCGAAGAAGGAGGGTGGTCCAACGCTGCGGCCGCCCACCACGGCGAGGTACTGCTTGCCGTCGATGGAATAGGTAACCGGGCTTTGCTGCACGCCGGTACCCACGCTGAACGTCCACAGGACGTTTCCGGTCTTGGCATCCACGGCTTTGACTTCCCCTTGCTGGTTGCCGTAGAACACGAGTCCACCTGCCGTGGTCAGTGCACCGCCCACGAATGGCAGATCTTCCTTGATGCTCCAGACTTTCTTCTTCTTTACCGGATCCCACGCCATGAACTCAGCCAGATGGGAACCGGAGGCACCCGCCATGTCGAGATTGAACTCCGAGGCCAGGAAGAACTTGCCAGGGGTGTACTCCTCGTCCTTGGTGGCGATGTCCATGCACATGTTGAAGGCCGGGAGATAGTTCAACCCGGTTTGCTTGCTGTAGGACATGGGAGGCCAGTTCTTGCCACCGATCAGGTTCGGGCAAACGTTGCGCGCCCACTTACCCAACTGGGGCCGCTTCTCGTTGTTCGCCGCTTCAACCGGCCGGCCGGTGTTCAAGTCCACATGAGTCGCCCAGTTCACCGTCACGAAGGGGTCGGCCGAAATCAGCTTACCCGTCTGGCGGTTGAGCACGTAGAAGAACCCATTACGATCGGCGTGCGTGAGCGCGGGAACCGTTTGGCCACCGATGTTCAGGTCGGTCAAAACGGCTTCGTTGATTCCGTCGTAGTCCCAGACGTCGTTAGGCGTGTACTGATAGCCCCACTTGATCTGGCCGGTATCGGCATCGAAGGCGAGCTGGGCAGCAGTCCACAGGTTGGACATGTTGCCGAAGTCGCTGGAATCGATGCTGCGATTGTGCCCGCCCCAGGGTCCCGTGTTGCTGGTGGACCAATAAAGCATGTTCAGTTTGGCATCGTAGGAACCCACGCCCCAGGTGGAGGCAGCGCCCGTTTTCCAGGAGTCGCCCTTCCAGGTTTCGTTGCCGGGCTCGCCCGGGCCGGGGATGGTGTAGGTCTTCCAGACCTGCTCGCCGGTGGATTGCTTGTAGGCCGCGACGAAACCGCGAATACCGTACTCGCCGCCCGCGATGCCGGTCACCACGAGGTCTTTATAGACCACGGGTGGGGAGGTAATGGCGTGGCCTAGCTTGTAGTCCTGTACGGCTACCGACCATAGGCGCTTACCGGTCTTGGCGTCGAGGGCGTCCAATTTGGCATCCAGGCGGCCGAAGAATATGCGGCCGTTGGCATAAGACACGCCGCGGCTATCCAAGCCACAGCACACCGTGGCGAAGTAGTCGTTGGGCAATTCGGGTTCGTGCTTCCACTTGACCTTTCCCGTCTTGGCGTCGAGTGCAAAGACATATTTGGGCCCGGTGGAACTGCTGACATACATGGTATCGCCGACAATGATCGGAGAATTCTCCTGCGTGTCGACGGTACCCAGGGAATGGATCCACTGCACCTTCAGGTTCTTCACGTTGCTCGTACTGATTTGATTGAGCGTGCTGTAACGGGTGTTGGCATGATCGCCCCCGTAATTCACCCACTCGCTTCCCGATTGCGACCATCCAGATGTGGCTGCTACTGCGAATGCAGTCCCCATCATGGCCGCTACGACTCTGCGTCTGGCTTGACTCATTTTGGTATATCTCCTCACGTTATCGATGAACGCTGCTTGGTTTTCGCACACTTCCCGCCGTTTCCCCTCAAGCCGGCATGCAGCCATCGTGGAACCGGAGGACTTGTACGCCTGATAACATTACCATCAAATTTTGCTCCGGGCGACCCCTAGCCTCCCTCATTGCCACACATCACCATCATGCTCAAAACACAGACGGCGGCTCCATGACCCTATCGCGCTTTCCCTTGTGCACGCTGCCGCCAGAGGCGGAGGCGCTGCGCGAACCCGTACGGGCGTTCCTGCGCCGGGAGCTTGGCGCGCGCCCCCGCCCTCTCGCGGGCAAGTCCTGGATGGGCTACGACGCGGAATTTACCCGCAAGCTCGGCGCCCAAGGCTGGATCGGCGTCACTTGGCCCAAGCGCTACGGCGGGGGCGAGATGAGCGCCTTCGCGCGCTACGTAATCGTGGAGGAGTTGCTGGCGGCGGGGGCGCCGGTCATCGCCCATTGGATCGCCGACCGGCAAAGCGGCCCCCTCATCCTGCGCTACGGAACCGAGGCGCAGAGGGAGTTCTTTCTCCCCGCCATTTGCCGGGGCGAGATGTCCTTTTGCATCGGCATGAGCGAGCCGGATTCCGGTTCGGACTTGGCCTCCATCCGCACCCGAGCGCGGCGGGCAGACGGCGGGTGGCGCATCAACGGTACCAAAATATGGACGAGCAACGCCCACCGCTGCGATTACATGATTACCTTGGTGCGCACCGCGGACGCCGCGGAGAAACACCAGGGGCTTTCGCAGTTTCTCGTCGATTTGAAAGCGGCGGGCCTCAGCATTCGGCCCATACGCGATTTGACTGGCGACAACTCATTCAACGAAGTGGTGTTCCAGGATGTATTCGTGGGCGATGACCGGCTGGTCGGCCAAGAAGGAAACGGCTGGGCGCAAGTGGTGGCGGAACTGGCCCTCGAGCGCAGCGGCCCCGAGCGTTTCTTGAGTTGCCACGCGCTGGTGAAAGAGCTCATCGACCGGCTAGGGACAAAGCCTGACACTCGCGCGGCCATGGTCATCGGCGGCATCGTCTCGAAACTCGCCGTATACCGGCAGATGTCCCTTAGCATCGCCGCGCGCCTGAACAAAGGCGAGAATCCCGCCACGGAAGCGGCCTATGTCAAGGATCTGGGCGTTACCTTGGAGCAAGATATTCCCGAGATGATCCACGGCCTCATGGAAAGCACACCCTCCCTTGGTGGCGAGGACTACGAGAAATTGCTGGCCTACATCACGCAATTCGCGCCTTCCTTTTCGCTACGCGGGGGAACGCGAGAAATTTTGCGCGGCATCATCGCGCGTGGCCTGGGAGTGCGCTAATGAGACAACTATTCGAAGACAGCATCCATCGCATTCTCACGGACCACGTCAACCCGGCGCTGCTGCAAAGCGCCGAGGCAGGCAATTGGCAAGAAGCACTCTTCAATCTGCTGGACGAAGGCGGATTCGCACGTGCGTCCGCCACGGAAGCATCCGGCGGCGTGGGCGCACCGTGGCCAGATTTATTCCCCATCGTCTTCGCCTGCGGCCGCTACGCCCTCCCCTTGCCGTTACCCGAAAGTTTGGCGGCTTGTGCGTTGCTGGACCAAGCAGGCATTCCCATCCCCACGGGGCGCCTCACCCTGGGCCGCGCCAACGCCAGCACAAGGCTCGAACGGCACGCAAGTAACTGGCGTCTGCACGGCAGCTTGGATGCCGTGCCCTGGGGTGGCGCGGCGGACTTCGCCGTCACCAGCGTCTCCCATGACGGCACTCGCTACCTGGTACTCATCGAGCGCAACCGTACCAGCGTACACAGCGATCAAAACATCGCCCGCGAGCCGCGCGACCGTTTGGATTTCAGTGGCGCCCCCGCGCACGCGGTGATGCCTCTTCCCAAGCGCCTCACCTACGATCCCGTGCAAACCTATGGCGCCATGCTGCGCTCGGCACAGATCGCGGGCGCCATGGACCGCATGGTGGAACTATGCGTGCAGTACGCCAACGACCGCGTGCAATTCGGCAAACCCATCGCAAAGTTTCAGGCCATCCAGCAACAACTCGCCGTGCTCGCCAGCGAATCAGCCAGCGTGACCATCGCTGCCGAATACGCCTTCGCCATGGCGGAGCAAGACCCAGCAGTCTTCGCCACCGCTTGCGCTAAGGCGCGTGCCAGCGAAGCCGCCGGCAAAGCCGCCGCCATCGCCCACGCTGTCCATGGCGCCATCGGCTTCACCTATGAACACAGCCTGCACTACCTCACCCGCCGCCTATGGTCCTGGCGCAGCGAATTCGGCACCCACGCTCATTGGTCGGAACAACTTGGGCGGCAAGTGTGCGAGGGCGGCGGAGACGGGTTGTGGCCGTTGATAACTCTTAACGGCGGGGGCTAGGGGCTAGGGACTGGGGGCTTGTAACGGCGAGGGGCTCGGGGCTGGGGACTTGGGGCTTGAACCAGGTGTTGATTTTAGCCCCCA
>JBJXGQ010000386.1:0-4961 GCA_046160525.1 Burkholderiales bacterium
ATCAATTCGTTCTTGCTCATTTCCAGTTATCCTAAAAACGGCGATTAACCCGTTGCGCGGTGCGGCAATTGAGGCGGTGGTCTCGTCGCGAGCCAGTTGATTCCGGTCACCGCGGTGGCGATGAACTCGCACACGCGCTGCCACACGCTCCCCGCGTTCAATTGCTCCGCAGCTTGTTTCCACTGCCTCAAACGCTGGCTTACGCGAGTCAATAACTCCTGCGCAAATCCCGCCTTGGCGTGCATGGGCGTGATCGCCAAGTGCGTTTGTCCGCCATGATGCGTGAGTTCTCCAATACCCGAGAGCAGCAGCGGGCGCGCCGTGATGGCTTCGAGTCTTGCCTTGGGGTGCGCCAAGCGTACGAATAGACTCCACCAGTTGTAGGCCAAGGCCACCGCCATGGCGCTGAACTGGCAGCGCGCCAGATCCTGCGTGGTGAACCCGGTCCACCCCCACTGGTTCTTGATCTCATCGAAGCTGTTCTCCGCATCGCCCCGGTCCCGGTACAGTTGCGCAATCATGCGTAGTTCGTGGTTCAAGTCCGTCACCAACACGGCATACTCGTAGCCTTTCACCGGACGCTCTTTCTCCACGAAAGCCAGTTGCAACTGCTCTTCGTTCTCGCACAACAGCGTCTCCCCGGTCAAGGGCCGGCGCAACACCACGATGCGCCGCGTTTTGCTCCATCCCAATAACTGGATCTCGCCGTCTTGGCCTTGCCAGCCCTGTCCCGCATCGTGCCACTGTCCGCGCGCAAAGGCGCGCTCGATGTGAAGCTTCACGTTCTTCGTGAGCCGCTGCTTGAACAAGTAGTGTTGCGCACGCGCTTCCAGTGCGCCCATCGTGGCTTCTCCTCCAGCCCCCGCATCGCCTCTGACCAAGTGCGGGCGTTTGTCCGCCGGCAAGCGTTCGATTAATTCGATCAACCCCGGCAGCGTCGTGTTCGAATGACTCTGGTTACCCGGCGCCACTTCCACCCCAAGCATCAAACGCAATCCGGCCATCTGATAGGTATGGTACGCATGCGAGGGCCTCCCCGGTTTCTTCGGGTTGTAGCCCACCACCGCGCCTTCTTGTTTGCCGTACAGTGGCTTGATGGTCACATCCACATCCAGGATCCACGGCGCGTTCAACAGCGGCCAGACACTGGCATCCAGATGTTTTTGCATCCACCCGCGTCCGGCTTCCTCATCGAGTGCGATCAGCGCCCGGCGCACCGTGTCCTCCGACACCAGCGCGTTTAATCCCAGCAACCGCGGACTCAGTGTATCGGCGCGCAAGGTCGCGATATGCGCGTAACGCCGGTGCCCCGCCAGCACCGACAAGAACCCCGTCCCAATAATGTCTTGCGTGCGCGATGCGTTCGGGCCTGAGTAACGCAGCGGACACTCCTCCTCCCAGCGCCGGTACAACCCCGTGAGATTCAAAAACTCCAAGAAAAACGCCAACTGGCCAAACGGCGTGGCAGCACGCCGCGAGTTCCAGCGCACCTGCACACGAGCGCCCATCGTGTCTACCGTCAACGCCTCAACCGTCTCTCGCACTGCAACATCCGCACGCCGTTTCGCCTCTCCCATTGGGTGAGCCTCCTATTGATCGTTCACGCCTACCAAGTCAAAAGCTTAGCGGAATTTACATCGGTCAATAGCCGTTTTTAGGGTTATGCAACATAGCAAGCCTGCCCCCTTCCTCTCACCGTGGGGTGTGCGCCATCGATTGCGGTCCGGTGGTCAATCCGGATACGGTGGTGGCGCAAATGGAAAGCGGCATTATCTTCGGCCTCTGCGCCGCGCTCGATGGCGAAATCACGCTGAAGAACGGGCGCGTGGAACAGAGCAATTTCCACGACTACCCGGTGCTACGCATGATGGAATCGCCCCTGATGGAAGTGCACATCGTGCGGAGCGCGGATTCGATGGGTGGGGTTGGCGAACCCGGAACGCCGCCTATTGCACCGGCGGTGGCAAACGCCTTGTTCGCGGCGACTGGAAAACGATTGCGGCAATTGCCGCTGCGGCTGGGTTGAGGACTAATGTGCTCGCCCTTTAACAGGACTTCGGGATTAACTACGAAGCCAAGAAATCATGGCCGGGTAAGGTCTCACGCCAAGACCATTGCCAGGCTCTGAACCTAACGTCATACCGTACCATTGCAGCAGCGGAACGCCAAAGAACCGGCCCTGGGAAAAGTTCTCCACAATGCTCCGCGACGCACCTTTATAGCCTTGTGGATGGAAGACAAGCTCCGGAGCCAGATTGAGCCGAACGAGCGCGGCCCACGACCAAGCGATGGCCGCCATCTCCTGCCCGGGATCGCTGTCCACTTGGCCATTCAGATGAGGGCGCCCCGATGCCGGTAGCACCGCGATATGCCCTGCCTCGTGCAGCAAGTCGCCGGGCTGCGTTAGCTTGCCCTCATCCACGACGAGCGCTCCCTTTTCGATCCAGATACCAGGAAGGAAGGTGTTTTGCGTGAGGGGACGAAAAGTGATGGGTATGCCGGTTTCGCCAAGGAAATCCGTAATTGTTTGAGTCAGGCAGAGCCTCTGCGCAGGCCGCATGGTCTTTCGGGGCACCGCAGCCCGAATCCTTCCTAGCGCAAAAGCGCGAAGATTGCCCCGTAAAGCCCAGGCGTATTTTTCGGCTGAAGGTAGATGGAAGTCCTTCCTGCCACCCAATGGTCGATCTCGTATAGGCCGGCAGCCAGGGGTGACAAGGTAGGCCCCCGGAACGTAAGGGTAAATCGCTCGACATCACGGGCAGTCTTGCTCTGGCCTTTCTTGCTTAGCTTTGTTTCCGTGACGTCCACGAGACTTAGCGCGACCACACCTTGGTCGTCCGTGTGGACGTAGAAACTCTGATTGAGCAAGGTTTCGAATTTGGCCTTGCTCATACCCTGCGAAAAGCCCACTTCGTTGGCATTAGGTACGGTCGCGGCAAACAACATATCCGGCCGTGTGGCGGCGAGGGCTAGAACGGTGCCGGCCCCTACCAAAAAGTCACGTCGCTGTTTCATAATCGGTCTCCTAACTTAGTTTCCTCGGATACTTGCTCTGAGTCTTCCTTTAAAGCCTTGCCCGCCATGACAGCCCCGATCACGCTCGATCTGTTCGCCCCCTTGCTGCACCAACATTTCGAACTGGAGACCGAAGGCCTCGCTGTTCGGCTTGAACTCATCGAGGCAGCACCGCTCAAGCACGCACTTCCTTCAAAGCTTGGACGCCAACCATTTTTCCTGCTCTTCAGGGGTCCCACGCAACTCCTACTTCCTCAGCAAACGTTCTCTGTCAATCACGGTGCAATCGGGGCACATCAGATATTCATTGTGCCCGTGGGCCCAGACAGCATAGGCCCGCGTTACGAGGCCATCTTCAACTAGCGCGTCTGTCGGAGTCATTCGGGCGTTACTCCCCCATTAGTTGCGAGACGGGAATATTCCCTCTAGCGCAATACACCAGTTAATCACAAGGTACGGCGGGCGGTTTTCGTGAGGCTGCGACCCACCTGTACTTGCGATCGCCTGAGCGGACATGCTCGAATCGGGCGCGACCGAACTATAGGTCGCGGATGAGACCCCAGCATCCTTGGCCCACACATTTCCCGCTGCCACCTTGGAGTTACCGTTCCCCGCAAGCGCTCGGGCTGTATGGGTGTGCTGAGGCATTTGCTGCGGCGTCAACGTGACCGATTCCTGGCCCCCTTGTTCCCCCAGGGTGTAGTTCGATAGGGTTGGTCCTTGACCAACATGGATGGGCGATCTTCCCCGCAAATCCGGCAAACCAAAAGTTGTTTGGCCATTTCCCCCGTAAAATGTCCCCAGCAACGCAAATAAGGCTTGGTTTTGGGCGATGGGCAATAACTGGCCGTTGCATTGTGCCCAGCCTCGAGGCGCGAAGTTGAAACCGAAGGCTTGAATTTGCCCAATAAAGGGGTCCGCCATGATTGTCTCCTAATGAAGTTGGTGATGGATACTACAGATGTTTCAGTCGGCGGGCGGCACCCGCCAAGGCAAGAGCGCTAATCCCGAACAAGGCGAGTGTGCCGGGCTCGGGCACGGTGGGGGTTTGATCTTGCGTAACGATATCAAGCTTGGAAAAGATCAAGAAGAACCCGTTGAAATCGCTGCTGACTTCGGCGTTGTTGTTGAATATGTCCGTCAGCAGCCCTGGGCCTTTCAATGCAAGGCTAATAGTTGCACTTCCATCCACCAAGTTGGCCAGGATCGATGAGACGTCTAGAGTATAGATTTTGTATTGGCTATCGCCAGCGCCGCCCCCACTCTCAAACAGAGCATCCAGCGCACTGGTGAAATCCCCGCCATCGGCTGTGAAGCCACTTAGTTGGCTACCTAACGCGGCGGAGTCGTGATCCGCGATCCCGATCCGAAGGCTGGCCGAAACCAGGGGAGATGCGATTGCACCGTAGTTGAATGTCCACGTCGCCAATCCGTTTTCGAAAAGATCGCTGCCGAGTCCGCCATCGAAAGGTGAAGGCTGCCCTGATTGTGCGTTGACCAAGTCCGGAAATACAGCCGGGACATCCCCATCGTTGAAGCCCGGAGACGGGTTGCCTAGGGTCTGAGTAACGAGCCCAGCCGATGCGATTCCGGCCGTGGTCATAAGAAGCAAGGTCGCTAGGGTGCGAGCCACGACTCGAGTACGTATACGCTGTTTCCGTTCTGTGTTCATTCATGGCTCCGAAGTTGATGGCAAATCGAATTCCAATGCCCCACCGCAATTTCCGTGCGGTGTGGACTAAACCACTTACATTCAACAAGTTAATCGGATACGATGGGTGCAATGCATGGCGAGGTGTAAGAAATCCCGACAGTGGCCACCATGATCGGGGACCGGAAAAGGCAATCGCGCACACACTTTTTCGTGAGCGGTTTCCCATTAAAGTCTTTCTATTCAAGACGAGTCCTGCACGTGAAGAATGAATACGGGCGCTCGTAATCATTCC
>JBJXGQ010000387.1:0-3218 GCA_046160525.1 Burkholderiales bacterium
TAGCGCAGCAGTTCCACGGAAGCGTAGAAAGCATCCATATCCAAATGCGCGATGCGCCGGCACACCGATTGGTTAGAATCCGCGCGCATCCACTTTGCCTAAATCATCCATGAAAATTCTCCCCCCCAACGAAGCCCGCGCCCTGCGGCCACTGCCCACCTTGATATTCGCCAGCCGGTGGCTGCAACTGCCCTTATACCTCGGTTTGATTCTCGCGCAATGCGTATACGTGTGGCACTTCTGGGTGGAGTTGTCGGATTTGATCGGAGCCGTGATGGGGAACCAGGCATCCCTGGATCACATCATTTCGGCGGTTGCGGTGCAAGGCATGAGCAGGCCGGAGAAACTCAACGAGACCGTCATCATGCTCGTGGTGCTGGGGCTGATCGACGTGGTGATGATCTCGAACCTGCTCATCATGGTGATCGTGGGAGGTTACGAAACCTTCGTCTCGCGCTTGCATTTGGAACAGCACCCCGACCAACCGGAGTGGCTTTCCCATGTGAACGCGTCGGTGCTCAAGGTCAAGCTCGCCACCGCCATCATTGGCATATCCTCGATCCATCTACTCAAGACCTTCATCAACGCTTCAGCCTACGATAACAAGACGCTGATCGCGCAGACGGTCATTCATATCGCATTCTTGCTCTCGGCCATGGCCATCGCCTATTGCGACCGGCTCATGCAACCCCCCAAGAAACCTGAAGATCACGCCACGGGAGACCGAGTCAGCTAAGCGAGCGGCTAACACTGATCAAGCAGTACTCGGCCAGGGCATTCAGAATCATCGGGTCTTCGCCCGCGGGCGTGACCGCGCTCATGGGCACCTTGGCCGCGCGGGCGGCCTCCTCGATGAGCGCGGGCAAATCGCGGCGGATATGCCCGCCCGTGCCGAGGAACAAGGGGACGACCACGACACGAGTAGCCCCGCGCTGGACTAATTGCGCGACGGCGGCCGATAAGCTGGGCTCCATCAACTCCAGAAAAGCCAACGACACTGGCCCGGCGTGCTTCGCAGATACCGAGCGCAGCAAGGAATCGAAGGGCTCGCGCCAGCGCGGATCGCGAGCACCGTGACCGAACAACACCAAACCTATGGACATGGGATTAAAAGTTGAATGTGGATGGCGCGTAAACTCTACGCTATTCTTGGGGACACTCAAAGGAGATCGTACGTGACCGATCAGAAAAAAGCACAACACCAGGCAGCACTCTTATCCCAAGCAGGACAGTACCTGGCCGGTGGCGGTACGGGCCTTTTCATCTTGCCCCCGGAATTGAATCTGGTGGTTGCACGCGGCGAGGGAAGCCGCGTGTGGGACGTGGCCGGGCGCGAATACATCGACTATCACTTGAGTTCCGGGCCCGCTTTACTTGGCCACGGGCATCCCGCCATTACCGAGGCGGTGCAAGCACAGTTACCCAAGGGCACCACTTACTTTTTTCTCAACGAACCGGCCATCTTGCTCGCCAAGCGCTTGGTGGACGCTGTTCCTTGCGGCGAAGTCGTGCACTTTACTGGCTCGGGCACGGAGGCTACGTTCTATGCGTTAAGGGTGGCGCGCGCATGGACCGGGCGCAACAAGTTGCTCAAATTCGAAGGCGCGTGGCATGGCATGCACGACTACAACCTATGGGGCACGGTGCCGAGCCAAGCCTCGGACTATCCCCATGCCAAACCCGACTCCGTAGGCGTGCCCAACGCCACCGGTGACACGGTATTGGTTACCCCATTCAACGAAACCGAGCGCGCCGTGGAGATGATCGAGCGCCACGCGAAGGAGCTCGCCGCCGTCATCATCGAACCGCTGCAGCGTGTGCTGCAACCCGCGCCCGGTTTCCTGCAAGCCATTCGAGAGGTCACGCGCAAGCACCGCATCGTGATGATCTACGATGAAATCGTCACGGGCTTTCGCATCGCTTGGGGGGGCGCGCAGGAGAAGTATGGCGTCGTGCCCGATCTAGCCTGCTACGGCAAGGCCATCAGCGGCGGTTTTCCCATGGCGGCTATTGTCGGTAGCGCGGAAATCATGTCCGTGCTCGATGCCCGTAACCGCCCAAAGGCTGAAGTGGTATGGGCCACCAACACGTTGAACGGAAACCCGGTGTGCGCGGTGGCGGGCCTCGCCGCACTGGATGCCCTCTCCAAACCCGGAACCTACGAGCATCTCAGGCGCATTGGCTCGCGCCTACGCGCGGGCATGGTCGAAGCCGGCCAACGCCATGGCTTCGCCGTGCAGGCCCCCGGCGAGGATGCCGTCTGGGGAATCCGCTTTACCGAGCGCAAACCCCTGCGAACCTGGATGGACCTCACCACCGCCGACAAAGACCTCGGCTGGCGCTGGGCCATCGAACTTATGAAACGCGGCCTGCTGGTGAACCCCAACGAAAAGTTCTATATCTCCACTGCCCACACCGATGCCGACGTGGACAAGACACTGGGCATCGTGGAGGACGCATTCAAGGCGTTACGGTGATTCCTATTGATGTTTGGTAGTTCATGACACATCTTTTCCCTCACCCTCGGTCCCTCTCCCGGAGGGCGAGGGAAGTAAAAGCCCTTCTCCCACCGGGAGAAGGGTTGGGATGAGGGAAATGACAGCGAATAAAATCTTTTGCTTGTAAGTTAATCCATCAGCCCGGCGAATAGCGCCGTGCTCAGGTAGCGCTCGCCGAAAGAAGGAATGATGGTCACGATCACCCTGCCCGCGTTTTCCGTGCGCTTGGCCACTTGCAGGGCCGCCCACATGGCAGCCCCCGAGGATATGCCGACCAATAGCCCCTCCTCCTTCGCCATGCGCCGGGCAATGTCCATGGCGTCGTCGTTCTTCACGCGCACCACTTCGTCGTAAATCTTGGTATTGAGAATCTGCGGAATAAACCCCGCGCCGATTCCCTGAATAGGATGCGGCCCCTTCTGGCCACCCGAGAGTACGGGCGAGGCATCGGGCTCCACCGCCACGCACTTGAAGGACGGCTTACGAGCCTTGAGCGCTTCGCCCACCCCGGTGATGGTCCCGCCGGTTCCGATACCCGCGACGAGGATATCGGCCTGCCCATCCGTGTCGCGCCAGATTTCCTCCGCCGTGGTGGCGCGGTGAATCGCGGGGTTGGCGGGGTTATTGAACTGCTGCGGCATGTAGTACTTCTTCGGGTCCGAGGCCACGATTTCCTCAGCCCGTCTGATGGCCCCGGTAATCCCGTCCGGACCTGGTGTG
>JBJXGQ010000388.1:0-4777 GCA_046160525.1 Burkholderiales bacterium
TTAGCGACAGGGCCGGCCAGGATTTCCTTCGTGTACGGCACAGCCGCTTCCTTCAATACTTTTTCGGCACCATCCAGTACGCGCGCGCTGTGCTCTCTTTGCAGTTCGGCAAGCTTTTCGTTCGAGACATAAAGACCAAGCTCGCCATACACCAAAGGTGCCTCGTGGGCGTGAACGACATGAAGCGCAAGCGCTGCTTGTTCTTTTGCGAGGCCGATGGCGTAGCGCAAAGCGCGCATGGCGTTTTCCGAACCATCGAATGCTACGAGTAGTTTGCTCATCGTCTGGATCCTCCCAAATGCGCGTTCATTGCGCCCGTGCCGGGAAGCTTAACCGCCAACGACAAGGTCTCCTTGACGAAAATCAAGTAGCCTGAATCGGGGCTAGTCGTTCTTCCAGAATCTCTGCATTTCGAGGAAGGTGAACGACGCCGACCAGGTGATCAGAACGAATCCTGTCAGCGCCTCCATGCCAGTCATGAACCGTATGGAACCGGCGGGTACGAGATCGCCTAGGCCAAGTGTCGTGTAGACGACGGCCGAGAAGTACACCAAATCGAGCAATCCGCCTGCCGATCCGTGTATGCGGCTGAAACTTTGGTCATCAAGCAGAAAAAAATATCCAATGCCAAACAACCAGACTTCCGTCACATGCAGCGCAAGCAGACCTAGTATCAGCAGCAGTATCCGCCGCCTGCGAATGCGCGAGTGCATTCGCGCCAACACCCGCGTGAGCCATGAGAACACTTCATAGTGCAGGAGGACGCAGGCGAGTACGACAAAGCCCGTCGCGGCAACAACGGCGATATTGTGCGCGCTAAAAAGGCCTTGATCCGGGATCATGGGTCCGAATAAGAGCGAATCTAGTCATCACGGTTACTATTCTCCGCGCCCTCGCCATGCTCCTCGGTGCCGGCGTGCCCCCCGGTGCTGGTTGGAATCTGCCAGCCAACGATAAAGCCCGTCGCAATCACCGCTATCGCCAACACTCCAAGCGCTTTCGCGACCCCGGCTTGCGCGGCCGGGGCCACCTGCTCGCTTTGCGCAATTCTCTTGTTGCCGGTGAACATGGCTCGGACCAACTTGTCTCCGGTGAGGAATTGATCGGCCACGACCCCGGCGACATGCACCACGATCAACACAAGCAGCACATTAAACGAGGCTTCGTGCACCTCGTACCAATCATGACTGGACAATCCGATAGCGTTAGCGGCCCAGGGGCCCGCGAGATTTTCATCGCCTTGCGCGAACAGGCCGCTTACTACCATGAGCGTGAGCACGGCCAGCAGCAGCACGACCATCCAGCCCCCCAGCGGATTGTGACCCACGAAACGCGCGGGCTTGAGCTTGGCAAGTTGCTTGGCATAGGACGCGACGACGGACCACGGCTGCAAGAAATCGGAAAAGCGAGCATGGGTGCCACCAACGAAGCCCCACGCGAATCTAAAGATCAAGGCGGTTATCAGTGCATAGCCCGCAACGCTGTGAATGATAAATGCGGTTCCTTCCTCTTCGCCGCTCGCCCATGCGATGGCGACCAAAGCAACAATGGACCAGTGAAAGATCCGAGTCGGAATGTCCCATACCTTGGCCTCGATGGCCGATTCCGGTGGTGAATTCCTTACCGTGGTGTTAACGCTAGATGTAGTAGCCATGATTTTCTCTTACCTTATGCATTCATGACGCGAGGGCCGCGCGATCCGATGGGTCCGTTGTACCCTCGCGTAAAGCTAAAGCCTAACGCTTGCTGCCCCCACCGGGGCGTCCGCCACCCGCCGGACCCATGTGTCCACGGTCATGCGGCGGCATGTCAGGCAAGACCATCCCTCGCGCCTTGGCGCGTTCTTGCATCTTCTTGTGATGCTCCAGGCGAAATTGCTCGCGCTCCTCCTCGGTCTTGAGCACTTGCATTCGCTTGCGATACTCGGCGCGCTCCTTACGGGTCATTAACTGGCTGCCGTAAACCTGTTCGCGCTTGCGAACCTGGCTTTGCGTCTTGGTTTGGTCTTGCGCCGGCGTTTGATCGCGTAGTTGGGTGCGTTCTTGATCACGAGCCTGGTCCTGGCTATGCGTCCGGTCTTGAGTTTGCGTCTGGTCTTGCGCTTGCGCGTCGGCCATCGCGATGAAAACGCTCGCGATGGCGGCACCCATGATGTGTACGGCTGGCTTCATACTACGTGACATGATTGCATCCTTTGCCCGGTACCGATGTGTTCCCATCTCGGTGCCGGGAATCGCCGGGAACAGGGGACCATGCTTGAATCGCTGGAATGATGCTGCACTAGCGACAAAGGCGTTTTGATCTAGCGCAAGATTAGTGCGGCGAGCGCGCGCTTTCGGTGACAGAAGTCACGGAATCAAGTGCACGGCGGCTCGTTGTTAACCGGAGAAAGACAGCCACCCGGGACGCAGCAGCAGCACCGCCCCGATGGCGAGCAGGACTATGCCACCAACCAGATGGGACCAGCGCACGTAGCGCGAGCCCAGACTCGCCGCTTCCACCGCGATCATGGCCGCGCCGAACACGATGAGGTCGTCCAACATGAAAACCAGGATGTAGAGCAATAGATAGGCATGGTATTGCCAAGTGGGCAACTTGCTCAACGCCAACACCTGCGTGTACACCGCCGGAATGCCCGCCGAGCAGGTCATCGTTGTCACGCTAGCCGGCTGGTCAGCGCCAATGCGCCCTTTCGCCGGGAAAGTGCCGAATGCTCAAATAGGCACCCAGCATGCCGCCGAGGTGGGCGAAATGCGCGATACCCGATTGAGTACCCGTCACTCCCAATACCAATTCGGCCACTGCGTACACCGCAGCGAAGGTGCGGGCTTGCATGGGAATGGGTGGAAAGAGAAGCATCACTTGGCGTCTGGGAAAATACATCGCATAGGCCAGCACCAATCCAAACACGCCAGCGGACGCGCCGATGACGGGACGGTCTAGATCCTGGGTCAGCCACGCCACAATGAGCTGTGTCGCGGCGCCCGCCACAACGCTGAACAAATAGCACCGCAGGTAGCGGCCAGCACCCAATACCCGCTCCACTTCCGCGCCCATCATGTAGAGGCCCAGCATGTTGAAGAGCAGGTGAGAAATACCACCATGCAAGAACGCATAAGTCACCGGCTGCCAGGGTGCCAAGGCACCCGGCCAAAGACCAAACAGCCCAATTAAATTAGCGCCGGAGTAAATCTGGGCGAAGAAGACCGCCACATTGGCGTAGATGAGCGTTCTTGTTATGGGTGGCATGGTGGAAGTTGTGGCGTCATTTCAATCGGAGCCCGCGGGGGCCCCTGTGGTTCCGCCCGCCTCATGAACCGTGGCGCCATCTCGATCGAGCACTCGCACTCGTACCGGGATGCCGCGACGGATGCTTTCGGTGACGACACAGAAGTCCTCGAACTGCCGTGCACAGCGATCTAGATGAGCAAGTTCTTGCGCACCCTCGGCGAGCCGAATGGCGACGTCAAGCTCGCCGATTCGCAACCGGCCGCGCTCGTTACGCGAAAGCTGCGCGGTGACTTGGGCGCTTAGCTTGCCGGGTTGCTGCTTGAATTTGTCTCGTAGGCAAAAAAACAGGCTTGCTGACAGGCAATTTGCCACCGCGGCGGCGACGAGGCGCGCCGCATTCGGCCCGCGGCCCCTGCCCAGGGGTTCAGGCTCGTCCAGTAATAGACTGGCGGTACCCGGCCAATCAAACTTGACTCTGAATTCGTAGTTTTCCAGCTGGTCCAGATCTAGGGTGAAAGAAAGGTGCTCCGCCATGAAGATCTCCCATTAATGTGGTTGCGTGCCGGCATCGTGCGGTGAGGCCAAGGCTCGCCCGATGATTTCACCCTTGCGAAGCGCGAGAATCTCGCCTTCTTCGAGCGGTTGCCACGGCTCCTCCGCCGTCAGAGGCACGCTCGCGGCCAGAACCACCTCTTGCCGTTCCGTTCCCAGGGCAATGGCAAGACCTTCGGCACGGAAGGTGGCCGGGGGTTGTTCGCAACGGCGGTGCAGGACATGTAACCCGGGCGGGTGGATACCCCCGGCGTGGGTGCGTTTGTGTCCATGGACAAACAATGTGTCGCTATCCGCATAAAGGAAGTTCGACGGCCCGAGCGGCCGTATTTGCCTTGCGAATTTCGCGACGATTTTCAGTCGTTCCTCGACAGGCGGCAATTCGTTCGCGCGCAGCCAGAGTGTCCGCATGCGATCAAGCAATGCGCAAAAGGCGTACTCCGAGTCACCGTCGCCAACTGGCCGGTACACACCAAGCGGAAATTGAAGCGCCAGCGTTTCGCGATCGAAATGCCCGTTATGCGCAAATACATGCATCCTCCCTCCGAGCTCGCGCGCAAAGGGCTGGCAATTCGCCAGATTATTGCTTCCCTGCGTGGCTTTGCGGATATGGCTCACGACCAAACAGCTCGCCGGAGGATGCTCTTGTACGAAGCGCGCCAAGGCGCTGTCACTTGCCGCGCCGGGCTCCCTCATCAAACGCACGTCGCTGCCCTCATAGAAGGCGATGCCCCATCCATCCTTGTGCGCTCCAGTTAGTCCCCCGTGGCGCGAGAACTCCTTGAAGGAGAGTTGTATCGTGGCGGGTTGCAGGCTCGACATCCCAAATAGCTCGCACATTGCAGCAGTTTAAGAATGACACTAGGTACCCCATTTGACATGGATCAGTGACGGTGTTTTGGACCAATGATTGAATGAGACCATGGAATTCAAGGACTATTACCAATTCATGGGCGTGGCGCGCGACGCCAGCCAAGACGACATCAAGCGTGCT